>NZ_JBOGDB010000135.1:0-30076 GCF_050701515.1 Mycobacterium sp. | reverse complement strand
CGGGCACGTCGGGGTTGTGCACTATCTTGTTCGGCACCTTGAACAGGTCGACCATGTTGCCGCCCATGACCTTTCGCTGCCCCTCCTCATCGATTCCCTGTAGGTCGTCGATCAGGTGGGTCGGCTCCGCCAAACCCTCCGGGTGCGGCCAGTCGGAACCGAAGATCACCCGGTCGACGCCGCATAGCTCGGCCATCTGCGCGAAGTCGTCCTCCCAGAACGGGGCGACGTAAACCCCGCGCTTGAACGCTTCGATCGGATTCTCCGGGAACGACTGCGGCATCTTCTTGTACGTGCCCTCGAACTGCTTGAAGAGGTAGGGCACCCAGTCCGCGCCGTTCTCGATCGACAGGACGCGTAGATCCGGGTTGCGGGTCAGCGCGCCGTGGCACACGAGCGCCGCCATCGAGTCCTCGATGGGCCGCTTGCCCATCGAAACCATGCGGAATGCGGTCGGCTTGAACGGCAGGAACTCGTCGGCGGGTTCCCAGTCGTTGAGATACTCCGCGTAGCCGGAGTCGGAGGCGTGCATGGAGACCGGGATGCCGGCCTTCACGCAGGCGTCCCAGAACGGGTCGAACTCCTCCGTTCCGAACGACCGGGTGCCGCGCATGCCGGGCACCGGAGCCGGGCGGACCAGGACGGTCTTCGCGCCGCGCTCCAGGCACCACTCGAGCTCCTCGAGGGCGCGGTCCACGATCGGCAACGTAATGACCGGCGTGGAGAAAATCCGGCCCTGGTAGTCGAACTGCCAGGTCTCGTACATCCACTCGTTGAGCGCGTGGATGACGTCGTGGATGAGTGCGGGATCGTCCTTCATCCGCTCCTCGACCAGGCTGGCCAGGGTCGGAAACATCAGCGAATAGTCGAGGCCGAGTCCGTCCATGACCTCCAGCCGTGCGGCGGGGTCGCGGAACGCGGGAATCGCCTTCATGGGCTTGCCCATCACCTCACGGAAGCTCTTGCCGCCGCTGCCGTGCCGGAAGTACTCCTCCTGGGCGCCCGGACGGGCGACGACCTCGAAGGTGGGGTTCGGAATGTAGTCGCTGACTTGGTTGCGCACCATGATCTTGGTGCGGCCCCGGACTTCGATGTAGTCGATGACGTTCTTGCGATGGTCCGGCAGGAACTTCGTCAGCGCCTCTTTGGGCTCGTAAAAGTGGTTGTCCGCGTCGAACACCGGATAGGGGAGCTCGCGTGCTGGCATTGCGCCTCCTGGAAGTCTGATTGGCTGCTAGTGGTAATGACATTACCACGTCTGGACCAGCAAAAACAATGCGCAGGTCAGAGCGGTTCGGCGCGGTTTTCCACGCCGCGAACACAGAAGTCGTAGATGTGATTGCCGTCGATCGGCACCCCGTTCAACTCGACGCCGAGGGAACGCAGCCGCATGGCGCCCAGCACCGACTGCATGATCAGCGCCGCGGTGGTTTCGACGTCCAGTCCGGGCCGGAAGACGCCCTCCGAGATGCCTCTTTTGAGGATGTCCTGGATCAGTCGATGCAGCGGCGAGAGGACACGGGCGTACTCGCTCGGCAGCGATTCGGCCAGGTGGTCGTTGTAGTAGGTCAGGCCCCTGTTGATGCTGTCTTGCGTGCTCGACGGCGCCGGGGCGGTGATCCGATCGATGAGCTTGCGCAGCGCCGCTTCGGCGTCGAGGCCCTGCGTCTCTTGCTGCCACTTCTTCGTGGACTCGGCCATGATCTTGTCGATTAGCGCGAGCAGTAGCTCATCCTTGGTGGAAAAGTGCTGGTAGAAAGACCGCAGCGAGGTCTTCGACCGCTCGACCACCTCGAGCACGGTGAAGTCGGTGCGCCCGGTCTCGCCGAGGATCTCCAGCGCCGACTTCATGAATTGACTGGTACGGGACTCAGGTCCGAGGCGCACAGCGCCCGCCGACCGCCCGTTCGGCTTCGCCATGGGAACACCCCTCCGCGTCATGCAGCACGTCGGAGAATGACGTTACCGGTTTTGTGGAGCCAGCGTAGCCTTCCGGCTACTGTGTTGGACCCATGGCCGAATGGTTCCTGTTCCTGCCGCAGGTGCGGATGGACATCCCCGACATCGTCGAGCGCGCGCAAGCGGCCGAAGCGAACGGTTTCGACGGGATCGCGTTCATCGACCACCTCGAGACGCCGGCCGCTCCGCACCAAAGCATCTGGGAGGCAATGACGGTCGCGACCTGGGTGGCCGCGCGAACCGAACGGCTGCGGATCGGACACTTGGTGTTGTGCGATGGATTCCGGCACCCGGCGGCGCTGGCCAAGCAAGCGGTGACGCTGGCGGCCGCGTCGGAAGGCAGGTTCGAGCTGGGCCTGGGCTGGGGGTCGTGGCCGGAGGAGTTCGCCCGATTCGACATCCCCGATGGTGACAACCCGCCCGCCCGGGTGGATCGGCTGGAACGAGACCTGGCGCTCATTCGGCAGTACTGGGGCGAGGGCGACGAGTCGGAGGTGACCCAGCAGCCGCAGCCATCGCATCGAATTCCGTTGGTAATCGGCGGAATCGGCAAGCGGACCATGAACCTGGTACGTCAGCATGCGGACTGGTGGAACATCCCGGCCACCGAGCTCGAGAAGCTGCCGACGCTGCGGCCGACGGCCGGATCCGCCCGGGTGTCGATCCAGCAGATGGTCGGGTTCGTCGGCCGGGACGCCGACCGGCAGGCGGTAACCGAGGCCGCCACACGTCGGTTCTCCTACCTCGGCACCGGATTGGTCTGCGGGGACGCTGCCGAACTCGGCGACCATTTCGGCGGGCTGTCCGAGCAGGGCGTCGAACGGTTCTACGTATGGTTCTCCGATTTCGCACAGCCGGACACCCTGGCCGAATTCGCCGCGACGGTGATGCGCGCATGATGACGACGAGTGAAGGTGGTCGAACATGACAACTGATTCAGCGCAGACGCAGTGGACCGTCGCGGACTTGCTCGACTTGTTCGACGCGCAACCCGCCGGAGAAAACCGCTTCACCGCGCAGACCGGTATCGCCGGCACCGATGGGCGGCAGGTGGTGGAGGGCACGCAGGTACTCGCGCAGGCGATTGTCGCAGTGGCCAAACGCTTTCCGGAGAAGTCGGTGCGCTCGGCGCACGCCGTGTTCGCCCGCGCGGTGGTGGTCGGACCGCCGGTCGAGCTCGACATCGACGTACTGACCGAAGGCCGGTCCACGGCCACCGCGGTCGTCACCGCGACACAGAACGGCAAGCGGTGCATCACGGTGACGGTCTTCACCGATGTGCCGTCCGACGATGTGATCCGGCACCACCTTCCGCGTCCCGAGGTCGCAGGCCCGGCGGACGCCAATGCCTCGGAGATGCCGATGGTCGGGCGGGAACTGCGCCTCGTCGACGTGGCCGACGTCAACAGCCCCGACGAGGTCGGGCCGCCCGAGCTGTACGCCTGGCTGCACTACGACCCCATCCCCACCCGGGACGATCTGGCCAAGGCGCTGATCGCCTACTTCACCGGCCACCTTGGGATTTCCACGACGATGCGCGCGCACGAGGGCATCGGCACCAGTCAGGCGCACGTCACGGTCTCCACCGCACCGATGACGGTGACGGTCAGCTTCCACGAGCCGGTCCGGTGGAACGGCTGGATCCTCTACACCCACGAGAGCACCCAGGTCGGTGCCGGGATGTCGTATGTGCGTGGCGCGGTGCACACCGAGGAGGGCGAACTGATTGCGTCGTTCGCGCAAGACGCGCTGATCCGGCCGCTGCGCACCAGCGACACCTCGATCGCTGCGCAGTCCCGGCTGTAAAAGTCAACCTTTACATATTCGGTCAAAAGTGTCACGCTTGGATTGTCGCAGTCCCCGACCGATTGGACCCGCCATGTCGCCGCAGACCTTCGGCCTGAACCGTCGCGATGAGCAGGCAGTACTTTCGTTTGCACGTTCTCGGGCTCGTGCCGACAGGGTTCTCCGATATGAAATGACCGTCATCGCGTCCAGCGTCGCCGACGTTGTCGCGTCGGTGGGGGGGCTGTTGTTCGACCGCCGAATGGCGGGCTGGACGGTCGATGTTCTGCTTGCCGATCGCAGCGGTGAGCGGGCACTGCAGATTCTGGGTGCGACGACGCTGGATCTCGACGGCGACTTCGAGACGATCAGCAGCGACCCCGAACGGGCCGCGACCCTCGCCGTCGCTGCCGACATCTACGCAGCGGACGAACGCGTTCGCGAGGAGTTCTCCTTGACGTTGGACCACGGCCTAGCCGAAGTGGCGGTGTGGGGCGACACCGGTCAAGTGGAGCAGGACATCGACTCCGTCTGCTACCGGCTGAGCGGAGCGGCCCGGGTTTTCAAGGCGCAAGCGCTGATGGCCGCGGGAATCCCGGCCGATTCGGTAGAAGCAACGGAGACCTTGTTCCGTGGCGGTGTGACGACCTGCCCCTCGCTGGAGCCTGACCTGGTTCCGGTCGGCTAACCGCCGCAGCGCTGGATCTTCAGCCCGCCGACAAAGCCGACCTGAGCACGTCCAGCGGCAGACCGCCCAGATCCAAAGCACGGCGGTGAAACTCCTTCAACGACAGTCCACGGCCCAGCGCCTCGTCGCGCAGCCGCTGCCAAATCCGCTGCCCGATCGCGTACGACGGCGCCTGGCCGGGCCAGCCCAGGTAGCGGTCCAACTCGAAGCGCAGGTTCGCTTCGGCCATCGCGCTGTGCGACTGCAGGAACATCCACGCCTTCTCGGCGTCCCAGACATCGCCATCCGGGGCGGTCAGCCCGCAGTGCACACCGATGTCGATAACCACTCGCGCGGCCCGGAAGCGTTGGGCGTCAAGCATTCCCATCCGGTTACCCGCATCGTCGAGCCAGCCGAGCTCGGCCATCAGCCGTTCCGCGTACAACGCCCAGCCTTCGCCGTGCCCGGAGACCCAGCAGCCCAGCCGGCGCCACCGGTTCAGCTGGTCGGCCAGTACCACCGCGCGGCCGATCTGCAGATGATGGCCGGGCACACCTTCGTGGAAGACCGTGGTCATCTCCTGCCAGGTGTGAAAGGTGTCGACGCCGGGCGGAACCGACCACCACATCCGCCCCGGGCGGCTCAGATCCTCCGACGGGCCGGTGTAGTAGATGCCGCCGGTCTGGGTCGGCGCGATCCGGCATTCCAGGCGGCGCAGCGGTTCGCCGATCTCGAAGTGCGTGTCGGCCAGCGACTCCACCGCGCGGTCGGAAAGGTCCTGCATCCAGTCCTGCAGGGCATCGGCGCCGTGCACCAGATAGCGCGGTTCGTCGTTCAGCCGGCGCAGTGCATCGGCCACCGACGACCCGGGATAGAGCCGGTGCGCGATCGACTCCTGTTCGGCCACAATGGCGTTCAGCTGGCGCAGGCCCCACTCGTAGGTTTCGTCGAGGTCCATCGTGGCGCCGAGGAACGCCCGGGAAAACAGCCGATAGGCGTCGCGCCCGAACGCGTCCTCGGCACGGGCATGCGGCGCGATCTCCTCGCGCAGCATTGCGGCGAGCCGAGCGTAGGCGTCGGCGGCTGCCGATGCGCGTTCCTGCAGTTCGGCGTGTAGTGGGGAATTGCCTTGCGCGGCATTGGCAACCATGTCGACGAACAGCTGCTGGATCTGGCCGGCCTGCTCGACCCCGCGGCTGACCTGCCGAAGCGCGGGCGCGTGGCCGGTGGTGGCGGCCGCCCGTAGTGCTTCGGCGTAGCCCGCGACGCGGTCCGGCAGCCGGGACAGTCGCCGGCTGATCATCGCCCAGTCGTCGTCGGTGTCCGTGGGCATAAGGTCGAACACTTCGCGCATTGTCTGCAGCGGGCACGCGATCACGTTGAGATCGCCGACATCCAGTCCGGCATCGTGGAGTTCGATGAGCATGCTCAGCCGTTCGCGCATCGCGGCCACTGTGACGGTGTCGACGTCGTCTTCGGGCTCCACACCGTCCAGCCGCCGCAGGGCCGAGCGGGCGGCGGCGGCCCGGGCGGCTACGCCATCGGGGGAGTAGTCGGTGATGTCGTCGTCGTGGCCGGTGATACCCAATTCCGTCGCCGCACAAGGATCCAGCGCGGCGAAGGTTTCGAGATAGCGTTCTGCTACGGCATCGACTGCAGTGGGGCGCCTACCCAAGGTCGTTCGTGGCGAAGGTGTCGCACTTGTTGGGATCGCCGCTCTGATAGCCGATGGTGAACCATTTCTCGCGCTGCTCGGAAGATCCGTGCGTCCACGACTCGGGGCTCACTCGCCCGGTGGCGGCCGCTTGGATCCGGTCATCGCCAACCGACGATGCCGCCGAGAGCGCGTCGGCAATGTCCTTGTCGCTCAATGGCAGCAGGTACGGCTCCCCGGTGCTCTCCTGCCTGGTGATCGCCGCGTAATGCGCCCACACGCCGGCGTAGCAGTCGGCCTGCAGCTCGGTGCGTACGCCGGCACCGGTGGCGCCTGCGGCGCCCGGCCCCTGCGCCCGGCCGAGGGTGCCCTGCAGGTTCTGCAGGTGGTGGCCGAACTCGTGCGCGACGACGTACTCGTTCGCCAATGGCCCTCCGGTGGAACCGAACTGATCGACGAGCACCTGGAAGAAGTCGGTGTCGAAGTATGCCGTCCGATCCACCGGGCAGTAGAACGGTCCGACTTCGCTAGTCGCAGGGCCGCAGCCGGTGTCGACCGAGCCGCTGAACAGATGCACTTCTGGACGGGTGTAGCCGCGCACCAACTGCTCCCATACCCCGTCCACCGAATTGCCCGTAGCGACCACCTGGCATTGCACGATCCGATTGGCGTCTTCGCCCGTCTTGCACTGGCTGAGGTCGAACCCCGGTGCCGCGACGTCCTGGCCGACGGACGTGCCCTGCTGTTGCGGGATCACGGTGCCGGGATTGACTCCGAGCAACAGCGCGACCACCACGATGAGTAGACCGCCGAAGCCGCCGCCGATCGCCATTCCGCGGCCCGGGCCGCGGCCGCCGCCGCTGGTCGACGTGGTGCTGGTGTCGATCTGCATACCCTCGCTGAAGGTCATGGCATCAGCTTTGCACACTACGATTCGGGTGTGGCAGTCGTTGCCGGACAATCCACCGTCGTGCACACGGTTTCTGGGGATTTGCGCGGCACGACCGAGCGCGGCGTCGGGGTCTGGCGCGGCGTGCCGTACGGCGAGCAACCGGTTGGTAAACGCAGGTTTCTGGCGCCCGGCCCGTTGCGGCCGTGGCCGGGCGTGCGCGATGCCGTTGAGCACGGACCGCTGCCGCCGCAGAGCAAGTCGTTCGTCGGCGGCGGCCGCGACGATCCGAAGGTTCGCGACGAGGCGTGCCTGACGCTGACGGTGTGGTCGCCGGACACCAGCGGCTCGCTACCGGTGATGGTGTGGATTCCAGGTGGGGCATTCGTATTCGGTGCGGGCCAATTTCAGCTCTACAACGGTTCTCGGCTGGCCGCCAACGGAAACGTGGTGGTGGTCAACATCACCTACCGGATCGGGGTATTCGGCGGCTTCGAGCTCGGCGATCTCGGCGACGGCTTCGACGACAACCTCGCGCTGCGCGACCAGCTGGCGGCGCTGCGCTGGATCCGCGACAACATCGCCGCGTTCGGCGGTGACCCGGACCGGGTGACCGTTTACGGCGAATCGGCCGGGGCCACCTCGGTGCTCGCCCTGCTGGCCAGCCCGGCCGCCGACGGACTCTTCAGCCGGGCGATCGCACAGAGTCCCGCGCTGCCGCTGATCGCCGACCGGGAGCTCCGGGCGAAACGGGCGCATGAGTTCCTGCACCGGCTCGGCGTGAGCGCCGCCGAGGTCAAGGCCCTGCCGCAACGGCAACTGCGCCGCGCCGCAGGCCGGTTGCAGCTGAAGAGCGCCGCGGCCACACCCACGCTGGCCTATGGGCTGACCTACGGTGTCGACCTGCTGCCGCGGCATCCGGTGGACGCCGCCCGCGCGGGGGAGCTGGCCCGGATTCCGCTGATCATCGGCACCAATAGCCACGAAGCGTCGATGTTCGCCTGGACCAAACCGCCGATGCTGCCGACCACGACGGCCTCCATCGACGCCTACCTGAACCGGGTGGCACCCGACGCCAGAGACAGGGTGCTGGCGGCCTACCCCGACTACCCGCGGCGACGGGCGCTGGTCGCGTTCGGCTCCGACGTCATGTTCGGCGGGCCCGCCTGGGCCTTCGCCGACGCCTACAGTGCGCACGCGCCGACCCACATGTACCGGTTCGACCATTTCGGCTGGAGCCTGCGAGTGCTCGGCCTGGGCGCCACGCACGGCAGCGAGATCGTGCACATTCAGCACAGCTACGGCTCGTATCTGGGCCGCAAGATGCATCCGCTCGGCCGGCGACTGCAGCCATCGGTCGGCCGGCGCATGCAGCGGGCGTGGCTCGACTTCGCCGGAAAGGGTTGGGAGACGGGCGAGATCCATTGGTCAAGCGGGCACGACTGGCCGATCTACGACACCGACCGACGCTTCACCCGCATCATCCTGTCCGCCCGCGACATGGTGGTGTCCGATCCCGACGCCGAGCGCCGCAAGGCCTGGGGCGACCTGTACTAAGCCGCGGTGGCGAAGCGCTCGTCGGTGTAGTCACGCAGGTTGTACAGGAACTTCTGGAACATCCTGGCCATCACCGGCCGGCCGATCGACATTCCGAGCCGCGCCGCTGTCCCGTTCGGCTTCATGGCCATCACCCAGGTCAGATGGCAGCCGCTAGCGGTGGGCACAACGCGATAGTCCTCCGCAAACGCCGCGATGCTGTTCGTGGAGGCCTCGTTGAAGCGAAAGCCCATGTGCGAGTAGGGCTCCCATGCCAGGAACTCTTCGTCGCCGACGATGCCGCCGCGCATGTTGACGGTTCGCGTGGTGCCGACACCGAACGGTTCGGGGCTGGTCCAGGTCACCTTGGTGATCACCGTCGCCCAGTGCGGCCAGGACTCGGCATCGGAAAGCACCTCGAAGACCTGCTCCGGGGTGATGGCGAGGTCGACCGTGCTGACGAAGCGAAACGGTGCGGCGTCGATGAAGTCCATTTCCACCCGCTCGCACGGGAACATCTTTGACACGGAATGACCCTAGCCGGGGCCGTCGCTGGCCGCGGCCAGCAGCGGCACCACGACATCGCTGATGGGCGTGGCAAGGCCGTGCCGGGCCGCCTTGCGCGCGATGACGCCGTTGCGGATGTCCCACTCCAGCGGGCCGTTGTTCTCGCGGTCGGTCAGGATCGACGTGGTCATGTCCGCCGGCGCCCGGCCGAGCATGTCGAGGATTTCGTCGATCACGTCGTCACCCAAGTGGGCGCCCTCGGCCCGCGCCACCGCGAGGCATTCGGCGAGATATCGGCGAGCCAGGACGGTCACGTCGTCGCGGTGGAACATCCCGGTGCGCCGCCCGGTCAGCACCATCAGCCCCACCACGGCGTTGACCAGGAGCTTGTGCCACGCGGCGGTGATGAAGTCCGGGTCCAGATCGACCCTCACCCCGGCGCCGCGCAGCAGCTCGGCGAGGCTCTCGGCCGCCTCGCTCACCGGCAGCACCAGCCGCACCCCGGTGCGCAGGCGCACCCAGCCCTCCGGTTGCGTCTCGGACGAGACCCACACGGCCGCGGGGACCACCGTCGAAGCGGGACAAAACCGCCCCACGCGTTCGACCTGCTCGACACCGTTCTGCAGCGCGCACACCACCGCGTTCTCGTCACACAGCCGCGCCAGCCAACCGGCGGCCGCCTCGTTCTGAGTGTCCTTGACCGCCAGCAGCACCACGTCGACGGGACCCTCGACCTGTGCTGGATCGATGTGCACCGGGCCCGGCACCACGATCGGTTCCCGGTCATCCGGCCGGACTTCGACGGACTCGCGCGGCGTATGCCCGCACAGCAGGACCGGATGCCCGGCGGCGTGCAGCAGCGCCGCGGCGGTCGCACCGATGGCCCCGGGTCCGACGACGGCGATGCTGCGGCCCACGAATGACAAGCTACCGCCGGGCACGCCCCCTTTAGACTGTGGCAGTCCTCTTCAGGCCTTTCACACAGGAGTTTTAGTGCTGCGCAGTAATGCCGCCGGTTCGTTGCGGGCCACCGATGCCGGCCAGAAGGTGACGTTGGCCGGCTGGGTGGCGCGCCGTCGCGACCACGGCGGCGTGATCTTCATCGACCTCCGCGACGCCACCGGGGTGTCGCAGGTGGTGTTCCGCGAGGCCGACGTGCTGGAGGCGGCGCACCGGCTGCGCGCCGAGTTCTGCATCGCCGTCGACGGCGTGGTCGAGATCCGGCCGGAGGGCAACGCCAACCCGGAGATCCCCTCCGGTGACATCGAGATCAACGCGACATCGCTGACCGTGCTGGGTGAGAGTGCGCCGCTGCCGTTCCAACTCGATGAGCCCGCCGGCGAGGAAGCCCGGCTGAAATATCGCTATCTGGATCTGCGCCGCGATGGGCCGGGCGCGGCAATTCGGTTGCGCTCCAAGGTGAACGCCGCCGCCCGCGAGGTGTTGGCCCAGCAAGATTTCGTCGAGATCGAGACACCGACGATGACCCGGTCCACCCCGGAGGGCGCCCGCGACTTCCTGGTGCCGGCGCGGTTGCAGCCCGGCTCGTTCTACGCGTTGCCGCAGAGCCCGCAGCTGTTCAAGCAGATGCTGATGGTGGCCGGCATGGAGCGCTACTACCAGATCGCGCGGTGTTACCGCGACGAGGACTTCCGTGCCGACCGGCAGCCGGAGTTCACCCAGCTCGACCTGGAGATGAGCTTCGTCGACGCCGAAGACGTCATCGCGATCTCGGAGCAGATCCTCACCGCGTTGTGGGCGCTGATCGGATATCAGCTGCCCACCCCGATTCCGCGCATCAGCTACGCGGAGGCGATGCGCCGCTTCGGCTCCGACAAACCCGACATGCGGTTCGGGCTCGAGCTGGTCGAGTGCACGGACTTCTTCAAAGACACCCCGTTCCGGGTGTTCCAGGCGCCCTATGTCGGTGCCGTGGTGATGCCGGGCGGGGCCTCGCAGCCACGGCGAACGCTGGACGGCTGGCAGGACTGGGCCAAGCAGCGCGGTCATCGCGGGCTGGCGTATGTCCTGGTCGACGACGACGGCACGCTCGGGGGACCGGTGGCGAAGAACCTGTCCGACGCCGAGCGCGACGGCCTGGCCGCCCACGTCGGCGCCAAACCGGGGGACTGCGTGTTCTTCTCGGCGGGCCAGGCCAAGTCGTCACGTGCACTGCTCGGCGCCGCCCGCATCGAGATCGCGCGGCGGCTGGACATGATCGACCCCGACGCGTGGGCCTTCGTCTGGGTGATCGACCCGCCGCTGTTCGAGACGGCCGACGAGGCGACCGCCGCCGGTGACGTCGCCGTCGGCTCGGGCGCCTGGACCGCGGTGCACCACGCCTTCACCGCACCCAAGCCGGAATGGGAGGACAGCCTCGAATCCGATCCGGGGACCGTGCTGGCCGATGCCTACGACATCGTCTGCAACGGCCACGAGATCGGCGGCGGCTCGATCCGTATCCACCGCCGCGACGTTCAGGAGCGGGTGTTCTCGGTGATGGGCTTGGACAAGGCCGAGGCGGAGGAGAAGTTCGGATTCCTGTTGGAGGCGTTCATGTTCGGTGCGCCACCGCACGGCGGCATCGCGTTCGGCTGGGACCGGATCACCGCGCTACTGGCGGGGATGGACTCGATTCGGGAAGTCATCGCGTTCCCGAAGTCCGGTGGCGGCGTCGACCCGCTGACCGGCGCACCGGCACCGATCACGCCGCAGCAGCGCAAGGAATCCGGAATAGACGCCAAGCCGAAGAAGGTTGAGGGGGCATGAGTCAAATACCCGACGCCGAGACGATGAAGGCGTTCAACCAGAGCATCGTCGACGAGTTCCATGCCAACGGCGGCAAGGTCGGCGGCCCGTTCGAGGGCGCCACCCTGCTGCTACTGACCACGACCGGCGCCAAGTCGGGTCAGCCGCGGCTGGCGCCGCTGGCGTATCTGGACATCGACGGCAAGACGATCATCGTCGGCTCGAAGGCCGGTGCCGACACGAACCCCGACTGGGTGCACAACCTGCGGGCCAACCCACGGGCGCACATCGAGGTCGGCACGACGGACTACGACGTGAACGCTCGTGAGTTGCCGCGCGCCGAGCGCGACGAGATCTTCGACGAGATCGTCGCCGCGGCACCGGGCTTCGGGGAGTACCAGGCCAACACGAGCCGGGTCATCCCGCTGTTCGAATTGCAGCGGGCCTGATCACAGCCGCTCGATGAGCTCGCGGTTCAGTTGGTGAAGCAGTAGGAGTCGCTCGACGCGTCACCGCCCTGCAGCCGGACCTGATGGACCCGCAGCCCGCGGAAGTCGTCGCCGTGCGGGAAGAACCCGGGGTCGGCGACCAGACCGCCGGCCGACACGTCGGCATCGAGCTTGGCCATCCACGCCCCGACACCGTCGGGGTAGAAGACCTCGTCCCATGCCGCGTACAGCGAGTTGGTGACATAGACCCGGCGACCATCGCGGCTGATCTCCACCATCTGCGGCCCGCCGCGGAGCCGCAGGTCTGGGACCGCCGGGTGCGGCTCGCGCCGCACTATTCCGCCCAGGCGGACCGACGACGTCTCCCGCGGGTGGAACGGATCGCTAACGTCATACTGCTTGAGTTCTCCTGTGCCCCAACATGACACGTACAGCCAGTGGTCGTCGACCGACAGGTCGATGTCGGAGATCAGCGGTGGCACGGCACCGAACGGTTGCAGCGCGGGCGGCAGGTCGTCGGTGTCGGCCGGCTCGGCGGGGATGGTGATCACCTTCTCGACCACCCACTGATCACCTTCGCGGTGCCACAACCAGATCGAACCGGACAGATCCTCGACACTGATTACCACTCCGGCGAACCCGTACGACTTGGACGGGTCATGGGCGGGGCGCAACTCCAACACCATCTGATGCTCGTCCCCGAGGTCGATGCGCTGGGTGAGTGTGCGCTCCGACATGCTCCAGAAATTCAGATGATGACCGAATTTGCGGCCGAGCAGGTCCTCGGGATTGAGCCCATTCTCGATCATCGACGGCGTCGCCCACTCCGACGTCACGACCGTGTCCTGCCGCAGGTGCCACCACACGTCGTAGGCGAAGAACTGCGGTCCCCGGTCCCGCTCCCACGATCCGAGCACTTCGAAGGTGTCGTGGTCGATCAGGGCGACACCGCCCGGTCCGTCGTCGCCGTTTGCGCCGCCCAACGCCGACATGAAGATGCCACCCGGCCCGCAGTGCACGGTGTGCGGCCGCGAGTATCCGGCCTTGGCGGCCAGCTCACTGGCCTCGATGGTGTGCTTCAGCACCGGGTTTCGCGGTTCTGGCTTGGTATCCAGAACATATGTGTTCGACGAACGCAGGCCGGGCACCAGTAGGTAGCGACGTTCGAGGCCGTTGTGGTGGTCGTGGCCTTCGTGACACAGCGCACTCGAGCACGCGTTCCAGCCGAAGTGGTGGAGTTCGTTGCCGGCCGTCGGCAGCTCGGTCCAGCCCACCACGCCGCCGTAGCTGGAGGAGTCGGGGTTGCAGTCCAGCACGGCGAGCGCATCCTTGGCCCGGCCCGCGGGATCGAACGCGACAACGTAGGCGAGCTCCTCGGGCGCGGCGGCGACGGCGGCGCCCGGGCTGCGGTAAAAAGTGGGATCTGTTGCGGACATGCGTCCGATGATCCTCTGACGCGGGCGCAATTAATCGGAGTTCGCCAGGAATGCTTTGACCACTGTCTTCGGCGCCTGCGCCAGCCAGGCCTCGGTGATGAGTTCGGTAAGCTCGGGCACGCTGATCTCGGCGAGTCGCACCAGCACCATCGGGTAGCCGTCAAAGTGCGGGGTGGTGAAGTACACGCCGGGATCGTCGGCGATCAGCGCGAACTTGACGCCCTCGTCGGCGACGCGGGCGCCGAGGATGTCGTCGTCGGGAGCCGCCGCGCCGAGCGCCTGATAGTCGGCCTTGCGCAGTGGACGCTCCCAGGCGATCAGCTTCTTGCGGACCCGCCAGTTGCGCGGCGTCGCCTCGGTTGTCTCCGGCAGTGCGGCGACGATACGAGCCACGTCCGCCCAGGAAGCCACGACGGGAGGCCCTCGGTCAGCAGTTGGCGGTGATGTCGAACGTCGCGCTCACCCGGTGGTTGGGTTTGTCGGCGAAGGACCCCTCGCCTTCGCCGCTGATGCTGAAGGTACCCTGGCCCAGTTCGGCGTCCGCCTCACCGATGTTGTCTTTCCAGAAAGTGCCGGTGAAGCCGCCGATATTGCGAATGTCCACCGCTTCGGCAGTGACGGCGTCGCCGGTGTCCACCGTTGCGGTGAACCCGGGTTCCTCGTCGAGCGTCTCGATCGTCCATGCCCGCCCCGACTGGAGGCAGGTCACCTGATAGTTGTCGCCCTGCCCGTTGATGACGACTCGGGCCTCCGGGGTGGACAGCTGTTGCGAGGAGGAACAACCCACAATCGCGACTCCGAGCGACACGGCTCCGGCAAGGGCCCCCAACCGCCGCGTCATGGGTGGGGGATTTCGGTTTCGACCAGCACACCGCGGGTATTTCGTCAACACGAGAGTGACAGTAGTGCAAAGGGAGGCGGCAATGGAGAGTCGCGCAAAAATGCTTGGTTACCCCCTTCCAACTGGTTCACGATTCCGTCAGCGCGGAATCCGGCCAGAGCGCCGCCGAGGCGTGTCCGAGCAACAGCTTCGTGTAGTACACCGGCGCGAACCACGGCGCCGCGCGCGATGGACCCATCGCCGCGTCGAGTAAGACCCCGCCGGCTGTCAACGTGGCGCCCAGAACCCGGCGTCGCCGCGGCGACCTGCGGATGGCGAGTGTCGACGCCATCAGGTACCCGTAGTGGGCCGATGCCCAAGCCCACGCCCTGACCCGTCGAGGTTCGGCACGATCCATCCACGCCAGCAGCGCCGGATGCGCATGCAAGGCCGCAAACCGCAGGTGGTCGCCGTCGGTTTGAGCCGGCCGCTCATACCAGCGCGCACACGCCTTGGTGTTGTTCGCCCACGCTCCGCCCCACAGGTCGGCGGCCATCACCCGCAGCATCAGGTTCGGCGCAGTGATGGCGCCCAGAATCCCCAGCGCCAATGTGATCGTGTTGTCGGTTGCCGTCGCCTCTGGTCCGACGAATTCATCCCATTCCGTTCGCAGCCGCCACAACATTTCTCTCATGCCACCACTGTGCCCGTCGTGCTGCACTTACGGTTGATCGCTCCGGTCGAGTTGGGTGACCGGCTGCTCGACCTCCTGACCAACAATCCGGGCGTCACCCACCTGGTGGTGCACCGTGGTCGGCGCGATGGTGGTCGGGCCCGAATTCGGGCCGCTGTCGTTCGTGGTCGCGTTGTTGGCGGGTGCGGCGGGGATGCTGTCGCTGGTGTCGGCGAAATCGTCAGCGCTGGTTGGGGTTTTCATCTCGGTGACGACGGTGCCTGCCGCCGGCTTCGCCGTGGTGGCGGCCACGCTGGGGGACTGGGACGTGGCGGCCAAGTCGGCCACCCAGCTCGCGGTGAACTTGGTCGGGATCGTGCCGGCCGGTGTGCTGGTGTTGTGGGTGCGCCGCGTCGGCGACTGAATGGCGCCCGGATTCGGCGTGGCTGGGCATGCTTGATCTGTGCCGGGTGCGTACCGTTCTGCACTGATGTCATTTCCCACTGCGAACACCCATGACGTCGACCGCTTGCTGGCGGGCTACCGCGCCGCGCGGGCCCAGCAGGCGCTGTTCGACCTGCGTGGCGGCGCGGTCACCGGGTACGACGAATTCGTCGACGCCACAGGCAGTATCCGGCCGTCCTGGGTTGAGTTCGCCGAATGCGTCGGCGACCGGGGCCGGGGTGGCCTCGAGCGACTGCGCGCGGTGGTGCGCAGCCTGGTCGACAACGACGGCATCAGCTACATCCAGATAGACCCGAACGCCGAGATCGTCACCAACGGCGACGGCACCGCCGCACCCGGGACGTGGCACCTCGATGCGCTGCCCCTGCTGATCTCGGCGACCGACTGGGACACGCTGGAATCCGGTCTGGTGCAACGCTCGCGGCTACTCGACGCGGTGCTCGCCGACCTGTACGGCCCTCGGCGCTCGGTGACCAGCGGGGTGCTGCCCGCGCAGCTGCTGTTCGCCCATCCGGGGTATGTCCGGGCCGCCAAGGGGATCGAAGTGCCCGGCCGGCACCAGCTGTTCATGCATGGCTGTGACATCAGCCGCGCGGCCGACGGCTCCTTCCGGGTGAACGCCGACTGGACACAGGCGCCGTCGGGCGCCGGCTACGCCCTGGCCGATCGGCGCGTCGTCGCGCACGCCATCCCGGATCTCTACGAGCGGATCGGGCCCCGGCCGGCCTCGCCATGGGCGCAGGCGCTCCGGCTGGCGCTGATCGACGCGGCACCCGAATCCGCGGAGGAACCGGTGGTGGTGGTGCTCAGCCCCGGTATTCACTCCGAGACGGCGTTCGACCAGGCGTATCTGGCCAGTGTGCTGGGCTTCCCGCTGGTGGAGAGCGCCGACCTGGTGGTGCGCGACGGCAAGTTGTGGATGCGGTCGCTGGGCACACTCAAGCGGGTCGACGTGGTGTTGCGCCGGGTGGACGCCGATTTCGCCGACCCACTGGACCTACGCGCCGACTCCCGGCTGGGCGTGGTGGGGCTGGTTGAGGTGCTGCGTCGCGGGGCGGTGACCGTGGTCAACACGCTCGGCAGCGGCATCCTGGAAAGCCCTGGGCTGCTTCGCTTTCTGCCCGAGCTGGCCGAGTCCCTGGTGGGCGAGACGGCGCTGCTCGAGACGGCACCGGTGTATTGGGGCGGCATCGATGTGGAGCGTTCGCATCTACTCACCAAGCTGTCGTCCTTGTTGATCAAGCCCGTGGTGGGCGGCGACACGATCGTCGGACCGGCGCTGACGTCCAAGCAACGCGAGTCGCTGGCCGCGCGTATCGAGGCCACACCGTGGCAGTGGGTCGGCCAGGAGCTGCCGCTGTTCTCGTCGGCCCCCACCGACTACCACCCGGGCGCGCTGTCATCGGCCAGCGTCGGTATGCGGCTGTTCACGGTGTCCCAGCGCAGCGGCTACGCACCCATGGTCGGCGGCCTTGGCTATCTGTTGGCTCCTGGAAATGCCGCACTCAAAATCAACACCGTTGCGGCAAAGGATATTTGGGTACGCATGCCTACCCGTGCGAAGGCCGAGCGGATTGCACCCCCGGTGGAGCTACCGACGATAACTCCCAGCCCCACCCGCGCGGTCAGCTCGCCGCGGGTGCTGTCGGATCTGTTCTGGATGGGGCGTTACGCCGAACGTGCCGAGAACATGGCCAGGCTGCTCATCGTCACCCGCGAGCGCTATCACGAGTACCGCTACCGCCCGGACATGGAGGGCAGCGAATGTGTGCCGGTGCTGCTGGCGGCGATCGGCGAGGTCAGCGGAACCGACACCGGCGCGGGCGGGTCGTCCGCGGACATCGTGGCGCAGGCGCCACGCACGCTGTGGTTGGTGACCGCGGACCGGCACCGATCCGGGTCGCTGGCGCAATCCGTCGAGCGACTCGGCCTGGCGGCCCGGTCGGTGCGCGACCAGATGTCCAACGACACGTGGATGGTGCTCGGCGCGGTGGACCGTGCGCTGGCGCAGCAGTCGGCTGCCCCGCCCGCGGTGGGCCGCGATGGCGACGACACCCCGCTGGCGTCGGCGCACAGCGAGACGCTGGCCGGAATGCTCGCGCTCTCCGGGGTGGCCGCCGAATCGATGGTGCGGGACGTCGGCTGGACGATGATGGACATCGGCAAGCGGATCGAGCGCGGCCTCATGCTGACCGCGTTGCTGCGTGCAACGTTGACGACGGTCCGCAGCCCCGGTGCCGAGGAAACCATCACCGAGTCCGCCCTGGTGACCTGCGAGTCGGCGGTCAGCTACCGGCGGCGCAACCTGGGAGTGGTTAGTGTTGCTGCCGTGGCCGATCTGGTCCTGCTCGATGCGGAGAACCCGCGGTCGCTGGTGTACCAATTCGAGCGGCTGCGGGCCAACCTCAAGACGCTGCCCGGCTCGTCGGGCTCGTCGCGACCCGAGCGGCTGGTCGACGAGATCGGCACCCGGTTACGTCGCCTCGATCCGGCCGGCCTGGAAATCGTCACCCCGGACGGCCGGCGGTCGGAGTTGGCCGATCTCCTCGACGGGATGCACAGCGCTCTGCGCGACCTGTCCGGTGTCATCACCGCGACGCATCTCTCGCTACCCGGCGGCATGCAGCCGCTGTGGGGACCCGATGTACGACGGATGATGCCGTGACGGCCCGTCGCTATCAAGTCACTCACAGCACGGTTTACGGGTACTCCGACGTCGTGACCAGTTCCTATGGACGCGGCTTTCTCACGCCACGCGACTCCGCCCTGCAGCGATGCTTCTCGCACACGTTGCGGATCGACCCCGAGCCGGCCGACAGCTCCACCAGCCGGGACGCGTACGGGAACGTCAGCTCCTACTTCCATGTCGCCGAGCCCCATCGCAAGCTCTCGGTCACCAGCGAGTCGATCGTCGAGGTGGACCCACCGCCACCGGAACTCTATGACGCCGGATCGGCGCTGGCCCCTTGGGAAATCGCGCGCCCGGTCGGCCTGGACGCTGCACTGGCGACGGAGTTCACCCTCGACCTGCAGCCACCAGAGATCACCGATGAGGTGCGCGCCTACGCCGCGCCGAGCTTCGCGCCGGGCCGCCCGTTGATCGAAGCGCTGCGCGACCTCACATCGCGGATCTTCAACGACTTCACCTACCGGTCGGGTTCGACGACCGTCTCCACCCAGGTCAGCGACATGCTCACGGCCCAGGAAGGGGTCTGTCAGGATTTCGCCCGTCTGGCGATCGCCTGCCTGCGTGCCAACGGCCTTGCCGCCAGCTACGTTTCGGGTTATCTGGCCACCGATCCGCCACCGGGTAAGGAACGGATGATCGGCATCGACGCCACGCATGCCTGGGCATCGGTGTGGACACCGCAGAACCAGTGGCTGGGGCTGGATCCGACGAACGACCAGATGGTGGATGAGCGCTACATCATCGTGGGTTGGGGTCGCGACTACGCCGATGTCCCGCCGCTGCGCGGCATCATCTACACCCACTCCGAGAGCAGCGTCATCGACGTCGCCGTGGATGTGGCGCCGTTCGATGAGGGAGTGCTGCATGCGTGACTTCATCTGTCCCAACTGTGGTCAGCACCTGGCCTTCGAAAACTCGTTGTGCCTGTCCTGCCGCCGCCCGCTGGGCTTCTCGCTCGACGACATGGCGCTGCTGGTGATCGCATCGGGCGAGGACAGCGGGCAGACGGGCTTCGTCGACGCCGACAAGTACCAACTGTGCGCCAATATGCATCTGGCCGAATGTAATTGGCTCGTCGAGAAGGGGCATATCGAGAAGTTGTGCACCTCGTGCGCCCTTACCCGCACCCGGCCCAATGACTCCGATACCAAGGCGCTGCCGGCGTTTGCCAACGCGGAGAGGGCCAAACGGCGGTTGATCGCCGAGTTGTCCGAGCTGAAGCTGCCCATCGTCGGTCGCGACGAGGACCCGGAGTACGGCTTGGCGTTCGACTTGCTCTCCAGCCTGCAGGAAACGGTGTTCACCGGCCACCAAAACGGCGTGATCACACTGGATCTCGCCGAGGGCGACGACGTCCACCGCGAGCAGCTGCGCATCGAGATGGACGAGCCGTACCGCACGCTATTGGGGCACTTCCGCCACGAAATCGGCCACTATTACTACTACCGACTGGTCAGCGCCTCGCAGGATTACACGCGCCGGTTCCGGGAGCTGTTCGGCGATCCCGCCGCCGACTACCAGGGCGCGCTGGACCGCCACTACCAGGACGGCCCGCCGGACGGCTGGCAAGAGATCTACGTCTCGTCCTACGCCACCATGGACCCGGCCGAGGACTGGGCCGAAACCTTTGCGCACTACCTGCACATCCGTGGCAGTCTGGACACCGCTGCGGCATACGGCTTTGCCCCGGCGGCCGCGACATTCGAGCGAAGAGTGCTGGGCCCCAGCGGATTCGACCAGATTATCGAAATGTGGCTGCCGCTGTCGTGGGCACTGAACATGATCAACCGGTCGATGGGTAAGCGGGACCTCTACCCGTTCGTGCTGCCGCCCGCCGTGCTGGAGAAGATGCGGTTCATCCACACCATCATCGACAGCTAGATCCCACCGCGCGCAGATATGCGCGGCCGCGCGGGGAAATGCGGTAGCCGACGTCCAGGCTGATGGTCAGGCCGAGGCCCTTGAGCTGGCGCACCCGGCGCTTGAACCGGAGCGTGTCCAGCCCGACGCGCGCGGCCAGGTCGGGTGCGCGGACCGCCTCGTTGGCGGCGATCATCTCCAGGTACCGGCAGGTCCACGGTGATCCAGCGTCCCATCGCCGCAACACCAGGGTGATGCTGCGGTCCGCGATGCCTTCGGCGGTGGCCCGGTTCAGCAGCACACGGCGATCGTATGTCGTGCCGACGTGGTAAGCAGAAACCGTGTCCGAGGGTCTTTTCGACCTGCCCGGCGATTCGAGGCTGACCGACGGCGCCTCCTCGGGGGCCGCGCCGCTGGCTGTGCGCATGCGCCCGGCGACCCTCGACGAAGTCGTCGGCCAGGACCACCTGCTGCAGCCCGGTTCGCCGCTGCGCCGGCTGGTCGAGGGTTCCGGCGCGGCGTCGGTGATCCTGTACGGCCCGCCGGGCACCGGCAAGACGACGCTGGCGTCGCTGATCTCGCAGGCCACCGGCCGCCGATTCGAGGCGCTGTCCGCGGTTTCCGCGGGCGTCAAGGAGGTGCGCGCCGTGATCGACACGGCGCGACGTGCCGCCGCGCACGGCGAGCAGACCGTGCTGTTCATCGACGAGGTGCACCGGTTCTCCAAGACACAGCAGGACGCACTGCTCTCGGCCGTCGAGAACCGGGTGGTGCTGCTGGTCGCGGCCACCACCGAGAACCCGTCGTTCTCGGTGGTCGCGCCGCTGCTGTCCCGGTCGCTGATCCTGCAGCTGCTCCCGCTGACCGCCGAGGACGTCCGCGCCGTGGTCAACCGGGCCACCGAGGACCCGCGCGGCCTGGGCGGACAGATCGAGGTCACCGACGACGCCGTCGAATTGCTGGTGCAGCTGTCGGCCGGGGATGCGCGCCGGGCGCTGACGGCGCTGGAGGTGGCGGCCGAAGCGGGTGGGCAGGTCACCGTCGAGACCATCGAGCAGTCACTGGACCAGGCCGCCGTCCGCTACGACCGCGACGGCGACCAGCACTACGACGTGATCAGCGCGTTCATCAAGTCAATCCGCGGCTCCGACGTCGACGCCGCCCTGCACTATTTGGCCCGGATGCTGGTGGCGGGGGAGGACCCGCGCTTCGTGGCTCGCCGGTTGATGATTCTGGCCAGCGAGGACATCGGCATGGCAGACCCGACCGCCCTGCAGACCGCCGTGGCCGCCGCGCAGACGGTTCAGCTGATCGGCATGCCGGAAGCGCAGCTCACGCTGGCGCATGCCACCATCCATCTCGCCACCGCACCCAAGTCCAATGCGGTCATCGCGGCGTTGGGCGCGGCGATGGACGACATCAAGGCGGGCAAGGCGGGTCTGGTGCCCGCCCATCTGCGCGACGGCCATTACTCCGGGGCCAACGCACTCGGCAACGCCATCGGCTACCAGTACTCCCATGACGACCCGGATGGCGTTGTGCCGCAACAATATTCGCCCGACGAGCTAGTCGGTGTCGACTACTACCAACCCACCAGTCACGGCGCGGAACGGGAGATCGCGGGCCGGTTGGACCGGCTGCGCGCCATCATCCGCAAGGTCGCCAAAAAGCCCTGAAATAGCCCCTTGACACCCGCGGCGTGGTCCCCTAGCTTTGTAGTCAATCAACTAATTGATCAAACGCAAGGTTGATAATGAGGAGTGATGGAGATGCGGATGCGGTGCTTGATCGCGCCTTCATGGCGCTCGCCGACCCGGTTCGGCGCGCCATCGTGGCGCGGCTGTCCCGCGGGCCGGCCACCGTCAACGAGCTGGCCGCGCCGTTCGACATCACCAAACAGGCGGTGTCCAAGCACATTCAGGTGCTCGAGCAGGCGGGGCTGGTCACCCGGACCCGCGACGCACAGCGACGGCCGGTCCATCTCGACGCGGCCGCACTGGAGCGGCTGACGTCATGGATCGACCGATATCGGCTTGACGCCGAACGCAGTTACCGCCGGCTGGACGCCCTGCTGGCGGCGATGACCGAGAAAACCAAGAAGGGAACCAAACAATGACGAACCCACTCAACCTGCAGGCCCCGGTCGACACCCTGGCCATGGATTTCACCCGCGAGTTCGACGCGCCGGTGGCAGCGGTGTTCCGCGCGCACGCCGAGCCGGAACTGGTCAAGCAGTGGCTCGGCCCGCACGGCATCGAGATGGACATCGAGCACTGGGACTTCAAGACCGGTGGCGGCTACCGGTACCAGCACCAGGATGAGGGCGGCCAATACCGCTTCAACGGCGTGTTCCACAAAGTGCGGCAGAACGAATTCATCATTCAGACCTTCGAATTCGAAGGCGCGCCGGACATGGTCAACATCGAGTACATGTGGTTCGAGGACCTAGGCGACGGTCGCACCCGGCTGCGCGGCCGGTCCATCTGCCCGAGCACCGAGGCCCGTGACGCTCTGCTGTCGTCCGGCATGGAGGGCGGCATGACCGAGGGCTACGAGCGGCTCGACGTGTTGCTGAAGAGCCTCTGACGGCTACCGGAACAGGCGCCGGCGGGTGCCCATCACCCCCGTGCGCCTGCGTCCGCCCATCAGTGCTGACACCAAGGCAACGCCGAGTGCGGCGACGATCACCTGAACCAGCAGTTCCAGCCAGTCGACGCCGCTGGTGATGGTCATGGCTCCTCCAATGTCTTTAGGGCTGGAGGAGCCATACCCTGGGCACCCGTGTAATAAACGCTGGCGTCAAACCATCTCGGGCAGGCGCAGATGGGCCAGCGCCAGATCGAACTCCGCAACGTCGAAGATGTCTGCGCCCAATTCCCGGGTTCGCGCGTTCCTGAGTTCCCTGGCTTGTTCTCGATTGCGCTCCATGGCTTCGCGGCTGTCGAACGTCGTCGACGAGACGCCCCGCCCCGTCGAGCGGCTGATCAAGAAACTGGCGCTGCAGAATCCCTCGAGATCCTCCAGCGAGGGCAGCACGGCGGTTCGGTAGAACTCGATGGATCGGGCGGCCTGATCCGGCGGCATCTTTAGCCACGTCGCCCGCACGCAGGCGCCGTCACCGGAGCGGTGGTCACGATGCATGGCCCCGATTTCCCACTGATCGACCGTGATATCGCCGCCGCCGAAGATGTCCCGGGCCCGATCGCGAAGCGGCGCCGCCTGGTCGGTGCTGGCGCGCATCGCGTCCTCGGTTTCCCAGGCGCTGGTGGCAATGCATTGACCGGACTCCCGGTCGACCAACAGCGACAGGCCGACATAGCCGTCCATAGCCTGCAGCGCCGGCATGACCTCGTCGCGAACGTAGGCGATGCCTTCATCGATGGACGACGGTTGCGCCTGGATAGTGGTAGAGCGTGCGTACACGGTCCACCCCCCTTCTCTGGGGTGGCACCCCGGTGGCGCTACCCACTGTCAAATAGCCTCCTCCCGGGCCGGAATCATTTCAACAGTCCGTACCCTGGAGATATGGACTCCGACGTGCTCGAAATCGACTCTTCGCGGCGGCGGATCGTCGACCTGACCGAGAAGGTGCGCAAATTCTGCGCCGCATACACCGACGGGTTGTGCAACATCTTCGTGCCGCATGCCACCGCGGGTGTCGCGATCATCGAGACCGGCGCGGGATCCGACGACGACCTCGTCGAGACGCTCGAGCGGCTGCTGCCCCGCGACGACCGCTACCGCCACGCCCACGGTTCGCCGGGTCATGGTGCAGACCATGTCCTGCCCGCCCTGATCGTGCCGTCGGTGACGGTGCCGGTGCAGGCCGGCGAACCGTTGCTGGGGACCTGGCAGAGCGTCGTGCTGGTCGACCTCAACCGGGATAACCCGCACCGATCGGTGCGCCTGAGCTTCATAAACGGCTGAGTCCGACGCTACAAACCAGACCGGTAATGTAGTGCGGTCGATTGATGCGCAAACACACCGAGAACCAACAGGACAGCAGGGAAGTGCAGACACACGAGATCAGGAAGCGATTCCTCGATCACTTCGTGACGGCGGGCCACACCGAGGTGCCCAGCGCCTCGGTGATTCTCGACGACCCCAACCTGCTGTTCGTCAACGCGGGCATGGTGCAGTTCGTGCCGTACTTCCTCGGTCAGCGCACCCCGCCGTACTCCACGGCCACCAGCATCCAGAAATGCATCCGCACGCCCGATATCGACGAAGTGGGCATCACCACGCGGCACAACACCTTCTTCCAGATGGCCGGCAACTTCTCGTTCGGCGACTATTTCAAGCGCCGCGCGATCGAGTTGGCCTGGACCCTGCTGACCAAGCCGGTCGAGCAGAGCGGCTACGGGTTCGAACCCGAAAGACTCTGGGCCACCGTCTATCTGGATGACGACGAAGCGGTGGCGTTGTGGCGGCAGGTAGCGGGTTTGCCGCCGGAGCGGATCCAGCGCCGCGGCATGGCCGACAACTACTGGTCGATGGGAATTCCCGGCCCGTGCGGGCCGTCGTCGGAGATCTACTACGACCGCGGCCCGGAATTCGGTGTCGGCGGCGGCCCGGTGGCCAACGAGGACCGCTACATGGAGATCTGGAACCTCGTCTTCATGCAGAACGAGCGCGGGGAGGGCGCCGGCAAGGAGGATTTCGAGATCCTCGGCCCGCTGCCGCGCAAGAACATCGACACCGGCATGGGTGTCGAGCGGGTGGCCTTGCTGCTGCAGGGTGTGGACAACGTCTACGAGACCGACCTGCTGCGCCCGGTCATCGACACCGTCGCCGCGCGCGCTCCACGTGGGTATGGCATCGGCAATCACGAGGACGACGTCCGGTACCGGATCATCGCCGACCATAGCCGCACCGCGGCGATTCTGATCGGCGACGGCGTCAGCCCCGGCAACGACGGCCGTGGGTACGTGCTGCGCCGTCTGCTGCGCCGGGTGATCAGGTCGGCCAAGTTGCTCGGCATCGACGACCCCATCGTGGGAGACCTGGTGGCCACGGTGCGCGATGCGATGGGCCCGTCGTATCCGGAACTGGTCAACGATTTCGACCGCATCGTCCGCATCGCCGTCGCCGAGGAGACCGCGTTCAACCGCACCCTGGCGTCGGGTTCGCGGCTGTTCGAGGAGGCGGCCCAGGCGACCAAGGCGTCCGGCGCGAGCGTGCTGTCCGGGTCCGATGCCTTCACCCTGCACGACACCTACGGCTTCCCGCTCGAGCTCACCCTCGAGATGGCTGCCGAGGCCGGCCTGTCCGTCGACGAGGACGGCTTCCGCGGCCTGATGGCCGAGCAGCGTCAACGCGCCAAGGACGACGCCGCCGCCCGCAAGCAGGCGCACGCCGACCTGTCCGCCTATCGGGAACTGGTCGACGCGGGCCCGACGGAGTTCACCGGCTTTGACGAATTGGTCTCCGAGGCAACGATTCTCGGCATCATGGTGGACGGCAAGCGGGTTCCGGTGGTAGCGCACAGTAGCGAGCAGGCCCAACGCGTAGAGCTGATCCTGGACCGCACACCGCTCTATGCCGAGGCCGGCGGCCAGATCGCCGACGAGGGGTCGATCACCGGAACCGGCACCAGCGGGTCGGCCAAGGCGGCCGTCACCGACGTGCAGAAGATCGCGAAGACGGTGTGGGCGCACCGGGTAAACCTGGAATCCGGCGAGTTCGTCGAGGGCGACACCGT
This sequence comes from Mycobacterium sp., assembly GCF_050701515.1. Classification (GTDB taxonomy): domain Bacteria; phylum Actinomycetota; class Actinomycetes; order Mycobacteriales; family Mycobacteriaceae; genus Mycobacterium. The sequence continues at coordinate 4,238 of NZ_JBOGDB010000135.1, read as the reverse complement.
GATCGCCGCGGTTGATCCGCGGTGGCGACACGGCGCGACGCAGGGTCACTCCGGTACCCACATGGTGCATGCCGCGCTGCGACAAGTGCTGGGCCCCAACGCTGTTCAGGCCGGATCGCTCAACCGGCCGGGCTATCTGCGGTTCGACTTCAACTGGCAGGGGCCATTGAGTGAGGAGCAGCGGACGCAGATCGAAGAGGTCACCAACGAGGCCGTCGAGGCCGACTATCAGGTGCACAGCTTCACCACCGAACTCGACAAGGCCAAGGCGATGGGCGCCATGGCCCTGTTCGGCGAGAGCTATCCCGAGCAAGTCCGCGTGATTGAGATCGGCGGGCCGTTCTCACTGGAGCTGTGTGGCGGCACGCACGTGCACAATTCCGCCCAGATCGGCCCGGTCACCATCCTCGGTGAATCGTCGATCGGTTCGGGGGTGCGCCGAGTCGAGGCCTACGTCGGCCTGGACTCATTCCGCCACCTGGCCAGGGAACGCGCGCTGATGGCGGGCCTGGCCTCGTCGTTGAAGGTTCCCTCCGAAGAAGTGCCGGCTCGGGTGGCCACCCTCGTGGAGCGCCTGCGGGCCGCCGAGAAAGAACTCGACAGGATGCGGCTGGCAAACGCGCGCGCCGCGGGGGTCAATGCTGTCGCCGGCGCCGAACAAATCGGTAATGTCCGAGTGGTGGCGCAGCGGATGGCCGGCGGGATGTCGGCGGCGGATCTGCGCAGCCTGGTTGGCGACATCCGCGGCAAGTTGGGCTCCGATCCCGCGGTGGTCGCGCTGATCGCCGAGGGCGAAGACGACACCGTGCCATTCGTGGTCGCCGTGAACCCTGCCGCCCAGGATCTCGGGCTGCGCGCCAACGACCTCGTCAAGCAACTGGCTGCGGCGGTGAACGGCCGTGGCGGCGGCAAGGCCGATCTGGCACAGGGTTCCGGTAAGGCTGCGGCGGGCATCGACGCAGCGCTGGCCGCGGTACGCGCGGACATAGGCCGGAGCTAACTAGGTGGCCCATCCAAAACACCGTCTGCCGGACCGGCCCGGGGGCGACGACCCCGGACGCGGCCGCCGGTTGGGTGTGGACGCGGGCAGCGTCCGGATCGGCGTCGCGGTGAGCGACCCCGACGGAATCCTTGCCACGCCGGTGGAGACCGTGCGCCGCGATCGTTCCAATAACCATCTGCGCAGGCTGGCGCGGCTGGTCACCGAATGGGAGGCCGTCGAGGTCGTGGTGGGCCTCCCGCGCACGCTCGCCGACCGGACCGGGCCGTCCGCGCAGGACGCCATCGAGCTCGCCGAGGGGCTGGCTGGGCGCATCGCCCCCATACCGGTACGGTTGGCCGACGAAAGGCTGACCACAGTGACGGCGCAGCGCTCGCTGCGGGAGGCCGGCGTTCCGGCCAAGGGCCAAAAGGCGATGATCGACCAGGCGGCCGCGGTCGGCATCCTGCAGAGCTGGCTAGATCAGCGACGCGTCGCGCTGGGCGCAGATAGAGAGGCCGGCGATGACTGACGACTGGGGGAGGCAACGCATGCAGCCGTTGGCGGTGGGGCCGCCACGGCGTCGAATGAGCCGTGCCGACCGGGTTCGCGAAGCCCGCAGCAACCGCAGGCGGCGCTTCGTGCGCGGGTTGTTTCTCACCCTGCTCATCGTGATCCTCGTCGGGACCGTCTTCCTCGGCTCGCGGGTGTGGCACACCGTATTCGGCCCGGGCAACGACTACAGCGGCGACGGGGTGTCCGACGTGGTCATTCAGATTCACGACGGCGACTCGACGAGGGCGATCGGTAAAACACTGGAGGACCACAATGTCGTCGCGACGGCGAGGGCCTTCGTCGTCGCCGCCGACGGCAATGCCGCGATCTCGTCGATCCAGCCCGGCTTCTACAAGCTGCGCACCGAAATACCGGCGTCGAACGCCGTTGCGCGGCTGGCGGAGCCGCAGAGCCGGGTGGGCAAGCTGGTCATTCCCGAAGGTCGCCAGCTCGACGACATTCAGGACGTCAAGACCAACGCCGTCACAGATGGCATCTTCACCCTGATCTCCAAGGCCACCTGTGTGAACCTCGACGGCGACCGGCGCTGCGTTTCGGTGGACGATCTGCAGCAGACGGCGGGCAGCGCGTCACCGTCGGCGCTCTCGGTGCCGGACTGGGCCACCAATCCGGTCAAGGCGCTCGGCGACGACCATCGCCGGCTGGAGGGCCTGATCGCACCCGGGACGTGGGACATCGACCCGTCGGCGTCACCGCAGGACATCCTGTCGCAACTCATCGGCGCCAGCGCTTACCAGTACGCGCAAAGTGGACTGCTCGACACCGCGCAGTCGCTGGGCATGACGCCGTATCAGATCCTCACGGTCGCATCGCTGGTCCAGCGGGAAGCCAAGCCGCAGGACTTCGACAAGGTCGCCAGGGTCATCTACAACCGGTCGTACGAACGCCGCACGCTGGAATTCGACTCCACGGTGAACTACCCGCTGGACCGCATAGAGGTGGCCACCACCGACGCCGACCGGGGACAGCAGACACCGTGGAACACTTATGTGCGCCAAGGACTTCCGGCCACTCCGATCTGCTCACCGGGTCAGCCCGCGCTGATGGCCGCTGAACACCCGGCAGCGGGCGACTGGCTGTACTTCGTCACCATCGACATGCAGGGCACGACGCTGTTCACCCGCGACTACCCGCAGCACCTCGCGAACATCGAGCTGGCGAAGCGCAACGGTGTCCTCGACAGCGCCCGCTAGCGCGCGCAAGGCGGCGGTACTGGGCTCGCCGATCGCACATTCCCGATCACCCCTGCTGCACCTGGCCGCCTACCGGGCACTCAGCCTGGACGGTTGGACGTACGACCGCATCGAGTGCACGGCGGACCAATTAGCAACCCTGGTGGGCGGTTTCGGTCCGGAATGGGTGGGCGTTTCGGTGACGATGCCGGGCAAGTTCGCAGCGTTGCGGTTCGCCGATGAGCGCACAGCGCGCGCCGAGCTGGTGGGTTCGGCCAACACCCTGGTGCAGACGCCGCGGGGATGGCGTGCCGACAACACGGATGTCGACGGGGTGGTTGGGGCGCTCGAGTCGGCATCCGGGCACGCGATGGTGGTGGGCTCGGGCGGCACCGCGCCTGCGGTGGTGGTAGGGCTGGTCGAGCTCGGTGTGCAGCGGATCACGGCGGTGGCCCGCAACCGGGAAAAGGCCGCTCCGCTGGTGGATCTCGCGACCAGGCTGGGCGCCGAGGCGGACTGGTGCGACATCGACGGCGAGGGGATGGTAGCCGCCGTCGCCGATGTGAACACCGTCGTCAACACGATCCCGGCCGACGCGGCGGCCCGGTACGCCCCCACATTGGCGTCCACACCGGTGCTGCTCGACGCCGTCTATGAGCCCTGGCCAACGCCGCTGGCATCAGCGGTCGAGGCCGCGGGCGGCCGGGTGATCAGCGGCCTGCAGATGCTGTTGCACCAGGCGTTCGCACAGGTCGAGCAGTTCACCGGGTTGCCCGCGCCCAAAGAAGCGATGAGGGCGGCGCTACTCGGCGATTAGCCTCGGTCCATGGGGGCGGGGGTCGCCGGCGCATGCGTGCTGGCGTGGCTGGCGGTGCTGATCGTGTACGACATCCGGCAGCGGCGGCTGCCGAATTTCCTAACGCTGCCGGGCGCCGTCGTGATTCTCGGCGGCGCGGTTATCGCCGGATGCTGGGTTCCCGCCCTGTCCGGCGCCGTGGTGCTGGCCGGCCTGTATCTCGTGATCCACTTGCTCGCCCCGGCGGCAATGGGCGCCGGTGACGTCAAGCTTGCGATCGGTGTCGGCTCGCTGACGGGCGCTTTCGGCTTCGAGGTGTGGGCGCTGGCCGCAGTCGGCGCGCCGCTGCTGACCGGGGTATGGGCACTCGTGACGGTGATTGGTCGTTCGGGATCGACCGTGCCGCATGGCCCGTCGATGTGTGTTGCGGCGCTGGCCGCGGTCGCGCTCGTCATCCTTTAGTCGTCGTCTTCGTCGAGTTCGTTGAGGAGTTCATCGGGGTGGTGGGCGAGGTTGATCTCGGGTGGGCCGGTGCTGTCGGACCAGGCGAGTCGGCCGGTGTCGGTGACGGTGGTCTGTAGGACGCCGTTGCTGACCAGTGTGTGGTCGGGTCCGCAGCCGAAGAACAGGCAATCGGCATCGGTGCGCCCGCCGCTGGCCCAGTCGGGGTCGTGGTGGGCTTCGCAGTGATAGCCGGGTTCCAGGCAGTTCGGGC
>NZ_JBOGDB010000134.1:0-2482 GCF_050701515.1 Mycobacterium sp. | reverse complement strand
GGACAACAGGTCGGCGATGGAGCCGGCGGCCTCATTGGAGTAGGCGAGGCTGTCGGCGAGGTCTTGCTTGCGGTCGGCCAGTGCGCGCATCAATTCCGACAACGAGTCGATGGCCGTGCCCAACTTGTCACTTCGATCGCCCAAAGAGCCGAGCACGATGTTGAGGTTCACGACCACCTGGCCGATCAGCGCGTCCCGGTCGGCCAGCGTGTTCGTCAGGACCGCGATCTGGGCCAGGATGGAGCCGATGGTTGGCCCTTGACCTTGAAACGCCGCGATCAGCTGAGAGCTGAGCGAGTTGACCTGTTCGGGGTCCAAAGCGCGGAATAGCGGTCGGAAGCCGCCGATCAGGGCGTCCAGATCAAGCGCCGGCGAGGTGCTGTCAGCTGGGATGGTGCCGCCGGGAGACAGTTTCGTGGGCGATCCCGGGCCTTGTTCGAGAGCCAGGTAGCGCCCGCCGATCAGATCGGCATATCGGATCACCGCCTGGGTGCCCTCGGTGAGGACCACGGAATCGTCGGTGGAAAATGTCACCTGCACGGTGGCGTCGTCTCGGACCCGAATGTTTTTGACCTTGCCGACCTCCACGCCGGCGATGCGCACGAAGTTGCCGTTTTTCAGACCGGTGACGGTACTGAAAATCGCGTTAAAGGTCTGCGCGCCCTGGAACCGTAGCTGGGCATAGATGGCAATCAGCGCGAACGCGCCCAGCACGCACACCGTGACGAAGATCGCGAGGCGCCACACGATCCCGGTTAGGTTGTGTCGCATTGTATTTCACTTCTTCCGGCTGGTGCTGTCTGGACGGTGTGCGCGGGTGCGCTCACGGCGGCGGTGGGGGGACGCCCGGGTACAGCGGGGTGCCGTCGGGCCCGTACTGGGGCGCCCCGTACGGAGGGGCGCCGGGGTATGGGATCGGGCCGGGTGCTGGGCCGCCTGGATACCGGATGCTCGGCGGCTCGGGCACGGCGCGAGTGACCGGCAGGTAGTTGGCCCATCCAGGAAATCCGATGCCGGGATTCGGTCGAACATCCAGCCCGGTGCCGAATCCGGTGTTGGCCACCAGATAACGAACCGGCCAGTTGTCGGCGACGTCGGGCAGCGAACCGCAACCGGGTTTGCCGCCGGGACCCCCCTTGGCGGCAACGATCGGCAGATTGTCCGGGTAGCGGTAGGGATCGTCACCGAAGAGAAGCTGGGCGTCCATGATGGTCGATTTGCCGTTGGCACCCCCGAGCATCTGGGCCAGGTCGACGAGGGTTCTATCGGCCCCGACCAACACACAGGTCAGCTCGGGGTTGTATTTCATCAGCAAGTCAGCGGTGGGTCGCAGCTGGTTGATCCCGGTAATGAGGTTGTCTTTGCTCGGGCCCAGCGTCGCGACGCCGCTGCGGGACAGTCCGGCTACGCCCAACAGCAGCGCGTCGAGCTCGCTGGCCTGCGTGGTCACCGTGGTGCTGACAGTGCTTGCCGCCGCCAGCGTGTCGAGGAGGTCTGGGGCCGCCGCGTCGAAGGTCTGAGCGACCCCCTGCAGCGCATGCCAGTCCTCGCGAATGGTGTCGGTGCGCGGATTGATCGCCTGCAGAAGCTCATTGGTGTCGGTGATCGATTCACCAAGGCTCTGGCCTCGTCCGCGCAGACCCTCAGCAAGCGCCGACAACACCGCGTTGAGCTTGGCCGGATCAATCTGTTCTATCAGCAGCACAAGGTTTTCGAAGACGGTGTTGACTTCGGTGGCTACGTTTTGCGATTGCAGAACCGTACCCTCGGCCAGTCGCTGCGCGCTGGGATGCGGGGGGTAGACGAGGTCCACGTACTTCGCGCCGAACAGCGATGTGGCATTGATCCGCGCCTCGACGTTCGCGGGAATGTATTTGATTTGGTCCTGGTCGAGCTCCAGTCGCAGGGTTTGCGAGTTGAGGCCGGCCGAGACGGTGGCGACGTGCCCGATCTGCACGCCGCGCATCTTCACCTTCGCGTTTGGCTCCATCACCAGACCGGTGCGGTCGGATGTCAAGGTGACCACCACGCCCGAGGACAAGGTTCTGTTGAACAGAGCCACACTCAACGCCATGGCCGCAACCAGGCTGGCAACCAACAGGGCCGCCAACCACCCGGAGGCGATGCGGGGTTTTCCTTGGCGCGCCAACTTGTCACCCCGCGAAGTTGAAGTTGCCGGTCTGGCCGTAAAGGGCCAGCGTGAAGAAAAGCACTAGGAACGCCGCCGCGATCAGCGAGGTCCGCGTCGCTTGGCCCACCGCCTTGCCCACGCCGGCGGGCCCACCCGTCGCGGTGTATCCGTAATAGGTGTGGATCAGCATGATTACGATCACTTCGGCGATCGTGACGATGAAGGAGCGCACCAGGTCCCCGTAAACGAGGAAGGTGTCGAAGTAGTGCTGATAGACGCCGCTGGACTGCCCGTATATCAGAGTGGTGACCGCGAAGCCGGCCGAATACCCCAACAGCAGTCCCACGCTGT
>NZ_JBOGDB010000133.1:0-2734 GCF_050701515.1 Mycobacterium sp. | reverse complement strand
ATCGCCGTGACCGTGACGAGACGCTTACGGGTTGCCATCATCCGGAAGGTCTCCTGGCTGCGGAATGGCGTTGACGGGGAACGGAAGCTCCGCCCGGGGTCCGGCGTTGTCCGGCGGCTGGCCGGCGTTGACGCCTCGCCTGAAGCCAAAGGCGTAATCGAGGAACGGCTGGAGGAGCTGCGCCGGCATGACGTTGGGCACCAACGCGTTGTAGTAGGCGCCGTTGGCCACGATTTCGCCCTGGGTGAGTTCGTATTTGGCCAGGCCCGGCAGCGCCTTGGCGATATTGTCGCGGTTGGATTCCAGCATGCGGGTGACCGAGTTCAGCCGCTCCAAGGCCGGCGCCAGCTGGTGCTCGTTGTCGGCGACCAGACCGGTCAATTCACGCGACACCGCCGATGTATTGGCGAGCAGGCCCACGATGGCCTGCCGGCGCTGGTTGAGCACCGCGAGCAGATCGTTGGCGTTCAGGATCAGCGCGTTGACCTGCTGGCTGCGTTCCGACAGGATGCCGGTGACGTCGCCGGCGGTCTCGAGCAGCGCGGCCAGACTTTCGTTGCGGTTGTTGAGCGACCGTGACAGCCGGGACAGGCCATCGAACGTCGGGCCCAGCTGGGGAGCAACCTGGTCGAGCGTCGACGCCAGCGTGTCCAGCGACTGGTTGAGCGTATCGATTTCGGTGCCGGCGGTGTTGGTGGTGAGCTCACCGATCGCGTCGGTCAACGAATAGGGCGAGGACGTCCGGGAAGTCGGAATGACCGCGTTGGGCGACAGCGTGCCACTGCCCGCCGACTCCAACGCCAGCACCCGCTCGCCGAGCAGGGTTCCGGTACGGACGTGCGCGGTAGTCTCCGAGCCGAGCGCGTACCTGCCGGCGATGGTGAAGCCGACCAGCGCGTCGCCGTTGTCGAGTTCGATGCTCGAGACCGAGCCGACCTTGATGCCCGACACCGTGACGTCGTTGCCGGCGGCGAGACCACCGGCCTCGGTGAACAGGGCCTGGTATCTGATCCCGGTGGCCCACTGCAGCAGCCGCTCCGGCTGTAGTCCTACGGCGACGACGAGGATGATCAGGACAACGCCCATGAAGCCTGCCCTGATGAGCTGAGATCCGCGGTATTTCAGCATCAGTTCTCGGTGCACCTCCCCGTCTCTTGCTTGATCCAGGGAAAGACGACGGTTTCGCCCTCGAGGGAACTGGCTCGGAAGGTGATCCCGCAGAGGTAGTAGGGGAAGAAGCTGCCGTAGGAGCCGACGCGCGCGAGTTTGCGATATATCTCCGGCAAGCGCCCGAGGGCGTCGTCGAGGCGATCCTTGTCGTCATCAATATGTGTGGCGAGCCTCTGCGCCTGGGCGACCGTGCCGGCCAACGGCGGCCGCGTCTCATCGAGCAGGTCCGCCAGCGACGCGGTGCCGATGTTGAGCGATTCGATCGCCGTACCGATCGGGTCCCGGTCGCTGGCCAACCCACTGATCAGCTTCTCGAGCCGGTCGATCGTGCCGGAGAACTCCTCGCCGTCCTGCGACAGGGTGTCCAGCACGGTTCGCAGCTCATCGATCAACTGCTCGATGACTTGGTTGTTGTCTGCGAGCGAGTTCGTGAACGAGGATGTCTTGGAGAACAGCGATTCCAGGGTCCCGCCCTGGCCCTGCAGTATCTGGATCAGCGAAGCGGTCAACGCGTTGACATCTTGTGGATTCAGGCCCCGGATAACGGGTTTCAGGCCTCCCAGCAGCAGGTCGAGGTCGAGGGCGGGCGCTGTGCGCTCCACGGGGATCTGTGCACCCACGGGCAGGATCTTCGTCGACTCCGGGGTGTCGATGAGTTCCAGATAGCGATCCCCGACCAGATTGAGATAGCGGATCGCCGCCTGGGTGCCGGTGGTCAACTGGGTGTTGCGGTCGGCATCGAACTTGACCAGAACCTTCTTATCGGGCTGCAGCGACACGTCCCCCACGGTGCCGACCCGGATGCCGGCGATCCGGACGGTGTCGCCTGTTTCCAGCCGCGACGCGTCGTCGAAGACCGCCGAGTATTCGTTCGTCGCACCGGTTCTCGTCTCGGCGAAGATGAAGAACAGGAAGGCGGTCAGCACCGCCATCACGACCCCGAAGGCGGTGAACTTGATGAGTGTGCCCGTGACGCGCGTCATCCCGGCATTCCGACCTGTGCGGTGTTGCGGGGCGGTCCGGGGATCGGCCCAAACAGCCACTGCTTGAGCGCGTCGGAGTTCAGCAGGATGCCCTGATTCCCGTATTTCATCGGGTTGGTGCCGACGTCACCGATGATGATCGGCGGCCGGAACTCGGGGGGCACGTGGGGTAGGCCCAGTTCCTTGCAGTATGGGCGGCCCTTGGCGGCGACCTTGGGCAGATCCTGCGGATAGCGATAGCGTTCGACGCCGAGGGTCAGCCCGGCCGATATCAGTATGTTCGAGAATTGTGGTATGGAGTCCGCGAACGGCAGAAGGCCCCCGAGGCCGCACCACAGTGACCTGTCATACCGCATTAGTACATCGGTGGTGGGCACCAACAATTGCAGCACATCGGTCAGTGCCTGGCGGTTGCCGCCGATCACCTCGTTGCCGACGTCGGCCAAACCGATCGTGCTGACCAGGAACTCGTCCAGGTTCTGCTGCTCTTCCACGATCGAGTTGCTGATCCGTGTCGAGCTGTCGATGGTGGTGATCAGGTCGGGGGCCGCATCGGCGTAGGCGGTCAGCACCGGAACAGA
>NZ_JBOGDB010000132.1:0-4413 GCF_050701515.1 Mycobacterium sp. | reverse complement strand
GACCACTACCTCTCGAAGGGGTGGCCCATCGCCAGCGGCTCCGTCGAGGGCGCCTGCAAGAACTTGATCAAGGATCGCATGGAACGCTCAGGCATGCGCTGGACACCGGAGATGGCCGAGGCCATGCGCCACCTACCTCTCCGGAGATCTCGACGCGTACTGGACATTCCACGTCCATCAAGACCAACAACGGCTTCACCCCAACGGGGCCTGGAGCGTCGTCCTAGAGTAGCCACACCCGAGTCCTTTCACCTCCACCCGGTGTCACGGCGCCTCGTGGCGCACCTTCTCGTCAACGCACAGCACCACTGCTCGTTCGGGAGGATCGAGGTAGAGCCCCACGACGTCGACCAGCTTCTCCTCGAAGCGGGGGTCGTTGGAAAGCTTGAAGGTGCGGACGAGGTGCGGCTTGATGCCCCTGGAGGACCAGATGCGTTGCACCATGGCCTTGGAGATGCCGGCGTGGGCGGCCATGGAGCGGCACGACCAGTGCGTCTCGGAATCCGGGGCCGTGTGCAGCGTGTCGTGGACGATGGCCTCGACCTTCTCCTGGGGGATCGAGGGCTTGCGCCCGCGTCCCTTGGCCACCTTGCCGATGCGCTCGATCCCCTCCGCCTCGAAACGCGCACGCCACGCCAGCACGGTGCCCCGGCCCACCCCGATGCGCTCGGCGATGTCGGTGTTGGCCACGCCGTCGGCGGCCAGGAGCAACGCCTTCGCGTGAAGGACCTCCCGATGGGGGCGAGCCGTCAACCGGGCGATCACCTGGAGTTGCTCCCGCTGCTCCGGCGTCATCGCCAGCGGAGCCGCGGGGTGGTTCGCCACTCCGAAAGGCTACTACATACCGCGCGTCATTTAGTGGACACTACACTAGCGACCCGCACTACGACTACCCGCCAGCTGTGCCTTCGGCTGACCAATGAGCAATTACGCGAGCGAGTCGTCGGACAAGGAGTCCCGCGGCACCTCGACCCGCCTTGACGTAGTCGGTTGCGACAACGATACTGACGCCTCCGGGCGAGCGGTCGAGTTGGGCGGTTCGCGGCGGAAGGAACTGCCCAAATCGAAGGACCAGCGTTGTTCGAAACGCGCCTGTCGCAGTGTTTTAGTTTCTTGTGGCCACGCTCGTCGTGAGTCCTCGCACGGCCATGATCGCCGAGACCCAAATTCGTGGCCCGGGCTTGCCTGCCGTAGCGCGCGAGGACCACCGTGCTGGGTTGCTCGTCGGCGCAGGCAGTAATAGGCGAACCCTAGCGATCACCATCGACGCCCACGACGATCAGACCCCGCTTCGACTTGACGGGCTGGGAAGCGGTTCGCACTGTGCCACGACGCCATCACGGCCGATCCTCTTGGCGAAGGGAGGCTCGTTTGGGGCATGTGGGGTGCAGCCGAACCCTCAGGTTTCAGTATCACGCCGGGTTCTCGTTCCCGTGTCACATCCAGGCCAGCGGACCGAGACCAAGCACCCAAGTCATCGGCACCGGTATCGACAAGTTCCTCATCCAGATGTGTCCGGTGAACCGCCGACGACCGTCCACCGGATGGACAAGTTCAGTACATCGACTACGGAGGCAAAGCGGTGAAACGTAGAGCATTGGTAGCTATCGCCTTGCTGGCGATGGCCGCATTGAACTTGCCGGCGGCCGCGCAGCAAGACAACAGCGACCACCAGCGAACTGGGGCCCCGCTCGACCAGCAGCCGCAATCCGACAGACGGACCAACCCCGCCCTGCGTCAGCCGCCGAGCGCCGCCGAACGCTCCAAAGCCGCGCAACAGCGTGCCGAGTTCGGTCTCGACAAGAGCGACATTGCCATCGGCGCCGCATTCGCTGGCGAGGCCGACTGGACGTACGGAACGCCCCTGACTGGCCCGGAAGCTGCAGAGATGCGACGCCGCAGCCGAGTCGCTGACGCCCTAGCGGTTCCCGGCGGCCTAGACGAGTTCGTAAAGGCCAACGACTCGCTCGGAGGCGCATACATCGACCACCCCAATGGCGGTGCTCTCGTCATCCAGGTGCTCGCGCGCACCCCCGCGACCGTGCTCTCGGCCGTAGCCAGCAAGGTGCCGACGGAGGCCGGCACGGTCCAGTATAAGACCGTGGAGTTCTCGGCGGCCGACCTCGCCACGGCAAAGAAGCTGCTCGACAACCAATTCCTATCGACCGACAAGGTCGCCCCGACCAACCTTCGCAATGCCCTTCGTGCCGGTGGCATTGCACTCGTGGCCTTGTTCACGGACTCCCGAGCGAATCGCATCGTCGTCGGATTCGAGAGGCTCACGCCGACGCTACGCTCGACGGCGGAGCGAATTTGGGACGGGCTGGCAGCAACGGGCGCCGCTCCGAACAGGGCCATGGTGAACTTCGTGGCGTCTGGACGATCAACCCGGCAGGACGACCACAACTACAGCACAGGAACGATGAAGGCGGGTCTAAGGCTCACCGGCCCTGCGAACGTGCCGTGCACGTCCGGGCTTGCCGCCATTGGCAAGACCGACGGCGTCAGGTACCTCCTCACGGCCGGACACTGCTGGGGAGGTACGCCGGAGGTCAAGGATGGTTCCGGCACGCGCATCGGCTTCCGCCAAGGCGGCGTCTACAACAATGACATGTACGCCGATGTGAGCTACATCCGGCTCGACCAACCCGGCAAGGCCAGCCCGAATGCTCTCGCTATAAAATGTCCCGGCTGCTTGCCCAATATCGACACGATCACACAAGCGCGGAATCCAACCGTCAACGACATCGCCTGTATGAACGGGATCGCTACCATCGAAGTTACCTGTCGCCAAGTCCTGTCGACGAGTTTCAGTGGCGAGAACGACGACGGGACCACCTATCAGGACTTCGCAGTGAGTCTGTACACATCGGACCTGGGCGACAGCGGCGCCCTTGTCGGCAATGGGCCGACGGCCTTCGGGCTTCACTCCGGGGAGTTCGAGGAGCAGGGGTGGAGAATCTTCTCCAAAATCGCGCGCGTCCTTGGAGAGGGGCAGGGCTATCAACTTGACGCGCTGGTCAGCCCGAATGGGTGGGACTGGCCTGCGAACTCGCTCACCTTGGCTTCCGATCACTCGGGTTTCTGTATGGACGACTTCAACGCACAGTTGGGAAACGGCACCCAGATTCAGAGTTGGGGGTGTCACGGTGGGAACGCCCAGCGATGGACCATGATCCCGAGCCGCAACACAGGTGACCCGTTCGGAAACGGCTCCACGCCTTCATACGAGATCAAGTTGACCATCGGCAACCGGAGCAAATGCCTTGACGTCCCCAACGGGTTGAACGGGACCGCCCTCCAACTCTACGACTGCCACGGCGGGCTCAACCAGAAATTCTGGCTATACCACAACGGCGGAGGCCGGTTCCAGCTCCAAGCTCTCCACTCCTACGGCTGCGTCGAAGTGGAGTGGAACGGCTGGGAATCGACCCGATACGACCAGGGCAAACGGGTCATCCAGGTGGACTGCAACCCCTCGCATCAGAACCAGGTCTGGCGCATCGAACGGTGATTATGTCTTCGGGCCCCTTGGCTTCACGCCGAAGCCGACGCGGACTGACGCCAAACCCGGCCGTCGGGGGACGACCCTCGACGGCCCGGGTTGGCCCTTGTACCCTCAACCTTTGTCGACCCGATCGGAGGATCCGCATGCGCCGGTACCTGTCTGTACTCGTCGTTCTCACCCTCGCTGCGTGCAGCAACGGCAGGAAGACAGACGAAGGCTCCGGGACGGCCGGCCCAGGTACCACGATCGTGCAGACGGTAACGACACGCGACAACGTCCGTGCGACGGCAGGTGTCCCGCCCGAATCGTCCAAGCAGGAGCCTGGGCAGTGGGTGCTGTCCAGGTCGGACGGCACTTCACTGCACGTGGTCGTACTCGAAGGCGGTTGCATGACCTACGACCATTTGGACGTGATCGAAGGGCCGAACTCGGTCACTATGACAGCCGTTGTGCGAGTGCCGAGCGACAACCTCCGGAGTTGCACGTCCAATGCCGCTATCGCCGAGGTGACCGTCACGCTTACATCACCCCTGGGCCAGCGTCCTCTGGTTGGCGAATGCCAAGCGGGCGAGGCCACGGCAGGCGAGAGACATTGCCGGACCCTGCGGTCCATTGGGCAAGTCGCCATCCCGAACCCCGTCCGGTCCTAACGTCGCGCCTTCGATTCGCAAGGGAGACCCCGGCTGCGACGGTGGCGCCGATCACGCGACGATAAGAGTTGCAGCGGGTCTTGGTCGCCTCTCACAGGCCTGACGTGCAATAACCGGCCAGAATCGAATGGGTGTGGCTACTCTAGGACGACGCTCCAGGCCCCGTTGGGGTGAAGCCGTTGTTGGTCTTGATGGACGTGGAATGTCCAGTACGCGTCGAGATCTCCGGAGAGGTAGGTGGCGCGCAGGCGGAGC
>NZ_JBOGDB010000131.1:0-11808 GCF_050701515.1 Mycobacterium sp. | reverse complement strand
CCGCCGGAGTCCCCAGCCCCGACCACCGATCCCGCCAAGGCCGAGGCGGTGATGAAGATCGTGCGCGACACCATGGCGCACGCGCACCTGAAGGCGGTCATCGTGCGCGCGACCGTCGACGGCGAGGAGGTCGTCACCGAGGGTGTCGGCGAGTCCATGACCGGGGTGCCAGCGACGACCGGCATGCATTTCCGCAACGGCGCGGTCGCGATCTCGTATGTGTCGACGCTGCTGCTGCGCCTCGTCGACGAACAGAAGGTCAGCCTGGACGACAAGCTGTCGAAGTGGCTGCCCGATGTGCCGCACGCCGACCGGGTGACATTGGGCCAGCTCGCCCAGATGACCTCGGGCTACGTGGATTACGTCATCGGCAACACCGAGTTCGACAAGGCGCTGTACGAGAATCCCTTCCGGCAATGGGAACCCGACCAGTTACTCGGCTATGCGACGTCTCGGCCGCTGCTCTACGAACCGGGTACCAACTGGAACTACGCGCACACCAATTACGTGCTGCTCGGCAAGGCGCTGGAGAAGGCGACCGGACAGGACATGCCGAAGCTGTTGGAAGACAAGGTGCTGCGGCCGCTCGGCCTGACCAACACCGCCAACTCGTTCACCCCGCAGATTCCATCGCCGGTCCTGCACGCGTTCACCAGCGAACGCCGCGCGGCGCTCAAGATACCCAGTGGCACACCGTTTTACGAAGAGTCGACGTATTGGAACCCGTCGTGGACAATCACTCACGGCGCCATCCAGACGACCAACATCTACGACATGGAGGCCAGCGCGGCAGGCATCGGCTCCGGCAAGCTGCTGTCGAAGGAGTCCTACGACAAGATGGTGTCCACCGAGCTTCGCGGCAAGACGCACACCCAGCCCGGCTGCACCACCTGCCTGGTGCAGGACGACGGCTACACCTACGGCATGGGAATCGTGATCTCGGGCGACTGGCTGCTGCAGAACCCGCTGTTCGCCGGTGAAGCCGGTGTGATGGCCTACCTGCCGTCGAAGAAGATCGCCATCGCGGTCGCCGTCACCTACCAGCCCGAAGCCTTCGACGAGGCGGGCAACTACCGCAACGAAGGCGACACCCTGTTCCGCAGGATCGCCAAGGAGCTCGCCCCCGACGACGCCCCGCCGGTGCCACCGACGAAATAATGGTCGCCGTGGCGCCCAGAGTGCTGTTCATCTACAACGAGCATCTCGCGACGGAGGCATTGCTCGGCGATGCGTTCACCGAATGTGGTTTCGACATCTCCACATTCGAGGTGGTTCCACCCGAACGGCTGCACGATCCCGTGCTCGATGTGGCGTTTCCCGATCCGACCGACTACGACGTGCTCGTGCCGCTGGGCGCCCGGTGGCCGGTGTACGACGAGGCGCTGCGCGCTAGGTGGGTCGGTGCCGAGATGAAGATGATGCGTGACGCGGCCGACGCGGGCGTGCCGACGCTGGGCGTGTGCTTCGGTGGTCAACTGCTGGCCGCGGCCTTCGGCGGCTCGGTCAGCCGGTCGGCGACACCGGAGATCGGCTGGTTCGACATCGCAAGCGACCGGGAGGAATTGGTGCCATCCGGGCCGTGGTTCCAATGGCACTTCGACACCTGGACACTGCCACCGGGCGCCGCCGAGATCGCGCGGACCGCGAACTCTTCGGCGGCGTTCGTGCTCGGCAAGTCGCTGGCCCTGCAGTTCCACCCGGAACTGGGTCACGACCTGCTCGAGTTGTGGCTGGCCACAGACCGCGACGGCGAGGTGGCCGGTGTCGGCCTGAGCCACGACGAGCTTCGTTCGGCCACAACAGAATTCGAGCCCAGCGCCGCCCGCAGGATCCGGAAGTTGGTGCGGGGGTTCCTGTCGCGGGTGGCCGGTCAGTCGTGTCCCAGTTGATGCGCCAGCGCATCGGCGACGGTGACATGGCGAAACCGGTGTCCGAGCTCGGTCAGCTTGGTCGGCACCACCCGCTGGTCGGCGTGTGCGAGTTCGCGCGCGCCCTGCGGCCCTAACAGCAGCCGCGGACCCAACGACGGCACCGGCAGCACCGCCGGGCGGTGGATCACGCGCGCCAGCGCCTTGGTGTAGTCGGCATTGCGCACCGGCGTGGGCCCGACGGCGTTGACGGGACCGGCCAGCCGCTCGTCGAACAGCGCACGGTGGTAAACATCGATCAGGTCGTCCAGCCCGATCCACGACAACCACTGCCGGCCGCTGCCCAGCCGGCCGCCCAGGCCGGCCGCGAAGAGCGGACGCATCAATCTCAGCGTTCCGCCGCTCGCCGCTTGCACGATTCCGGTGCGCACCGCCACGACGCGCAGGCCCGCCTCGGCGGCCGGGGCGGTCGCGGCCTCCCAGTCGGCCACCAAATCGGCCAGGAATCCGTCGCCGCGCAGGCTCTCCTCGCACAGCACCGCGTCGCCCCGGTCGAAGCCGTAGTAACCGATCGCCGACGCGCTGACGAACACCGTTGGGCCGTCAGAGCCGTCTGCGGCCACCTGCGCGAGCCTGCGCGTCGGCTCGATGCGGCTGTCGCGGATCCCCGCCTTGTGCCCGGACGTGAATCGCCCGGCGATCGACGCCCCGGCCAGGTGCACGACCGCGTCGACCCCGGAGAGCAGGTCCGGTGCGGGCGCGTCCGGTTGCCACTGTCGCTCGTCCTTGGCGCGTGCCGGCCCCCGTACCAATCGGATCACCCGGTGCCCACCGCTACTCAGAAACGCCGCCAGCGCGGACCCGACCAGGCCGGACGCGCCCGTGATGGCCACCACCATCGGTTGCGCACCCGCCTCCGCGGCGTCGCGGTGCGCGGCCAGGTCGTCAGCGAGCTGGCGGTGCCGGTAGGCGAAGGTGGACCGTAACGCCGCGGCAGGCACCGGGGCGTCGACCACGTCGCGAACCGTCGTGCCGCCGCCAGGGGCCTCGCTGAACTCGTGGGTGTGCCGCCATCGACCGACGACCCGGGCGGGCCAGGACATCGGCCCCGCCGACGAGAGCGCGTCGACGAAGCGGTACGGGGGATCGAATTCCGCCGGATCGTGCTGCGCCACCCACCGCAGCCCGCCGGGCAGTGCGAGCACGGCCCGGCCGTCGGCCAGCGATTCGGTTTCGGCCACCACCCTCATCGGCTGCCAGGGTGGGACGAGCCGGGTCATCGCGCCGGGGCGGGTATGCCAGGCGAACACCTCGGCCAGCGGGTGGTCGACGACACTCTCGTATTCGATGCCCATGGTCCCCTTCCGTTACCAAACGTCCCGTCACAAGAGATTCGGAGCCCGAGCCGCGAGGGTTTGGCCCCGATCCGCTATGGATACCCCATCAAATGCGCCGCGGTCGTAGGCTGGAGGAGTCCCCGGAATTCGAAAGACTGTCATGACGGGTTGGAGTGGACTCGTACGCCGCAATTCGCGGCGCACGTTCACCGATCGCCGCGAGGCCGGCCAAGTCCTTGCTGAGGAGTTGACGGCCTATCACGGAAAAGACGACCTGCTGGTGCTCGGGCTGGCGCGCGGCGGGGTGCCGGTCGGCTGGGAGGTCGCGGCCTCGCTGCGGGCGCCGCTGGACGTGTTTCTGGTACGCAAACTCGGTGTGCCGCAATGGCAGGAGCTCGCGATGGGCGCGCTGGCCAGCGGCGGTGGCCTGGTGGTCAACGACAGCCTGATGCGCAGCCTGGGCATCAGCGATGACCAGCTGCGGGAAACGATCGAGAAGGAGACCGAGGAACTGAACCGTCGCGAATCCGCCTATCGCGGCGGACGGCCGCCATTGGACGTGGCTGGCAAGATCGCGATGCTGATCGACGACGGGATCGCCACCGGCGCCAGCATGCTCGCCGCGGTACGGGCCGTCCGGGCCGCCAAGCCCGCGCGGGTCGTCGTCGCCGTGCCGGTCGGACCGCCGTCGGCGTGCAAGCAGTTGGCCGAAGAGGCCGACGACGTGGTGTGCGCGATGATGCCGCCGTCATTCGAGGCGGTCGGACAGGTCTACAGCGACTTCCATCAGGTCTCCGACGACGAAGTTCGCGAACTGCTGGCGCGCCCGACCATCGCGAGCTGAATTCAGCGGGTGTTGCGGTCCTCGCCGGCCACCTCGTCGTCGCCCTCTTCGACCGCTACTGCGGTGGTATCGGCCTCGGATTCGGCGCGCTCGGCCTCGTCGGGGTAGTCGGCGTCGAAATCGGCGTCGGCCTGCCCATCCTCGGGCGGCGGGGCGGCCTCGTCCTCCCCGGCATCGCGCCGGGAGCGCTCTTGCAGCGCGTCGACGATCAGCAACACCACCCCGATCACGCTTGCCGCAATGCAAACCCAGGCGATCAGCTCATTGCTGGTGACGACCGCGGTCACCAGCGCGGCCAGGCCGATGACGGCCAGCACAAGCGCGATGATCAGCATTGGTGGAATCCGGATCAGTTGTTACCGCGGTTGAACTGGTTGAATCCGCCGCCGTCGTTGGCGCTGGAGTCCACCGGTGCCGCCGAGCCGCGCTGGCCCAGTTCCTCGAGCTGGGATTCCAGATAGGTCTTGAGCCGGGTGCGGTATTCGCGTTCAAAGGTGCGCAACTGCTCCAGCCGGCCTTCCAGCACGGTGCGCTGCTGGTTGATCGTTCCCATGATCTCGGAATGCTTGCGTTCGGCGTCGGCCTGCAATGCGTCGGCCTTCTCCTGCGACTGGCGCAGCTGGGCCTCGGAGCGGGTCTGGGCGTCGGCCAGGAGGGCATCGGCCCGCTGCCGGGCCTCGGCCACCGTGGATTCCGCGGTGATCCGCGCCTCGCCGACCATCTGGTCGGCCTGGGCGCGCGCGTCCGAAAGCATTTTCTCCGACTCGCCCTTGGCGGTGACGGTCAGCCGATCGGCCGTGTCCTGCGCGAGGCTGAGCACCCGGGCCGCCTTCAGGTGCTGCTCCTCGGCGCTGCTGCCGGCGGCGGGCTGCGGCGCTTCGTACACCGGCGCCGGGGCCGGCTCGGGCTCTGGTTCGGGCTGATACAGCGGGATGGCCGCCGTCGACTGCGTTCCGCCGCCGGCCCGCGCGGTCGCCACCTCTTGGTCCAGCTCGGTTACCCGCTGACGAAGATCGGCGTTCTCCTCGATGAGCCGGGTCAGCTCGTTCTCAACCAGATCGAGGAAGGCGTCGACCTCGTCCTCGTTGTAGCCGCGCTTGCCGATCGGCGGCTTGCTGAATGCGACATTGTGGACGTCGGCTGGTGTGAGCGGCATTGTCTGCCCCCTTGGAAGTCTGGACCGTCAATCGAGTTCAAAGTGTAGAGCCTTAGTGCTTGGTAACTGGCGTCCATCCTGTCACAGCAGACCCGGCGGTCGCAGTTGAGGGCGATAATTAAGAGCGAATTTCAATGTTTCTGCTTCGATTGCCCGGCAGAAAACGATACTCGGCAAACCTCGAGCGGCGATGTGTTGTCGACGGCTATCGGCGCCGGTGTCAGGCCGCCGCGCTGAACGCCAGCTGCATGCCGATGAACGCGACGAGCAGCAGCACCATGATCGACAGGTCGAACCGGATCGCCCCTATCGTGAGCTGCGGAATGATCCGGCGCAGCAGCCTCACCGGCGGGTCGGTCACCGTCATGATGACCTCGAGGATGACCACCGTCACCCCCTTGGGGCGCCAATCGCGGCTGAACGAGCGGATGAACTCGACCACCACCCGGGCGATGAGCAGCAGCCAGAACACGAACAGCGCGAAACCCAGAATCTCGAAGAACAGGGCCAACTGAGCCGACCTCACTACAAGCCGATGTGTGACATTCGATACAGGTAAGACGAGATGACCCGGATCGCGTCGCCAGCCTACCTGGCTCGGGTGAGCACAGCCGATCTACTGGTAGGCGTAGAAGCCCGTCTCGGCGATGCGCCGCCGGTCGTCGGGGCTGACGTCGACGTCGGCGGGCGACAGCAGGAACACCTTGGTGGCGACCTTGTCGAAGGAGCCGCGCAGCGCAAAGGCCAGGCCGGCCGCGAAGTCGACCAGCCGCTTGGCGTCGGCGTTGTCCATCGTCACCAGGTCCATGATCACCGGGGTGCCGTCCCGGAACCGCTCGCCGATGGTGCGCGCCTCGCTGTAGTCCTTTGGCCGCAGCGTGGTGATCTTCGACAGCGGGCTGCCCTCGTCGAACAGCATCGCCATCCGCCGGGGATCCATCGCCAGCGCCCCGCGGGTGGATCCGCGCAGCGAGCCGAACCGCGGCGCGGGCCGATCGAACTCGCGGGGCCGGAAGCGCGGTTCGTCGGGGTAGGGGCCGCGGTAGCCGTCGTCGTCGTCATAGCCCGCCATGCGGTCGTCATAGCGGCCGTATCCGTCGTCGCCGAAGCGCTCCCGTCGTGGGTAGCCGCGTGAGGGACGATCGTCGTCGTCGTAGTACTCGTCGTCGTAGTCGTCCATGGGCGCCATACCGAAGTAGGCCTTGACCTTGTGCAGTGTGCTCATCGCTGGACCCTTCTGGAGAAGCTGGTGTCTGTGATGAAGATGTGACTGGAGTGACTACTCATGGTGACGTTAGCGGGCGTTGCCCCAATAGCGCGGTACCGACACGCACACACGTCGAACCATGTTTTATCGCCGCCTCCAGATCGCTGGACATGCCGGCCGACAGCCCGAGCGGCTGCCGGTAGGACCGCTGCACCCGCTGCTGCTCCGCCCGCAGTCGCGCGAATGCCTCGTCCGGGTCGGTGTCCAGCGGCGGGATGCCCATCAAACCGACGAATTCCAGCGCCTCGGCGGACTGCGCCTGCGCGCACAACGCGTCGATCACCTCCGGACGGTTCACGTCCACACCGCCGCGCGCGACGTCGCCGTCGAGGCTGATCTGGATGTACACCCGAAGCGGGTCAGCCCGGCTGCCCTGGCCCCGGGCGCGTTCGGCGGCCCGATCGAGCGCGGTGATCACCTTGGCGCTGTCGACGGAGTGTGCGGCATGAGCCCAGGTCGCGATCGAACGCGCCTTGTTGCGTTGGATGCGGCCGACCATGTGCCAGCGAATGGGCTCGGCCGGCTCCGCGGAATTGCATTCGGCCGATTTCGCCGCCCCTTCCTGTTCGCGCGATTCGCCGAATTCGCGGCAACCTAAATGCGACAAAATAAGCACATCGGTGGCCGGAAAGAATTTCGTAATCGGCAACAATTCAATTTCTGCGCTATTGCGGCCGGCGGCCTCGGCGGCGCGTTCGATGCGCCCGCGCACAACGGCCAGCTGCTGCGCCAGTTCGACTTCCCGGGTGGTTGCCACCGCGGTCATTCCATCCACACCAACGACGCCAGGCGTCCGGTCGGGGCATCCCGCCGATGGCTGAACAGGTTGTGGTCGTCCACCGTGCAGCGCGGGTCGGCATCGATGGCGGTGACGCCCAAATCCGTTAGTTGATGGGCGATTCCGGCTCGAAGGTCCAACCCGGGCGTGCCCCGCGACGTGGTGGTCCGGCTGCCGGGCAGTGCGGCCTCCACCTCTGCTGCCATCGCCTCGGGCACCTCGTAGTTACGGCCGCTGACCGCGGGTCCCAGCAGGGCGGAGATGTCGCCGGCATACGCGCCCGCGGCCAGCATTGCCGCTACCGCGCGGGCCACCACACCTTTCTGCGCCCCCACCCGGCCCGCGTGCACCGCCGCGACCACACCGGCCCGCGCATCGGCCAATAAAACCGGAACACAATCGGCCGTTACCACCGCCAATGCCAATCGCGGCGTGCTGGTCACCAATGCATCGGTTGCCTCGACGGCGGCGGCGGGGCCTTCGAGCGGACCGTCGACCCGGACCACCCGGTCGCCGTGTACCTGGTTCATCCAGACCACGTCTTCGGCGCCCAGCCCGATCCCGGCGGCGAGCCGCTTCCGGTTGGCCGCGACGGCGGCCGGGTCGTCGCCGACATGGTCGCCCAGGTTGAAGGTGTCGAACGGCGGCGCCGAGACGCCGCCGGCACGGGTGGTGGTCACGCGCCGAACCCGAACACTCACAGCTCTAGTATCCGGACGGGTATTTCGGCACGCGCTAGTGGCGCATGAACGGTGGAACGTCGACGTCGTCGTCGTCATCCCCACCGATGCTGACGCTCGAACCGTTGGTGTGCACCGGCACGCTGGCGGCGTCGGCGGGCTCGAACAATGTCGAGGTGACCTTGCCCGAGCGTCCGGGTGCGATATTTCGTGCACCGGCCCCATCTCCCATGACCGGCTTGCGGTTCGGCGCGGAGGCGTCGAAGCCGGCGGCGATCACGGTGACCCGGACCTCGTCGCCCAGCGAGTCGTCGATGACGGTGCCGAAGATGATGTTGGCGTCGGCGTGCGCGGCGTCCTGCACCAGCGAGGCAGCCTCGTTGATCTCGAAAAGGCCCAGGTCACTGCCGCCGGCGATGGACATCAGCACGCCCTGCGCACCTTCCATGGACGCCTCCAGCAGCGGCGAGTTGATGGCGATCTCCGCCGCCTGCAGGGACCGGCCGTCGCCGCGGGCGGAGCCGATGCCCATCAGCGCGGTGCCCGCGCCGGACATGATGCCCTTGACGTCGGCGAAGTCGACGTTGATCAGGCCCGGCGTGGTGATCAAGTCGGTGATGCCCTGCACGCCGTTGAGCAGCACCTCGTCGGCGCTGCGGAAGGCATCCATCAGCGACACCGCCGCGTCACCCATCTGCAGCAGGCGATCGTTGGGGATGACGATCAAGGTGTCGCAGGTCTCCCGCAGCGCGGCGATCCCGGCCTCGGCCTGGCTGCTGCGGCGCTTGCCCTCGAACGAGAACGGCCTGGTCACCACGCCGACGGTGAGCGCGCCGAGCTTTCGCGCGATGGTCGCGACGACGGGCGCGCCGCCGGTGCCGGTGCCACCGCCCTCTCCGGCGGTCACGAACACCATGTCGGCGCCGCGCAGCAGCTCCTCGATGTCGTCCTTGGCGTCCTCGGAGGCCTTGCGTCCGACCTCGGGGTCGGCGCCTGCGCCCAGTCCACGGGTGGAGTCGCGGCCCACGTCGAGTTTGACGTCGGCGTCGCTCATCAACAGCGCCTGCGCGTCGGTGTTGATGGCGATGAACTCCACGCCCTTGAGGCCGTGCTCGATCATCCGGTTGACGGCGTTGACGCCGCCGCCGCCGATGCCGACCACCTTGATGACGGCGAGGTAGTTATGCGGGGGGGTCATCGCGATCGCCTTCCTCCCTGGTTGCCTGTCCTGGCGCCGAACCCCGGGCAAACTCTCAACCTCAACCATAGGCTTAGAGTTATGTCAAGTTGTTCCGCGAAACAGAACGGTAGGACGACCGCACGGTCTATCCACGCAGGCGCGCCGACGCGGACGTCAGGAATTTCGGCCGATTTAAGCGGCGACCGCTATTTGACCGTCGGCAAATCGGGGCTGGACACGTCGTAGGTCTGCCCCGGCTGGGTCAGCAGTGCCGCGAGTTTCTGCGCCTTCTCCTCGGTGCGGTCGGTGGTGCCCCACACCACCACCCGGCCGTCGGTCAACGTCAGGGTGATCGATGCCACCGACGGCGCCGCGATCCGGGCGACCTGCCCGGCCACCTCCGGCCGCAGTGCGGTCATCACCTGCAGTGCGGCCTTGGTCGCCGGGTCGCTGGGGCCGGGGTTGTCGACCTCGATGTACGGCACGCCGGGCGGCGCCGGCGCGGTCGCGAAGTCCACGCCGTCGCGGTCGAACAGGTGTGGCCCGTCCGGATAGTCCTTCACCACGATGGGAACCCGTTCGACGACGGTGATCCGCAGTGAGGACGGGTATTCACGCTGCACCCGCGCACTGGCGACCCGGCGGATCGTGGCCACCCGCTCGGCGACGTCGTCGGTGTTGACCTGCAGCAGCGGTGTGCCCGGCTGGACAGCGGCCGCCGCGACGACCTCTTCCTGGGTCACCGCGCCGAGGCCGGTGACGACGACGTTGCGCGCCGACATGACCGGCGTGAAGTACAGCAGCAAGCCGAGGCCGACGATCAGCACGGCGAACACCACCGCCCAGATCACCACCTTCAGACCCCGAACCGCGCCCCGCGCAAAGGTTTTGGCCTCCTCGGCCTGCCTGCCCAGCGCGCGACGTTTGGCCTCGCGGCGGGCCTGCTCGATCGCCGTGGCCCGGGCCTGGGCGGCGCGTCGCTGTTCGCGTTCCCGCCGGGCCCGACGCCGCGGTCCTTCGAAGGCCTCCGCGGGGGGACGCTCCGCCGGCGTGACTTCCTCGTCCGGCGTCGCATCCCCGCCGTTGTCGGCGGCCTTGGTCATCGCTCGCCCGTTCCGGGTCTGCCCGGCGCGCTGCGGTTGGCCCGGACAGCAAGCGCCGCAAGGATTTCGTTGCCCAGCATGGTGACATCGCCGGCGCCCATCGTCACGACGACGTCACCGGGGTGCACGGCGTCGGCCACCTCGTCGGCAACCGCGGAGAAGTCCGGCAGGTAATGCACCGGCTTGTCGACGTGCTCGGCGACCGTGGCCCCGCTGATGCCGGCCATCGGCTGTTCCCGCGCGGCGTACACGTCGAGCACGAACACCTCGTCCGCCCCATCAAGTGCCTGCCCGAACTCACGCGCGAAAGCGGCTGTGCGCGAATACAAATGCGGCTGGAACACCACCACCGAGCGTCCGTCCCCGCCCTGCTCGGTCACCGTCCGCACCGCGTTGAGGGTGGCCCGCACCTCGGTCGGATGATGCGCGTAATCGTCGAAGACCCGCACTCCGTGCGCGGTGCCGACCAACTCGAAGCGACGGCGCACCCCCTCGAACCCGGCCAGCCCGTCGGTTACCGACTCGGCCGACGCCCCGACCTCCATCGCGGCCAGCAGCGCGCCCAGTGCATTGAGCGCCATGTGCCGGCCCGGCACCGCCAGTCGCATCACCCGCGGATGCGCCTCGGCGGCCAGCTGGATGTGCGCCACCGCGCCGGTGCCCTGTTGCTCCCAGCTCAGCAGCCTGCCGGCCAGATCCGGGACATCGTCGCTTCCGTAGCGCAGCACGCGTATCCCCAGCGCGGCGGTGCGCTCAGCCAGCGCGGCCGCGCCCGGATCGTCGGTGCAGACCACCAGCGCGCCGCCGGGCGCCAGTCGCTCGACGAAATCGTCGAACATCGCGCCATATGCCTCGGCGCTGCCGAAGAAATCCAGGTGGTCGGCCTCGATGTTGGTCACCACGGCCACATTCGGGATGTATTCCAGCAGCGAGCCATCGCTCTCGTCGGCCTCGGCCACAAAGCAGTCGCCGCTGCCGTGGTGCGCGTTGGTGCCGGCCTCGCCGAGGTCGCCGCCGACGGCGAAGGACGGGTCGAAACCGCCGTGCTGCAAGGCGACGATGAGCATCGACGTCGTGGTGGTCTTGCCGTGGGTGCCGGTGACCATCAGCGTGGTGTGCCCGGCCATCAGCTTGGCCAGCACCACCGGCCGCAGAATGACCGGAATGCCGCGACGCCGGGCCTCGACCAGTTCGGGGTTGGTCTTCGGAATCGCCGCGTGGGTGGACACCACCGCGGTCGGACCGCCGGGCAGCAGATCCAGCGACGACTCGTCGTGTCCGATGCGGATCGACGCACCCCGCGCGCGCAGCGCCACCACCCCGCGTGATTCCTTGGCGTCCGAGCCCGACACCAGCCCGCCACGGTCGAGCAGGATGCGCGCGATGCCGGACATGCCCGCTCCACCGATGCCGACCATGTGCACCCGCTGAAGTTCGGCAGGTAGGGAATTCCCGTTCACCGCCGGCGCCTTCGGCTATCCCGGTCGCGGCGGGCCACGTCAAGGGCGACCTCGGCGACTCGTTGTGCGGCGTCGCGGTGTCCGGCCAGCGCCGCGGCCGCCGTCATCGCGGTCAGCCGCGGAGCGTCGCCGAGC
>NZ_JBOGDB010000130.1:0-4204 GCF_050701515.1 Mycobacterium sp. | reverse complement strand
ACGCGACGCGCCGGATGCGGCGTACGAAACCGCACAGTCGCGGCCGTGGCGGGCTGCCTACTTGTAGGTGTGCTGCGGGCCCTGGGCCTTCTTGTACAACGCCTTGAGCATGCGGTCGCGGAAGAAGCCGTTATCGATGAACTTGATGCCGGTGTTGGCGACGGCGGGAATACCGGCCAGTTTGTGGAAGTACCGGCCGCGCCGATACTCCCTACCCCACGCCGCCTCCATCCGCTGCGCGTAATTGGTGAAGTCGTCGGGCCCGCTGTTCTGCAGCGCAGCGATCGCGCATTCGCCTGCGGCAAGCCCGGATTCGAGTGCCTTGGAGATGCCCGCACCCGACGCCGGCTTGCCCGCGCCCAGCGAGTCACCGGTGAACAGCACTCCGGGACGCCACGGCGGCCAGGCGGTGAAGCCCATCGGCAGCCGCCATGCCCGAACGCTCTTGTTCTTCTTCAGTTCCTCGATCGGCGGCAGTTCCCATTCGGGCGGCAGCGTCGTCAGGAACTCGCCGAGGAACTGGGTGGCGTTGATGGACTGCCAATTCTTGTAGCTGTTGACATATCCCAGTCCGATGTTGAATCGTCCACTGCCCATTGGGAAGACCCAGCCGTAGCCCGGCAGCTGGTCGCCCTGGAACGCCAGCTTGAGATAGATGTCGAGGCTGTCGGAGTCCGGACGGTTGGCGTGCATCTCCGCGCGGATCGCGATCGCCGAGTAGCCGTTGTACTCCGAGTCGATCTTGAGTGCCCGCTTGATCGGGGAGTAGGCGCCGTCGGCGGCGATGACGGCGTCGCCGTACACCTTCTCGCCGCTTTTCAACCTCACCCCGACGACGCGGCCGTCGGCGTCCAGCTCGGGCCCGGTCACCTCTGCGGACTGCCGCACCTCGGCGCCCGCCGACTCGGCGTGCTTGAGCAGCAGCGTGTCGAGCTCGGTTCGGCTCACCGTGTGGCCGTGGTCGGGCATGCCCGGACGCTTCGGAAACGACAGCTCCCACTGGCTCGGGCTGAACACCGTGACCCGGTCGACACGGTGGAACTTGGAGACCTCCTCGGCCAACCCCATCTTCTGCAGATAGCTCACCGCCCGCGCGGTCAGGCCGTCGCCGCACGGCTTGTCGCGCGGAAACTCGGCCTTGTCCAGCACCACCACTTTCGCGCCGGTCTGAGCGGCCTGCCACGCGGCGGCCGAACCGGAAGGCCCGCCACCCGCGATGACTAGGTCGTAACGCTGCGTCATGCGCCTCGTCTCGTTTGTCGGGCTGTCGCTGCGATAGTACCCAAGCTGGCGCTGGTCATCTCGGCGGCCAAAGATGCCTGCGTACGCCGGTGAATAGCGTGTCCCGGCACGGTCTGGCCAGGTCAGCGGCATCCGGGCAGGTACAGTGATCGGGTGCGAGGAAGGTCGCGGTCGCGGTCCAGCGGCGAGGCGGGCGTCAAGGTCGACGCCCGCAGCGAACGCTGGCGCGAACATCGCAAGAAGGTGCGCTCGGAGATTGTCGACGCCGCCTTCCGCGCGATCGACCGGCTCGGACCGGAACTGTCCCTTCGGGAGATCGCCGAGGAGGCCGGCACCGCGAAGCCGAAGATCTACCGGCACTTCACCGACAAGTCCGACCTCTTCCAGGCGATCGGCGAACGGCTGCGCGACGTGCTGTGGGCGGCGATCTTCCCGTCCATCAACCTCGCCACCGACCCGGCCCGAGAGGTGATCCGCCGCAGCGTCGAGCAATATGTGCGCCTGGTCGACGAGCACCCGAATGTGGTGCGGTTCCTGATGCAGGGCCGCTTCGCCGAGCAGAGCGAGTCGGCCATGCGGGCCCTGAACGAGGGCCGCGGGATCACGCTCGCAATGGCCGACATGTTCAACAACGAGCTGCGGGAGATGGAGCTCGACGGAGCCGCGATCGAGCTCGCGGCGTTCGCCACGTTC
Organism: Mycobacterium sp.; assembly: GCF_050701515.1. GTDB lineage: Bacteria > Actinomycetota > Actinomycetes > Mycobacteriales > Mycobacteriaceae > Mycobacterium. The sequence continues at coordinate 2,269 of NZ_JBOGDB010000130.1, read as the reverse complement.
GGTTCGGCCGCCTCGGCGACCGACTGGTGGCTGGGGCCCGAGGAAGACAGCCCGCGCCGGATGCCGCCCGAGGAGTTCGTCGCACACCTGACGACGATCATGGTCGGCGCCATCAACGGCACCTGCGAACTGCTCGGCATCAAGATCGACCCGGATCTGCCGCTGCACGACGGGGTCCGCCGCCGCGAATCGGTGGCCTGACGGCCGATTTGAGGCAACCGCCTCATGCGCTGAGGCGGTCGCCGAAACGATCATCGGGTCATGACACGACCAGAAAACCCCCGCGACGCCGTTATGGCCGTCCTCGATAACCCCGTTCTGCCGGACGGGGACGACGAGCGATTCGCCGGTTTCGGCGTCATGGGGCTGCCCTTTGAAAGTGGCCACTATCTGGCCTTGCGCCAATTCCCGACCGCGTCGTTCGCACCGGCCTACCTGTCGGTGTGGCATCGCGACCCGGCGGGCAACTGGACGTTCTACGCCACCACCCCGGCCGACCAGAGTTGCGCCCGCTATTTCAGTTCGGCGACCGGCAATGACGCCATCCAATGCGACATCGAAGTCAAGTGGATCTCACCCTGGTGGTTCCGGGTATCGATCCCCGGTCTGCTCGAGTGGTCCGTCCACACCACGACGACGGTGAGAACCCGGGTTCTGAGCGCGTTCGGTGCGCGTCTTCCGGAGCGGGCGTGGACCAACCGGACGGTTCTCGGCATCGTCGGCCGTGTCGCGGGTCTGACGTTGGGCGCAGGCCACGTTCGGCTCGCCGGGGCCGCGCCGAACGGCCAGCACTTCATGGTCGCGCCGAAGCAGCTCTGGGCGGTGTCGGCGTCCCGGGCGGTGCTGCGCGACGAGGATCTCGGTCCGATCGGGCCGCTGCCCCGCCAGGCGCGGCTGGCCGACTTCCGTCCGCCCCAAAAGGGTTTGTGCGTGATCGGCAGTGGTCACTTCGAGAATTTCGACGGCGATCGGCACGCCGGCGCCGGTGACACTGCGTTGATCGGCTGACCACGCCGTGACTGCCGGGCACAATTTGCCCATGGGGTCACGACCCGCCGCTTCGACACCCCGGCCCGCGCCAAGCCGGGCCGAGGTGTTGGCGGCGCTGTCGGTGGCGATCGACCTGGGGCTCGGTCAGCCCGCCGAGCACATGCTGCGCTCCGCGCTGATCGCGACGAGAATCGCCGACCGACTCGGCCTCACCCACACGCAGCGGGACTGCACCTACTACGCCACGTTGATCATGTGGATCGGCTGTCACGCCGACTCGCACGAATATGCGCAGTGGTTCGGCGACGACATCGCGGTCCGACACGACTCCTATCTGGTCGACTGGTCGGGGCTGCCCTACCAACGTTTCCTGTTGAGCAATGTCGCGCGCGGCGAGTCGCTGCTGCGTCGACTGAGCGTCATGGCGTCGCTATTGGCCAACGCGCGCGGCCATTTCGGTCGGCTGATCCATTCGCACTGCACCTCGGCGGCGCTGCTGGCGGACCGGATAGGGTTGAGCGCCAACGTCCAGACGGCGCTGGCGTTCACCTTCGAGCGCTTCGACGGCGGCGGGCTGCCCTCCGGTGCGAGCGGAGACGCGATTCCGATCGAGATGCGGGTCGCTCAGCTCGCCGACATGCTGGAGGTGCACCAGCGGTCCTACGGTGTCGAGGGCGCGGTGGCGATGGCACGCGGCCGCAGGGGCGGCCAGTTCGACCCCCAACTGGTCGATGTGGTCATCGCCAACGCCGACGACATCCTGGCAGGTCCACCGGCGGGAGACGCATGGGCGGCCGCGTTGAGGGAAGCGCCCGATCGGAACACCCGACTGGACGAAGATGCGCTCGACGCCCTGCTCGTCGCGCTGGGTGACTTCGTCGACCTGAAATGTCCCTTCACCCTTGGTCATTCGCGGGCGGTCGCCGCCCTTGCCGCCGACGCCGGTACCGCGGCCGGCCTCGAGGCCGACAATGTGGCCCTGATTCGACGTGCCGGATACGTGCACGACCTGGGCCGAATCGGGGTGTCCAACCAAATCTGGTCCAAGCCGGCGCCGTTGAGTTCGGCCGAGTTCGAGCGGATGCGGCTACACCCGTACATGACGGTGCGGATCCTCAGCCACGTCGCTGGTCTGGAGCGGGTCGCGCTGCTGGCCGGCAACCACCACGAACGTGTGGACGGGTCCGGCTATCCACGCAATCTGTCCGACGCCGCGCTGCCGATGGCGGACCGCCTGCTCGCCGCCGCCGTCGGTTACCAGTCCGCTCGTGAGCCACGG
>NZ_JBOGDB010000129.1:0-5008 GCF_050701515.1 Mycobacterium sp. | reverse complement strand
TACGGCCTGACGGATTCGCCGGCCGGGCAGCTGGCGTGGATCGTGGAGAAGTTCAAGGAGTGGACCGACTCCACGCGGGAGCTGCCCGAGGATGCGGTGCCCCGGGACCGCCTGCTGGCCAATGTGTCGGTGTACTGGTTCACCCGCACAGCGACCTCGTCGGCCAACCTGTACTACGAGACGATGCATGCGCGGGCGCTTCCGGACCCGTCGCCGGTGCCGATGGGTGTCGCGGTCTTTCGCGAGGATTTGGCCATCCGCCGATACGGCGAGCGGTTGTTCAACATCGTGCACTGGAGTGACTTCGACTCCGGCGGGCACTTCGCCGCGATGGAGACGCCGCAGTTGCTCGTCGACGACATCCGGAGCTTCTTCGCGAGCCTGCGGTAACGCGGAATCCAACCGCCTCGCCTGGGCCCGAGATAGCCCTTCACCAACCGATTAAGGTGGAGTCGCCATGACACCGACCACACCGCGGACCGGACTGGTCCTCGGTGTGTGCGCAGCCCTGATCGTGGCGTGCTCGGGTTCCGACGACGCTGGAGGGATGGGCGAACAGCTTCCGGAGCTGGAGCCACTCAGCGCCGTCGGCGCTGGCGAAGGTCAGCTGAACATCATCGCCTGGGCCGGCTACGCCGAGGATGGCTCCAACGACAAGTCCGTCGACTGGGTGACGCCGTTCGAGCAGGAAACCGGCTGCCAGGTGAATGTCAAGCTGGGCAACACGTCCGACGAAATGGTGCAGTTGATGCGCACCGGGCAGTACGACGGCGTGTCCGCGTCCGGCGATGCGACGCTGCGGCTGATATATGCCGGCGACGTCGCCCCGGTCAACACCGCGCTGGTGCCCAACTACCAGACGATTTCGGCGTTCCTCAAGAACAAGTCGTGGAATTCGGTGGACGGGCAGATGTACGGCATCCCGCACGGCTGGGGCGCCAACCTGCTGATGTACAACATCGACGTCGTCCGCGACGCACCGAATTCCTGGGCCGCGGTGTTCGACGACGCCGCCAAGTACGAGGGCAGGGTCACCGCCTACGACTCTCCCATTTACATCGCCGACGCCGCGTTGTACCTGTCGAAGACCAGGCCGGAGCTGGGCATCAAGGACCCGTACTCGCTGACCTCCGAACAACTCGACGCCGCAACGGAACTGCTCAAGGCACAGCGCGAGAACATCGGCGAGTACTGGTCGGACTACACCAAAGAAGTGCAGGCCTTCGAATCCGGAACCTCGGTGATCGGCACCACCTGGCAGGTGATCGCGAACATGATCGGCGCCAACAACAAGGTTCAGGTCAACACGGTGCTGCCGAAGGAAGGCTCCACCGGATGGTCCGACACGTGGATGATCTCGTCGAAGGCGTCACATCCGAACTGCACGTACAAGTGGATGAATTGGATCAGCTCGCCCGAGGTGAATGCCCAAGTGGCCGAGTACTTCGGCGAAGCCCCCGCGCAAACGAAGTCGTGCGCGCTGACCACTGAGAAGGATTTCTGCGAGCTCTACCACGCCACCGACGAGGAGTACGCCGAACAGATCCATTACTGGACCACGCCACAGAAGCAGTGCGTGGACGGCAGCGGTGACAACTGCACGGCCTACAACGAGTGGGTCGAAAAGTGGCAGCAGATCAAGGGGTGACGCTTGGCGGTGAGCTATTGGCTTCCCACTGTCCACTGACGACCATCCCGGTGGTGTACTCCGAAACGGCCGACACCATGTGCTGCTGCAGCGCCTTGTCGAGATGGCGGGTGACGATCGCGCTGCCGAGATCGCGATAGTCCTGCACGAGCCGGCTGACCTCGGCCAGCTCTTCCGGTTTCGGGATGAAACCAGGCCCGTAGCGGGCGTCCACACACTCCTCCAGCGCGGCCACCAGAACGGCCGCAAGCTCGTCGATGGTGCCGCTGGTGGAATCGAACATCCGCAGAATCGCCTGAATGTAATGGAGTTGATCGGCAGTTCGCGTGACGATGGCGGCCATGCCGGCGTCGACGAGCACGACGGTGTCGTCGGACAGCTCGGCCAGGCCGCTCAACATCAGCCGCTGCGCTTCCTCGCACCCGGGGTCAAGGTTGAGCGCGATGGTATCGATGGCGGCCGTGCTGGCCGTGGCCGGCGCCGGCGGCGCGGCCTCTGCTGGGCGATGGCCGAGAATGGCCTGTTGGACGCCCAAGATGGCCGCCAGGTCATGCCCTTCCCGCATCCGGGCGAAGAACTCGGCGATGTGCGAGGAATTGAATCCCTTCCGCAGCAGCTCGTTGATCGTCTTCAGCTGGGACAGGTGGTAGTCGTCGTAATACGCCGAGCGCCCCTCCCGACGAGGAGGGTCGAGCAGGCCGCGCTCGCGGTATGCGCGGATATTGCGTGAGCTGACACCGGAAATCCGCGCAAGGTCGTCCAGCCGATACTCAGCCAACGAGACGCACCAAACCTCGACGTGAGCTGCGCGCATGCATGCGCACACTGTAGTCCGGTAACCCCGTTTCGAGCGAAGACTTGACCGGATCTGTCAGAAGGTCAGAGTCAGGTCAGGCAGCCGACTCATCTGGGCAAATAGTGACCGGCCGAATGGGACCCCAACGTCGGGGGGTGATTTCAGCCAACTCGGCAAAGCGCCGACGCTACCGGCTGCGGCTGCTCACTCGACGATTGGCGTTCTTGATCGCGTTGACCAATTGGCTCTTGGACATGGTGGAACGACCCGAGATGTCCAGGCGCCGCGCAACGTCGAACAAGTGCTTCTTGGACGCATTGGCGTTGACGCCTTCGGCCGACGTTCCCTTGGGATTCGGCCCGCCACTACGGGCTCGCGAGTCGGAAGGGCCCTTCTCGGACTTCGGCTCCCAGTGGTCGCCCACCTTCTCGAAGCTGTGCTTCAGCGCGTCATACGCAACGCGGTGCGCGCGCTCACCCTCGCCGTACTGCTCGACGGCCGCATCGTGCGCCTTGGCGAAGGTCCGCTGCGCCTTTGCGGGCGACTTCTTCAGCGTGCTCGGCAGCTCGCTTTTCTTGGCCGTGCCCTCCGGTGTCGTTTTCGGCATCGTGACGCTCCTTCGTGCTGCGCAAACGTTGGATAGCCGCCGAAGCCACGGGTTTTCGATGCTCGTCGGCACCCGGTGAACGGCGGCCGCTTCTTGACTTGCCATTCGGTGTTCGTGCCGCTCCCATCGCCGCGCGACTTCGGACGGCTATGTAGTTGGCTTACCCAACCCGCGTGCAGCTAAACACTTCCCTATTCGTCCGCCACAGTCCTCGCGATGGCCTCCTCGGCGTGCCGATGGCCGATCAGTTCGTAACCAACGACGGTCACCATCGGCGCCAGCATGACGATCAGCAGGCTGTTTGCCATCGACATGCCGGCGTCGACGAACAGAACCGCGGCGACCAACACCGCGGCGGTGACCACAACCAGCAGCACGTGGAACGCGTCGAAGGTGCGCACCATCAGCATGTAGAGCAAATACAGGCTGACGATATAGAGAGCGACGGGTATCACGACCCACAACACGGTGCCGGCCGAATCCAGCTTGGAATGATGCTCGATGTAATACGCGGCGGCGTGCAGCCCGGCGCCGGTGGCCACGATTGAGCCGAACACCACGAGGTGCAGGTAGCCGAAGCGGAAAGAGCGCTCGCGGTGGGCATGCAGCAGATTCGATTGCGGGACAACGAAATACGCCCACCACATGCCGAACGTCAGCCCGGTGCCCGCCACCGCGACCAGGACCGCGTCCACGCTCCAGCCCTGCGCGCCGACAACCGCCGAGAGCGAGGCGACGGTGCCGACGACGCCCTCCCCCAGCGCGATGATGGTGAGCAGCCCGTAGCGCTCGACAATGTGATGAGCGTGCCACGGGGTGCCGCCGCTGCGCCGCTCAGCCAGCCAGGGGCCGAGCATCTCGAAGCACACCAACAGCAGAGCCAGTGCGTACGTCGTGACAACCGACGTGCTCACGAAGATCATTGCGATCCAGCCGATCTGCGCGACGGTGACGACCGTCGCGTAGGTGAGGCACGCCGCACGTCGCTGCGGGTCCTGCTTTGCCGCGCGTAACCACTGGCCCACCAAAGCGATTCGCATCACGACATAACCGGCGACCATCACGCGGTTGTCGACGTGGTGACCCGCGCTGATCGAGGCGAACAACTGCGGAAGGCCGAGCGCCAGGATGATGACGCCGACCATCTGCAGCATGGTCATCAATCGGTAGACCCAGTCGTCGGTGTCGTAGGCCGAGGCGAACCAGCTGAAGTTGATCCACGCCCAACAGATGGCGAAGGTCGCGAATACGAATCCGGCCAGCCCCGCCCCGATGTGGTCCTCGGCCAGCTGGTGGGCGAACTCGGAGGCCGCGATGCCGAATGCGACCACAAACGTGAGGTCGAACAGCAACTCGAGCGGCGTAACACCCCGATGCAGCTCGGACGGATCGCGCCCCGACATTCGGCGAATGCGATGCGCCGGAGCCGCACTGGACGATGGATGCGACTCGACCTCACTCATGGTCTGCAGAGTTTGCCCACCGGCCGCAGCCGTGTCCAGGCGCGACGAAGACAGGTAGTCCACTACGCGCGCGTGTCGGTCGAACGATTCCTACGCTTCGATCGTCAATATAGGTATCAGACGACGGAAGCAGCCATGAACGCACTACTCGTATTCTGCCTCGGGGTAGCCGCGCCGCTCGCCGCGCTCGGCTTGCACGAGTTGCAGGCGCGGCTGGAGCGTTGGGACTACGACCGCCATTCCGAGGATTAGGCCGACGGCCGAACTGGGGTGAGGAGCTGTTGCCGCTGGGGTGTATTCGAGTGTGCTTTGGTGTGTTCTAGCAGAGCTTGTCGTACGTCGAAGATAGGTTGGCGGCATAACTCAATCCCCGTGACTGGCCGGGATATGCCAGTTGTGGTCCAGTCGGGGCCACGGCGCCGTTCGTCAGCAGTTCCAGCGGTAGCGCTGGAGACGGCGGGCCAGACCAGCCGATAATTCTGGCCTGGCGAGCC
>NZ_JBOGDB010000128.1:0-18442 GCF_050701515.1 Mycobacterium sp. | reverse complement strand
GACCGAGACCCGCTACGAGGGCCCGACCGGCATCGCCGGCGTGTTCCAGGACGCGTGTGTGGCGGCGGGGATACCGGCTGTGACGTTCTGGGCCGCGGTGCCGCACTATGTGTCGCAGCCACCCAATCCGAAGGCGACGGTGGCGCTGCTGCGCCGCGTCGAGGATGTGCTCGACATCGAGGTGCCGCTGGCCGACCTGCCGGCGCAGGCCGAGGAGTGGGAGCAGGCGGTCACCGAGATGACCGCCGAGGACGAGGAGATCGCCGAGTACGTCGCCTCCCTCGAGCAGCGCGGCGACGCCGAGGTGGACATGAACGAGGCGCTCGGCAAGATCGACGGCGACGCACTCGCCGCCGAGTTCGAGCGCTACCTGCGCCGCCGCGGCCGTTAGACCTTTACCGCTTTTCCAGCGCCTGTGTGCGCGCGCTCATCGAGCGGCCCAGCGCGACGACCTCGGCGTCCAGCTTGGGGAGCAGTTCGGGCACCGACTTCAGCGTGCTCGCATCTCCGACGCGACTATTCAGCAGCGGCCTCAGCCACCGGAGGGACCCCACCCAACCGGGGCAGTTGATGTGGCGCTTACGCCGCTCGATGCCCTTGACGAAGGCCTCCCCGCACTTCTCCACGGATGTCGTCTTGCTCAGCGGGCCCGGCATTCTGTCGATCATTTCGTGCACGGACGCCAGTTCGTTCGTTTCACGCACCAACGGGGTGTCGATCCAGGACATGTGCGCCGACCCGACGTCGACACCGAGGTGAGCCACCTCGAGCCGCAGCGCGTTCGCGAAGTGCGCGACCCCCGCCTTCGACAGGTTGTAGGCCGCACCGCCGGGTACCGCGGCGTAGGCCGCCGCCGAGGACACGACCAGCACATAGCCCCGCCGTTCGATGACCGACGGCAACGCCGCGCGAATCGTGTGGAACACGCCGAGCGCATTGACGTCGAGCAGCGTCTTGAAGGCAGCGGGATCGACGTTCAGCACCGACCCGTACGTCGCGATCCCCGCGTTGGCCATCACGATGTCGATGCCGCCGAACTTCTCGATGCCCGCCTCGGTGGCGTTTTGCATGGCTTCCAGGTCGCGTACGTCGGCAACCACCGTCAGCACCCGATCCTCACCGAGACGGGTGGCAACGTCCTTGAGCGGCACCTCGTCCAGATCCGTCAGGACCAGCTTGGCGCCCTTGTCGTGCAGGCGGCGGGCCACTTCCGCGCCGACACCGTTGGCGCCGCCGGTGATCAGCGCAACTTTCCCGTTCACAGAACTCATGGCCGGAAACGTACTCCACCCTGGGGCGGTCTACAGCTTGATGCCCAACAAGGCGTCGATCATCGTGCCCACCGTCCGTGGGGCATCGGGATCGTGGCCGCCGTAGGACAGCGCGTCGGTGCTCCAACCGTCCAATGCGGCAAGCGCTTTCGGGGTGTCGAGGTCGTCGGCGAGGTGGCGGCGCACCCGCGCGACGACGTCGGTCGCGTCCGGTCCGGCGGGCAGGTTGGTCGCGGTGCGCCACCGCTGCAGCCGGGCGTTGGCCTCGTCGAGCACCCCGTTGCTCCACGACCGGTCCGCGCGGTAGTGCCCGGCCAGCAGCCCGAGCCGGATCGCCGCCGGGTCGACGCCCTCGGCGCGCAGCCGCGACACCAGCACCAGGTTCCCGCGGCTCTTCGACATCTTGTGCCCGTCCCAGCCGATCATGCCGGCGTGCACGTAGTGCCGGGCGAATCGGCGCTCCCCGGTGACACATTCGGCGTGGGCGGCGGAGAACTCGTGATGGGGGAAGATCAGGTCGCTGCCGCCGCCCTGGATGTCCAGGCCGGTGCCGATGCGACTGAGCGCGATCGCCGAGCATTCCACGTGCCAGCCGGGACGGCCCGGACCGAACGGCGACGGCCAGCTGGGCTCGCCGGCCCGCGGCGCCCGCCACATCAGCGCATCGAGCTGGTCGCTCTTGCCGGGGCGGTCCGGGTCGCCGCCGCGCTCACCGAACAGCCGCAGCATGGTGTCGCGGTCGTAGCCGGACTCGTAGCCGAACTGCGCGGTGGCGTCGGCGCGGAAGTACACGTCGGGATGGGCCGGGTCGTCGACGACGTAGGCCGCTCCGGATGCCAGCATCTTCTCCACCAGCTCCACCACCTCGGCGATGGCCTCGGTGGCGGCGACGTAGTCGTGTGGCGGTAGCACCCGCAGTGCCGCCATGTCCGCGGAGAACAACTCGGTCTCGCGGTCGGCCAGTTCGCGCCAGTCGACGCCGTCGCGCGTCGCGCGCTCGAACAGCGGATCGTCGACGTCGGTGACGTTCTGCACGTAGTTGACTCGGTTCCCGGCATCCAGCCATAGCCGGTGGATCAGATCGAAGGCCAGGTAGGTGGCGGCATGGCCGAGGTGGGTGGCGTCATACGGGGTGATTCCGCAGACATACATGGTGGCAGCCAAATCAGGACCGGCGCCCGCCGACACCGGTCGCACCTGCCGGTCGGCGGTGTCGTACAAGCGCAGCGCCGGACCGCGTCCCGGCAGCGCCGGGAGGTTCGGCGCCGGCCACGATTGCATAACTCGACTCTAAGGTGTTCGCTCAGACCGGCCGTCGGATGGCCGACCGGATTCCGGCCAGCAGCTCATCGGCCAGCTCCGCACGGCACATCAACAGATCCGGCAGGTACGGATCGCGACGGTTGTAGACCAGCGGCGAGCCGTCCAACCGCGACGCGTGCAGCCCCGCGGCCCGCACCACGCCCGCCGGCGCGGCCGAATCCCACTCCCACTGCCCGCCGGCATGCAGGTAGGCGTCGACGTCGCCGTTCACCACCGCCATCGCCTTCGCGCCGGCCGACCCGATCCGCACGGTCTGGATGTCCATCACATCGCGCATCCGCCAGAGCACCGCCGGCGGACGGCTGGCACTTGCGGTGATCCGGATCGGCCCCTCGGCGCGCGGCGCCGGAGCGCTGACAGTGTCGCTGCGGTACACCTCACCGACGGCCGGCAGCGCGACCGCCGCGTCGGTGATACCCCCGGTGCGCTGCCACAGCGCGATGTGCACGGCCCAGTCGTTGCGGCCCGGCATGGAGAACTCCCAGGTTCCGTCCAGCGGGTCGACGATCCACACCCGGTCGGCATGCACCCGCGACAGGTCGTCGACGGCTTCTTCGGACAGCACCGCATCGCCGGGGCGTTCGCGTGCCAGGCCGTCCAGGATCAGCGTGTTGGCCTGCTTGTCGCCGGCGTCGCCGAGGTCGTAGGGATCGTAGAAGCCGACCTCGTCGCGCACCTGCAGGAGCAGCTCACCGGCGTCGCGGGCCAGTTCGGCGGCCAGCGCGGCATCGGTGAGGCTCACCAATGCAGTATTGCCGAATAATGGACTGGTGACCGATCGGGGCATCAAGACCGCGCAGGTCCAGCCGACGACCGTCAAGGTGGCCGATCTCACCGGCCCCGGCAGCTCGGCGGAGAAGTTCGGCGTCGGCGGCACCGACCTGGGCATCGCGGTCGCGCTGGCCGACGGGCGAACCGGGTTCATCTTCGGCGACACGTTCGACGAGTGCCGGGTCGGTGGGCCCGGCTGGCGCAGCCCGGTGATGCTGCGATCGCACGACACCTCGCTGCGGCAACTGAACGACGGCATCACCTTCCACGACGCCGTCGGCGGCAGCTACGCCCGCCAGCTGTGGGACTACCCGCACGACGGCCCGCCCTGGCAAGGCGGCGGATTCTCCACGGTGCTGCCCGCCGACGCCATCACCATCGACGGACGGTGCTACCTGTTCACGATGGTCCATCGCGGGCTGGGCCACGTGTTGTGGACTGAGATCGCCTACAGCGACGACTGCGGCGACACCTGGCACGACGGCGGCCCCCAGGCGCGGCGGCTGGGCTCGCACGACGACGGGCACCAGCAGCTGGTCACCTGGGAACACGACCCGGACACCGGCTGGGTGTACGTCATCGCCAGCGCGTTCAACCGGTGCGAGAACGCCTACCTCTACCGGGTGCGGGCCGACGATCTGCTGGACCGTTCGGCGTGGCACCCGTGGACCGGCGGATGGTTCCGGAGCGACCCGCTGCCACTGCTGCCCGCCGGTACGACGGTCGGCGAGATGAGCCTGCGCCGCGTCGAAAATCGTTGGGTGTTCAGCTATTTCGAGTCCAGCTCGAAAGCCATTCGAGTCAAGGTGCTGCGAAGTCCGACCGACGACATGGGTACCGCCCCGACCACCACGGTGCTGCGCAACACAACGTGGACATCGCCGCGGTGCAGTCCGCCCGACGGCTGTACCGCCGGAACGCTGAGCCAGCTGTACGGCGGCTACATCGTGCCCGGCTCGACGCTGCGCAACCTGCACCTGGTGGTCAGCCACTGGAACACCACCGACGGCTCCAACTGGCCGTACCGGGCGATACAGTACCGGCACAACGCCTTGGCGCGACGCTGACGGGTCAGAACGCCGGCCACGGGATCGGCCGATGCCGGTCCGGTGTCGGCATCACCGGATTATCCAGCAGCGCAACGGCTCTGCGTCGCATCGCGTCGATCTCCCGTTCGGTGATGTGCTCGCACAGCCGCTCGCCCAGCCTGCCCCGCAGATCGTCGCGCAGCCGAGTGATCGTCTCCAACGTCTCGTCCTCGACGGGCTTGCCCGCCCACCCCCACAGCACGGTGCGCAGCTTGTCCTGGACGTGCAGGCTGACCCCGTGATCGACGCCGTAGACATGACCGTCCACGCCGAACAGGATGTGCCCGCCCTTGCGATCGGCATTATTGATCAGCACGTCGAACACCGCCATCCGGCGCAGCCGGACGTCGTCGGCGTGCACCAGGGTGACCTCGTCGCCGGCGAAGTCATAGGCCCGCAACACCGGCAGGTACCCGGGCGGGATGTGGCCCGCGGGCAGTAGATCGATGAGATCCGGTCCGGCTTCGGGATCCTCGCCGACCAGGTCACCGGGTTGGTCAACCCACAGCTGTAGCATCCCCCTGCCGGCGGGCCCGTCGCGAATAATGGTGTAGGGCACGATGTTCCAGCCCAGTGCGTCGGACACCAGATATGCGGCGAGTTCCCGGCCGGCCAGCGTGCCGTCCGGAAAGTCCCACAGCGGGGCCTCGCCGGCGATCGGCTTGTACACGCAGTGCGCCGCCAACTCGCCCAGATGCGCCTCGCACAGGAACGTGGCGTTGCTCGCGGAGCGAATTCGTCCGATGACGGTCAGGTCGCCGCGTAGGCACACCTCATCGACATCACCGGGGCCCGCGCCGCCGTTATGCGTCGGGTTCATCATCGGGCTCGGCCTGGATCCGCCGATAGCCGTTGGTGCGCACGCAGATGTGCCCCTCCGGATCCAGGGGCTCGTCGCACAGCGGGCATGGCGGGCGCCCCGCCGAGATGACCCGATTGGATCGGGTCGCGAACTGGCGGGCCGACTCGGGCGTGAGGAAGACCCGGACGGCGTCCGGCCCCTCCTCGGCGTCGTCGAGCACCACCGATGCGTCGAACTCGGTGTCGGAGACCGCCAGCAGTTCGACCACCACCGTCTGCGCCTCCGAATCCCAGCCCAGGCCCATGGTTCCGACCCGGAACTCGGCATCCACCGGGGTTATCAGCGGGCTCAGGTCCTCGACCTCGGCTTCCGGCGGGATCGGTGTTCCGAACCGGCGGTTGATCTCCAGCAACAGCGCCGCGATCCGTTCGGCGAGCACCGCGACTTGCTGCTTCTCCAGCACCACCGAGATCACCCGGTTGTCGTGCGCCGCTTGCAGGTAGAACGTCCGGTTGCCGGGCTGCCCGACGGTCCCGGCCACGAAGCGGTCGGGTGTGCGGAAGACATGAATTGCACGGGCCATGGCATCTCCCAAAATACCGCGCTCAGCCGGTGGACCCGCCCACCACGGCGTCGCCGGGCGGCACGTCTTTCGAGTCGCCGTCGGAGCGCTTGGCCGGCTTGGCCAGCAGTCCCGCAGCCAGTTGGTCCCCGGTGTGGTTGACGTGAACCACGAAGGGGCGCAGCGCGGTGTAGGTGATGACGCTCATCGATGCGGGATCGGCGGTGATGCGCTGGAAGCTGTCCAGATGGGTGCCCAGCGCATCGGCGACGACCGCCTTGATCACGTCGCCGTGTGTGCAGGCCAGCCACAGCGCGTCGCCGTCGTGCGCCTCGGCGAGTCGGCGGTCGTGCTCGCGAACCGCCGCCACGGCGCGGGCCTGGACGTGCGCCAGGCCTTCGCCGTCGGGGAAGACGGCGGCACTGGGCTGTTGCTGGATCACCGCCCACAGCGGCTCGGAGACCAGGTCAGCGATCTTGCGGCCGGTCCACTTGCCGTAATCGACCTCGGAGATCCGCTCGTCGACGACGGGTTCCAGGGCCAGGGCGGCGGCCAGCGGTTCGACGGTGCGCCGGCAGCGCAGCAGCGGCGAGCGCACGATCGCCCGGATCGGCAGCGATCCGATCCGGCCCACCAGCGCGCGGGCCTGCTCCAGACCCTTGTCGTCGAGGTCGACACCGTCGGTGCGACCCGCCAGCGTCTGGGCGGTGTTGGACGTCGACCGGCCGTGCCGCAGCAGGATGACGGTCATTTCGCGGCCACCACCCCGGTGCCCAGCAGCATCAGCACCACCGTGCCGAGCAGCACCCGGTAGCCGACGAACCAGTACATGCTGTGGGAGACCAAGAACCGCAGGAACCAGGCCACCGCCGCGAAGCCGACGACGAACGCGATCAGCGTCGCCACCAGCAGTTGGGGGCCGCTGGCGCTCATGCCCTCGCCGACCGGGTGAAACGCGTCGGGCAGCGAGAACAGGCCGGATGCGAACACCGCGGGAATGGCCAGCAGGAAGCCGAACCGGGCGGCCAGCTCACGGTTCAGGCCGCCGAACAGGCCTGCACTGATCGTCGCGCCGGACCGCGACACCCCTGGCACCAGCGCCAGGCACTGCGCCAGCCCGACCGTCACACTGTCGCGCAAGGTGAGCTGTTCGATTCCCCGGGTCTGCCGACCGAAATACTCGGCGGCGGCGATGACCGCTGAGAAGCCGATCAAAGCGATGGCGATGAGCCACAGATTGCGTGCCCCGGTGCGGACCTCGTCCTTGAACACAAACCCAAATACTCCGATGGGAATGGTGCCGATGATGACGTACCAACCCAGCCGGTAGTCCGCGTTGCGGGCGGCGGACGCGAACAGACCCCTCACCCATGCCGCGACGATGCGCGCGATGTCGCGGGCGAAGTACATCAGCACCGCGACCTCGGTGCCGAGTTGCGTTACCGCAGTGAAGGATGCGCCGGCGTCGTCGGCGAAGAACAGCCGCGACGCGATCGCCAGATGTCCGGACGACGACACCGGCAGAAACTCGGTGAGTCCCTGCAGCACCGCCAAAACGACGACCTGCCCCCACGACATCGCCGGCGCCTCGGTCACGACGACGACCGTACCGTGGGCGTTCTTTAGCGCTGTGCGGCGGCGACCATGTCACGCACGGCGGCCGACAGGCTGCGCTCGTCGAAGAGATCGGTGCCGCCAAGCCTGCGGGTGGCGGTGGCCACGATGTCCTCGACCTGCGGGACGGGCCCGGCCAACCGGGGTCGATAGATCTCGACGATCAGCGCTTGGTGTTCGACGCGGAACGAGAAACTGCGTCCACCGCCCGCCTGGCCAAATCCGCTGGCGTGCATACCAGTCGAAATATCCTCGATAGCAAACTCTTCTTCGGCTGAATCCCCGTCTGCCGAAAGGGTCATGACCGAACCATACCGTCCCGGCATGCCATGCTGTTCGATTGCCATCCAGTTAGCACGTCCGAAAGCTACCCATTGCCAACCCCCACAAAACATGCAGTTCAGCTGGCCTGTCGCGGCATCGTCGTGGCGATGGTCAGCTGCCTGGCGGCGTGTTCGTCGAATCCCGTCGACGCGCCACCGCCGACGATCGCCCCCGCCGAGGCGGCGAACTCTCCCCCGGTGACGAAGCAACCAGCAGGAGTGGTGCGCCCAATGGCCGGACACGCAAAGTCCGTGGTGTTCGATGCGGCCACCGCGTCATTGGTGGTGCTCGGACCCGGTAGCGGCGATCGGGCGGTGGTCACGGTGATGCCCGCGGCGGGAATGGCGCGCGCCTTACCGCTACCGGACTCGGCGACGGCGATGGCCGGCGACAACCGTGGCCATGTCTACGCCTCCACCCGAGGCGGGTATTACCGGGTCGACATCGCGGCCGGCCTGGCGACGCGGGTGGAGATCGACGGTCAGCGGGCCACCGATTTCACCGCGATCGCCCGCCGCGCCGACGACAAGCTGGTGCTCGGCAGCGCCGACGGCGCCGTCTACACATTGAGCTCCGACACCGCGGTCGGCGCCCGGCTACAGATCTTCGCGCGCGTCGATGCGATTGCCACCCAAGGAAATACGGCTGTCGTGCTGGACCGCGGTCAGACCTCGGTGACCACCGTCGACGCCAGCGGAACCAAGGCCGAGCACGCGCTGCGCGCCGGTGAAGGGGCCACCACGCTGGTCGCCGATCCGGTCGGCCGGGTACTGGTCGCCGACACCCGCGGCGACGCGCTGCTGGTGTTCGGCACCGATCCGCTGATGCTGCGTCAGCGCTACCCGGTGCGGGACGCGCCCTACGGCCTGGCCTCCTCGTCCGCATTGGCCTGGGTGTCGCAGACCGCGACGAACATGGTCATTGGTTACGATCTGGCCACCGGAATACCCGTCGAGAAGGTGCGTTACCCAACCGTGCAGCAGCCCAACTCCCTGGCCTTCGACGACGCGTCTGGCACGCTGTATGTGGTGTCGGGTTCCGGAGCAGGGGTGCAGATAATCGCCGACGCCGGAGGCGCGCGATGACAGAAGACGCGGGAGTCAGCCGGTGACGGCGGTCCAGCGGGGCCGCATGCCACCGGGCTGGGATGCCGATCTATCCGACGAATATGAGTGGGTGCCGCTGCGCTTGCCGCCGGACCTGACCCGGATCAGCGCATCCACCCGGCTGTCCATCGAGGCGGAGTACCGGGGCTGGGAACTCACCCGGGTCCGGCTCTACACCGATGGCAGTCGCCGAGTGTTGTTGCGCCGCAAGAAGTCCGCCGTCGATCCGCTGGGCATCGCCGACCACCCGGCGATGTAGTGATGTGATGTACCGCGCCGTGCGGCGGGTGCTGTTCCTGGTCGCCCCCGAGCGGATCCACACCTGGGTTTTCGCGATGCTGCGGGCCCTCACCGCACCGACACCGCTTCGGCGCGCGTTGCACAGGTGGTTGGCGCCGCGCGATCCAATGCTGGCCAGCACGGTGTTCGGGGTCAGGTTTCCCGGGCCGCTGGGGCTGGCCGCCGGTTTCGACAAGAACGGCGTCGGGCTGAATGCCTGGGGCGCACTGGGCTTCGGTTACGCCGAGGTCGGCACGGTGACCGCGCGGCCGCAGCCCGGCAACCCGGCGCCGCGGATGTTCCGGCTTCCCGACGACCGGGCGCTGCTGAACCGGCTCGGGTTCAACAACCACGGGGCGGGCGAGCTGGCGCAACGGCTGGCCCGGCACACTCCCGACGTACCGATCGGGGTCAACATCGGCAAGACGAAGCTCACCCCGGCCGCCGGTGCCGTCGACGACTACTCGGAAAGCGCTCGGCTGGTGGGACCCCTGGCGGCGTACCTGGTCGTCAACGTCAGCTCGCCGAACACACCCGGGCTGCGCGACCTCCAGGCCGTCGAGGCGCTGCGGCCGATTCTGGCCGCGGTGCGGGCCGAGACCAGCACGCCGGTACTGGTCAAGATCGCACCGGACCTGTCCGACTCCGACGTCGACGAGATCGCCGACCTGGCAGTTGAATTGGGCCTGGCCGGCATCGTTGCCACCAACACCACCGTGTCGCGCGAGGGCCTGGCCACTGCGGCGGTCGACGAACTCGGCCCGGGTGGCATATCGGGGCCGCCGGTCGCGCAGCGGTCGGCCGAGGTGTTGCGCCGGTTGTACCGACGGGTGGGCGACCGCCTGGTGCTGATCAGCGTCGGTGGCATCGAATCCGCCGACGACGCCTGGGACCGCATCACCGCGGGGGCCGCGCTGCTGCAGGGCTATACCGGGTTCATCTACGGCGGAGGGCTGTGGGCCAAGCACATTCACGACGGCATCGCCCGCCGGCTGCACGAGGGCGGGTTCGCGTCGTTGACCGACGCGGTGGGCTCGGCGGCGCGCTAGCTCGCGCTACTTCTGCTCATGTGTGCCGTGGATGAGCGCCCGGGCGATCGCCTGCTGGAACAGGTTGAAGCCCAGGAATGCCGGGGTGGCGCCCTCCGGCAGGTCGAGCTTCTCCACCCCGACGGCATGCACGGCGATGAAGTAGCGGTGCACGCCGTGGCCCGGCGGCGGCGCGGCGCCGATGTAGCGCTTCAGGCCGGCGTCGTTGGCCAAAGTCATTGCATCGCCGGGCAATCCACTGCCGTCGCCCACGCCGGCGGGCAGGTCGGTGACCGTTGCGGGCAGGTTGGCGACCGCCCAGTGCCAGAATCCGGAACCGGTCGGCGCGTCGGGGTCGTAAACCGTCACCGCGAAGCTGCGGGTTTCCTCGGGAAATCCCGACCAGCTCAGCTGCGGCGAGATGTCCTCGCCACCCGCGCCCATGATGCCGCTGACCTGGTCATTGGACAGCGGCTGGCCGTCGGTGACCGACTCCGAGGTGAGCGTGAACGAGGGCAGCTTCGGCAGGGAATCGTACGGGTTGTAGTCAAAAGCCATGATTGTCCCTTTCTGATGATCAGCAGTGCATAAGGAAATGCTCGAGCACCCGGGTGCCGAAATTGAGCGCATCTACGGGTACCCGTTCGTCGACGCCGTGGAACAAGGCCGAGAAGTCCAGGTCCGGCGGCAGTTGCAGCGGCGCGAAACCGAAGCAGCGAATATCCAAGCGGTCGAACGCTTTTGCATCGGTACCGCCGGACAGCATGTACGGCACGATTCGGGCATCCGGGTCTACCGAGAGAATCGCGCCGTTCATCGCGTCCACCAGGTCGCCGTCGAAGGTTGTCTCGTACGACGGCAGTTCGGTGATCCACTCGCGCGTGACGTCCGGGCCGATGATCTCGTCGACCTCCCGCTCGAACGCGGCCTGGCGGCCCGGCAGAATGCGGCAGTCCACCACCGCCTCCGCGGTGGCGGGGACGACATTGGCCTTGTAGCCGGCCTTCAGCATTGTCGGGTTGGCGGTGTCGCGCAGGGTGGCACCGACGACGCGGGCGATCGGCCCGAGCTTGCCGATCGCACCGGCCAGGTCCGGCGAGTCGATGTCGAACGAGTAGCCCGTCTCCTCGGCGATCGCCTCCAGGAACTGCCCGACCGCGTCGGTCATCACCAACGGGAACTCATGGCGCCCGAGCCGTGCCGTCGCCCCGGCGACGGCTGTCACCGCGTTGTTGTCGTGCACCATCGACCCGTGCCCGGCATGTCCGCGGGCCGTCAGCCGCATCCAGTTCATCGACTTCTCGGCGGTCTCCACCAGGTAGAGGCGCCGCTCTCCGCCGTCGCGGCGCGGCACGGTCAGCGAGAAGCCGCCGACCTCCCCGATCGCCTCGGTGACGCCCTCGAACAGGTCGGGGCGATTGTCGACGAGCCATTGGCTGCCGTACTTGCCGCCGGCCTCCTCGTCGGACACGAACCCGAACACCAGGTCCCGTGGCGGAACGATGCCGGCGCGTTTGAAGTGCCGGGCCAGCGCGATCATCATGCCGACCATGTCCTTCATGTCGACCGCACCCCGGCCCCAGACGTAGCCGTCCTCGACCGCGCCGGAGAACGGGTGCACGCTCCAGTCCGACGCCTCGGCCGGCACCACGTCGAGATGGCCGTGTAGCAGCAGCGCGCCGCGCTCACGATCGGCGCCCGGCAGCCGGGTGAAGACATTGCCCCGCCCGGGGGCGCCGGCCTCGACATACTCGGTCTGGTATCCGACCTCTTCGAGCTGCTCGGCCACCCAGCGCGCACACTCTTCCTCGCCCTTGGTGGTGGCGGGATCACCGGTGTTGGAGGTGTCGAACCGGATCAACGAGCTGACGAGGTCGACCACCTCATCGACGGGTCCACTCACAGTCACCATTCGTACCATTGACGGGGCTCTCGGGTTTGGGGCCCGGCACGCCGATCCGATAGCCTTAGCTGCTCCCGGCTAGTTTCCGGGGCTAGGTCCGAGTGGCGGAATGGCAGACGCGCTAGCTTGAGGTGCTAGTGCCCTATTAATGGGCGTGGGGGTTCAAGTCCCCCCTCGGACACCATTGCCTTTCTTGTTCCTCGCGTGCGCAGACTCAGTACACGTCGCGGACGAAACGCTTTTCCGCCACCAGCTCACGCTTGTAGTCGCGGGCTCGCTCCTCAGACATGCCGCCGTGCTTCTTGATGATCGCCGTCAGCGCGGCGTCGACGTCGCGGGCCATCCGGGTGGCGTCGCCACACACATAGAAGTGCGCGCCGTCGTCCAACCAACGCCACACGTCGGCGCCGTAATCGAGCATCTTGTGCTGCACGTAGACGCGGTCGGTCTGATCGCGGGAGAAGGCCAAATCCAGCCGGTTCAGGAAGCCGTCGCGGACCATGTCCTCCAAATCGTCTCGGTAGTAGAAGTTTTCGTTGCGGCGCGCCTCGCCGAAGAACAGCCAGTTGCGGCCGGTGTGGCCCAGCGCCCGGCGCTCCTGCAGGAAGCCACGGAATGGCGCAATGCCGGTGCCCGGTCCCACCATGATCATCGGCGTCGCCGCATCCTCGGGCGGCCGGAAATGCGGCGAGCGCTGCAGGAACACCGGCACCGGCGCGCGACCGGCGCGGTCGGCGAGGAAGGTCGAGCACACGCCGCCGCGCTGACCGCCGTGCCGGCCGCGGTAGCGCACCACCGATACCGTGAGCTGCACCTCATGCGGGCTGACCAGCGGGCTCGATGAGATCGAGTATTTCCGCGGCGTCAGCCGCACCAGCACGTCCTGCCACTGTGCGGGCTCGGCATGCACGGAAAACTCCTCGACGATGTCCAGTCCGTTGCGTCCGGCCAGCCACTTGTGTAGGCGGTCGGTCGGCGCGCGTAACGCCTTGGCGGCAGCCCTGTCACCGCAGTTGTCGGCGACGAAGCGCAGCAGGTTCGGCGTGACCCGGCAGATGTCGTAGCACCCGGTCAGCGCTTCGGCGAGCAACCGTTCGCCGCCGTCGACCTCGACGACCTCGTCGCCGCGCAGGCCGGTGGCGGCCAGCCAGGCGTCGACAACGGCGGGACCGTTGGTGGCATATACCCCGAGCGCATCGCCGACCGCATAGCTGGCGTCGTACTCGGAGATGTCAAAACCCAAATGGCGCACCTCTTTTGGCGATATCTCGGCGCTCATCACGATGTTGCGACAGAGCGGCGCGAGGATGGGTTTGGCCCGGGTGAACGGCTCTGCGATCGCGGTCCGCGACTCGCCGGAGGTACCGAGCAATGCGCTGACCTCATCGACCCAGCGGTCCATCGGCTCGTCGTCGTACGCCTCGCATTCGGTGCGGTCGAGGATCTTCTCCGCCCCGAGATCGGCCAGTCGACCGTCGATCGACTTGGCGTGGCCGCAGAAGTTGGCATACGAGCGATCGCCGATGCCCAACACCGCGTACCGGACTCCGTCGAGCGCGGGCGCATCGGGCGCCCCGAGCCGGCCCCAGAAGTCCGCTCCGTTGTCCGGCGGGCCACCGTCGCCGAATGTGCTGGTGACGATCAGGACGTCGCGCGCCGCCGCCAGCCGCGACAGCGCCAGTTCGTCCATGTTGACCAGCTGCGACTCGCCCAGCCGGTCGGCCAGCCGGGCGGCGAAGTCCTCGGCGTTGCCGGTCTGCGACGCCCACGCCACCAGCGGTCCCCGGCCGGTCTGGCGCACCGGTTCTTCGGCTGGGGCCGCGGTCAGCACCGGCTGGACCGGGCGGGCGCTCACCGCGCACACCTTGAACTCGGGTTGCAGTGACTCGGCGTCGACGGCATCGTTGGTCAGCGCGTTGATGGTCAGGTACTCGCCGTGCTCGTCGTTCCAGTGGAACGGGACGAAACAGTTGCCCGGACGCACCCGGTCGGTCACCACGGCCGGCAGCACGGCACGACCGCGGCGCGAGGTCAGCTCGACCGGTCTGCCGTCGACGACGCCCATGGCGACGGCATCGGACGGATGCATCTCCACGAACGGTCCGCTGTCGAGTTTGTTCAGCTTGGCCACCTTGCCGGTCTTGGTCATGGTGTGCCACTGATGCTGCAGCCGGCCGGTATTGAGCACCAGCGGAAAGTCGTCGTCGGGCAGTTCGCGCGGATCCATGTGCGGGCGCGCGTGAAAGACCGCCCGCCGTGACGGGGTCGGGAACGCCAGCCGAGGGCGGTGGCCGTCGGGGCCGACGAACAGATCCTGGCTGACGCCGTCGTTGAGATAGCGGATCGGATGACGGTCCCGCTCGTCGTCGGGCGGGCATGGCCACTGCAGGGGTGACTGCCGAAGCCGCGGATAACTTGCGCCGCGCAGGTCGTAGCCGGTCTTCGGGTTCCAGAACCGCCGGATCTCCTCGAAAACCTGCTCACTGGACGTGTAGTCGAAGTGCGCACCGAAGCCCAGGTGCGCGGCCACCTGGCAGATCAACTGCCAGTCCGGACGCGCCTGCCCGGCCGGCGGAATGGCGGCCTGCAGCAGCGTGAGGTTGCGCTCGGAGTTCACCATGACGGCGTCGGACTCCGCCCACAATGTGGCGGGCAGCACGATGTCGGCATAGTGGTTGGTCGCGGTGGTGCGGTAGGCGTCCTGGGTGATGACGAGCTCGGCATTCTCCAGCCCGGTGATCACCGTCTTCCGATTCGCCACGGTGGCAACGGGATTGGTACAGATGATCCAGCATGCCTTGATGTCACCGTCGGCGAGCTGTTCGAACATCGCGACGGTGCCGGGGCCGACGTCGTCGCGAATGGTGCCGGGCGCCACGCCCCATTGCGTCTCGACGAATTCCCGGTCGGCGGCCGAGGTCACCGAGCGTTGACCGGGCAAACCCGGTCCCATGTAACCCATTTCGCGGCCACCCATCGCGTTGGGCTGACCGGTCAGCGACATCGGCCCGCTGCCCGTACGGCAGATCGCGCCGGTGGCCAGGTGCAGGTTGCAGATCGCGTTGGTGTTCCACGTCCCGTGCGTGCTCTGATTCAGCCCCATCGTCCAGCAGCTCATCCACTCCCCCGCGTCGGCGATCATCCGCGCCGCGGTGCGGATGTCGGCTTCGGCGAGACCGGTGACCTCGGCCACCCGGTGGGGCGGATAGTCCGCCAGGAAGGCCGGCATGGTGTCCCAGGCCTCGGTGTGCTCGGCGATGAACTCGGCGTCGATGTCACCGTTGTCGACAAGCAGATGCAGCAGCCCGTTCAGCAGCGCCAGATCGGTGCCGGGCTTGATCTGCAGGAACAGGTCCGCACGCTCGGCGGTCGTGGTGCGGCGCGGGTCGACAACGATCAGCTTGGCGCCCGCCGTCAACCGGTCCGCCATCCGCAGGTACAGGATCGGATGGCAGTCGGCCATGTTGGAGCCGATGACGAAAAACAGATCGGCGCAATCGAAGTCGGCGTAGGACCCCGGTGGACCGTCCGCGCCCAGCGACTGTTTGTATCCGGTCCCCGCGCTGGCCATGCACAGCCGCGAGTTCGACTCGATGTGGACGGTCCGCAGAAAGCCCTTGGCCAGCTTGGTGGCCAGATACTGCGCCTCGATGGACATCTGACCCGACACGTAGAGCGCGACCGCATCGGGGCCGTGCTCGTCGACGATGGTCCGCAGCCGACGGCCGGCCTCGGCGACGGCGTCGTCGACCGGCGTGGGCACCGGTTCGTCGTCACGGGATGGCCGCACCAGCGCGGACGTCAACCGGCCGTCGTCGGCGGCCATCATCTCGGCGTGCGTCGCGCCCTTGGTGCACAACCGGCCGAAGTTGGCGGGATGTAGCTTGTCCCCGGAAACCCTTGCGATGACCGGCGCACCGGTGGCGTCGTCGGTTTTAGTGGCAACCTCGATACCGCAGCCCACGCCGCAGTACGAGCACGCCGTCCGGGTCGCCGTCATCAGCCAGCTCAACCCGTAGGCGCCGGCGCCGGCACACCGGCGCCGAGTTCGTTGGCGGGCCTCCCGGCGCTCCGCATCCGCAGGAACACCGCCCAGGTCACGATGGCGCAGATCAAGTAGAAGGCGAGAAACACCCAGAACGCGTTGGTCGCCGACTTCGCCGCACCCACATAGGACGCGCGCAGCACGACGTTGATGAACACGCCGCCCAGCGCTCCGATCGCACCGGCGAATCCGATCAGCGCGCCGGACATGCTGCGCGACCACGCGGCCTTCTCGTCACGGCTCCACTCGTCGCGGCCTTGCGCCTTCGCCTCGAAGATCGACGGGATCATCTTGTACGTCGAGCCGTTGCCGATCCCGGACAGGATGAACAGCAGGATGAAACCGACCACATAGGCCGCCATTTGGCCGGCTGTGGCGGCACCGGCCATCCGGTCGTCGATCATGCCGGTGCCGACCACGATTCCGGCCGCGACGATCATCGCAATGAAGGTGTACATCGTCACCCTGCCGCCCCCGATGCGATCGGACAGCTTGCCGCCGTACGGCCGGGCGATCGAGCCGAGCAGCGGCCCGATGAACGCGATCGCTGCCGCATGCAGCGAGGCCTGGGCGGCATTGTCGCCGCCGGCAAGGAAATTGATCTGCAGCACCTGGCCGAACGCGAACGAGAAGCCGATGAACGAGCCGAAGGTGCCGATGTAGAGAAAGCTCATCACCCACGAATGGCGGAACCGCAGGGCTTCGGCCATCGCTCCCAGGTTGGACCGCTGGTTGCCCAGGTTGTCCATGAACAGCGCCGCGCATACTGCGGCCAGTGCGATCGCCACAAGGTAGATGGCGCAGACGATTTCGGGCGCCGTGTGGCTGACCGCGGCAATCACCAGCAGGCCGACCAATTGGATCACCGGGACACCGATGTTGCCGCCGCCGGCGTTCAGACCCAGCGCCCAACCCTTGAGCCGTTGCGGATAGAACGCGTTGATGTTCGTCATCGACGAAGCGAAATTGCCGCCGCCCACGCCCGCGAACGCCGCCACGATCATGAAGGTGGTGTACGAGGTGTCGGGGCGTTGCATCACCCACAGCGTCAAGACCGTTGGGATCAGTAGCAGTAGCGCGCTGACCACCGTCCAGTTGCGCCCGCCGAACTTCGCCGGGGCGACCGTGTACGGAATCCGCATGGCGGCGCCGACCAGCGTCGGCATCGCCACCAGGTAGAACTTGCCCGCGGCGTCGATGTGATACGTCGCCTGCGGCATGAACAGCACCATCACCGACCAGATCGACCAGATCGAGAAGCCCACGTGCTCGGCGAAGATCGACCAGATCAGATTTCGCTTGGCGATCTTGTTTCCGCCCGCCGCCCACGCCTCAACATCCTCGGCATCCCAGTGCTCGATGTTGCGGTTGCGGGTGATCGTCGTCACATTGCCCTCTTTCATCAAAGTGCCGTTGATAGAGGTTTACGTCCAACCCGTTCCGCATCGATTGCCTTGTGGTGTCCGCGATGTCACAACCAACTCACCCGCCACCCCAACTGAGCGTGCGTAACGTTATTCACGGCCGACTCGTGTATGAAACGAGCCGGAAACAATCACGGCCTACGCCGCGCGCAGCCCCGCGATGGCCACGCCAATTCTCGTTTCGAGTTCGCTGATCTCCACCAAGGCCGGCCCCGGCGCCGGCGGCGCGGTGGAGCTGTAGTGCTTTCCGGTCGGTGTGACGAATTCCGCTGTGTGCACGCCGTTTTCACTACCGGCGGTTACCTGCCAGCCGGGCGATTCCTTTGCGTAGTTGCAGCGTTCACATTCGCCGAGTCCGTTCTCGGCGCTTGTTGTGCCGTCGCGGTGGTGCGGTAGCGCGTGGTCGCGATGCCGAATCGGCGCGTCACAGTACGGTGTGCGGCATGTTTGGTCGCGCAGCCCGATGAATGCCGCCAGCCCGCGCGGGAAGCACCGCGACCGTGATTCCATCGCCACCAATGCTCCGGTGGCGGGGTGCCGGTAGAGCCTTCGCAAGGTCGCCCGCGCCCGCCGGTCGCTCACGGCGTAATCCACCAATCGGCGCGCGACCGCGGCGGGGATGGGCCCGTAATTGTGAATCACTGCCGAGCCGTTGTCCCCCGCCAGCAGCGTCTGATCCGAGATCACCAAGTTGACCGCCACCGGCTCCGACACCTGGGCTGGCCTGCCCGTGACCCGCTCCACCAGCGTGTCGGCCATGACCTGACCGCGCGAACGCTCGTCAAAGGTGGTGTCGGCGGCGCGCTTCAATGCGGCGTACACACCGACGCCCTGGGCTACCGGCAATAGTGCCGTCACGTACGTCATGGTGTCCGGGGCGGGACGAATGGTCACCGTACGGT
>NZ_JBOGDB010000127.1:0-9066 GCF_050701515.1 Mycobacterium sp. | reverse complement strand
TCCCCGAGGGGATCGGGCCGGTCGAGTGCGTCAACGTGGAGCACGAGGAAGTGCTGCTGATGCCACGCTGGGTCAAGTGCAAGCGGGCCACCTTCAAGTACGGACTCGGCACGGAGTTCATCGACGTGCTCAAGACCCTGCACAAGCTCGGCCTGGATCGCACCGAGAAGGTGACGGTCGGGAGCGTGCAGGTCAGCCCGCGCGACGTGGTGGCGGCGTGCCTGCCCAACCCCGCCACCCTGGGGCCGAAGATGCACGGCAAGACCTGCGCCGGCCTGTGGGTGACGGGCACCGGTACGGACGGCGATCCGCGCTCGACGTACCTTTACCATGTCGTCGACAACCAATGGTCGATGGCCGAATACGGGCACCAGTGCGTTGTCTGGCAAACCGCGATCAATCCCGTTGTGGCGCTGGAGCTTCTGGCCAACGGCGCGTGGAGCGGCACCGGCGTACTGGGTCCGGAGGCCTTCGACTCGGTACCCTTCCTCGAGCTGCTGATCGCCTACGGCTCACCATGGGGCCAAAAGGAGCTCTGAGGCCATGCCAGAGAAGCTGACCGCCGAGCAGGCCGCCGCACGGCTCAAGACCGCCGACACACTGGGGATACCGCTTGGCCCCGGCCAGCCGCCGGCGTTCATGCGCGCGCTCGGCGTGCGCGAGGACTGGACCGATCTGCGCGTCTACGGCGCGCTGCTCGCGGTCGGCACCGAACTGTTCTCGCGGACCGGCGTTGCGTACCTATCGGGCTTCTACGGTCCGCTGGAGCGAGCGCTGCGGGACACCGGCGCCAACATCGAGTTCGTGCCTGCGGACTTCCGTCGCTTGGGGCCGCTGCTCGAGCGACAGCAACCGCGCGTGATGACGACCGTCGCGACGCCGCCCGATGCCGACGGCTGGTGCTCGCTGTCGCTGCATGCGGGTGGCACGGTCGGCGCGTTGCGCCGCGCAGGCGCCGATCCCGAACTGCTGCTCGTCGTCGAGGTCTCAGACGCCTACCCGCGAACGTTCGGGCTCGGCGAGGAGCGCCATGCGCTGCACGTTGATGAGATCGACATCCTGGTGCCCTCGACCGAGGCACCGCCCGCGCTGCCCGGAGGCGAAGCGCCACCCACCGACGTCGACAAGGCGATCGCGCGACACGCCGTTGACTTCGTCTCGTCCGGCGCGACCCTGCAGACGGGGATCGGCTCGATTCCCAGCCAGATCGCCACGCTGTTAGCCGAGGGTGACGGCGGCGACTACGGACTGCACAGCGAGATGTTCACCGACGGCTGCATGCAACTGCATCGCGCAGGCAAGGTCACCAACGCTGGCAAAGGCCAGTACGACGGGGTGAGTGTGACGACGTTCGCGTTCGGCTCGACGGAGCTCTACGGGTGGCTGGACGGCAACGACGCCGTCGCGTTCTTGCCGGTCGAGATCGTCAACGCACCGGATGTGATCGGCGCCAACAGCGACATGATCACGATCAACGGCGCGCTCGCGATCGACATCCACGGCCAGGTCGTGGCCGACACGATCTCCGGCGACCAGTTCAGCGGGATCGGCGGCGCCGAGGACTTCACGGCCGGCGCCGGCCTCGAGCTGTCGGACCGCTCGCTGATCTGCCTGCCCTCGACGATCGAGAAGGACGACAGACTGCAGTCGCGGATCGTGCCGTGGTTAGGCCCCGGCGCCGTGATCACGACGCCGCGGCACCAAGTCGACGTGATCGTCACCGAGTACGGCGGCGCCGAACTGGAGGGCAAGACCGTCCAGGAGCGCGGTGAGGCGCTTGCGGCGATCGCACACCCGCAGTTTCGCGACGAGCTGCTGGCGGCCGCCGAGCGCGCGTCGAAGGGACGCTCGCCCGTCGAGCCGTCGGCCTAGGGCCGATAGATCCAGGGTTGCCGCGGAAGCTTGGCCGGGTCGAACTGCGCGAGCATCTCGTCGGGGCTCGACGCCTGCCAGCCAAGGGATTCTGCAATCTGCGCCAGCGCCTGCTGTGCGCCGATCTCGGCGAGAGTGACGGCGCCGTCGCGTTTGGCCAGCCGTGCCCCGTCCTCGTTGAGAACCAGGGCGACGTGCGCGTACGTCGGCTCCGGGTATCCCAGCAGCTTCGCGAGATAGGCCTGCCGTGGCGACGACGGCAGCAGATCGTCGCCCCGCACCACCTGGTCGACGCCCTGCGCCGCGTCATCGACGACGACGGCGAGGTTGTAGGCCGCGACGCCGTCGCCGCGTCGCACGACGAAGTCGTCCACGATCCCGGTGTACTCCTCGTGCAGAAGATCGTGCACCGTGGAGACGATCGCGTCGGTCCGTAGCCGCAGGGCCGGCGGCCGCCCGGTTTCTTCGCGTCGGGCCGCTCGCTCGGCGTCGGTCAGGTCGCGGCAGGTGCCCGGGTATGCCCCCTGCGGTGCGTGCGGTGCCCGCGGTGCCTGCTGAATATCCCTTCTGCTGCAATAGCATTCGTACAGCAATCCACGATCGGCCAGCGCAGCGACCGCGTCGTCGTAACGTTGCGGATGTTCGGACTGCCACTCGACCGGCTCGTCCCAGGTGAGGCCGATCGCCGCGAGGTCGTCGAGCTGTCGGGCGGCGATCTCGGCATGCGTGCGATCGTCGAGATCGTCGACGCGCATCAGGAACCGTCGGCCCGTGGAGCGGGCGAACAGCCATGCCAGCACGGCGGTCCGCAGGTTGCCGATGTGCAGATCGGCCGACGGGCTGGGGGCGAACCGGCCCGCGCCGGTTGGTGTCACGCCCGCAATCTAGCCGAAACTAGTTGCGCTCCCAGGGCGCCTCGTCGCCCATCTTCTTGTAGTACTTGGCGGGGTGGCTCTTCACCTTGTCGATGTCGTCCCTGGGCAGGTCGATGCCGCCCCGGGCGCCGTCCATGATCGCGCCGGCAATCATCACGCAGCGCGGCACGACCTCGGCGTCCGCCCACTTACGCACCCGCTTCTCGGCGGCGGATCAGCGGCTCGCTAAACTGCCGCGGAAAGACCCTCGAGTGCCTGATCGACGTGCTCTGGCCAGCGGCCCTGCTCGATCCTATGAACGGCGGAGTCGCCTTGGAATCCGCTGGAGATCACCACGTCGGGTTCGAGGGTGCGGAGCAGCCGCAGGCTCGGCGCCAGCGCCTCGGCGTCACTCATACCCGCGATGAAGCCGGCCCACCACGAGCCGGATTCGCCGAGGATGAGTGTGTCGCCGGTGAACAGGTACGCGCCCTCGGCGCCGTTGATGAGATAGCAGGTGCTGCCGGGTGTGTGTCCAGGCGTCGGAATGACCTCCACCCCATCGGTGTCGACATGGCGGCTGGCCATCGGAACGTCGATATGGGCGTGCTGGCCGATTTCGAGCAATTCCGCCGCGGGCGCGTGCAAACGTGACCCGAACCGGTCGGCGACGCGCGCGAGCATCGGACCGGCCTCGTCGCGGTGCGACAGGTAGTGGTCTTCGACGCCGCCGAGTTCCTCGAGCTCCGCGAAATCGGCGTCGGTAGCCGGCGAATAGAACAACACGTTGCGGCGCGTCCACAGGTAGGCGTGGGTCGTGAGCCCCGGGAATGGCGAGTCGGTGCGGGTTTCCCACAGGTCAGCCAGTACTTGTCGCATCGTCTTCCTCCTGGTGTCTTGGTCCTGATGTCAAGCCTTTACCCTCAACCGCACTTGAGGTCAAGCGCCGAGTGGCCAACAGCCACAACGAGATCAACAGGTGAGCCGGGCTTTGTCAGGCATTGCCTGGGCCGAGGCCGGGAACGATGTCGCCGAGGCTGAAGGTGAGCGGGTGTTCGAGTTGGGCGTAGGTGCATGAGCGTGGGTCGCGGTCGGGGCGCCAGCGGTTGAATTGGGCGGTGTGACGGAACCGGTCGCCTTCCATGTGGTCGTAGCGGACCTCGACGACCCGCTCGGGTCGTAGCGGAACAAATGAGAGGTCCTTGCCGGCGTTCCAGCGAGAGCCTTCGTTCCTGCGAGGTGTGCGCTCGCCGGTCAGGTGGGCGGCCCAGTTCCACGGGTGTTCATCGAAAGTGGTGACGAGGGGCTGCAGTTCGGTAAGCAGTTGCCGCCGCTTGGCCATCGGGAAGGCGCCGATGACGCCGACCGATGCGAGTGTGCCGTCGTCCTGGTAGAGCCCGAGCAGTAGCGAGCCGATCGCGTCGGCACCGGACTTGTGCAACCGGTAGCCCGCGACGACGCAGTCGGCGGTTCGCTCGTGCTTGATCTTGAACATGATGCGCTTGTCCGGCTGATAGGGGATCGTCAGCGGCTTGGCGACGATCCCGTCCAGGCCGGCGCCCTCGAACTCCTCGAACCACCGCTGCGCGATGGTCTGGTCGGTGGTGGCCGGCGTGACATGGATCGAAGGCCCGGCGTTGGCCAACGCCTCGACGAGGGCTGCTCGGCGCTCGCTGAACGGTCGCCGGGTGTAGTCGTCATCGCCCATCGCGAGCAGGTCGAAAGCGATGAACGAAGCCGGCGTCTGCCCGGCGAGCATCCGCACTCGTGAATCGGCTGGGTGAATGCGTTGTTGCAGCGCCTCAAAGTCCAGCCCGCGGTTGGTGGCGATGATGATCTCGCCGTCGATCACGCAGCGATCGGGCAGTTCGGCGATGGCCGCGGCCACCAGTTCGGGGAAATACCGGGTCATCGGTCGCTTGTTGCGGCTGCCCAGCTCGACCTCGTCCAAATCGCGGAAGCAGATTGACCTGAACCCATCCCACTTCGGCTCATAGGAGGCACCGGGTGGGATCGACGCCACCGATTTGGACAGCATGGGCGAAACCGGCGGCATGACGGGCAGCTTCATCGGCCCATTCTCGCGTTCATGGCCAAGGCGCAGACGAAGGTGCCCGACTTAGGGGCTCATTCCTGTTCCACATCCGCTCGGTTGCGAGCAAACTAGATGCGAGGAGCGACAACCTCGACATGAATGGGGGCCAGGACAATGTCAGCGTCAATCTTGGGGCGGCGCGCCATCTGCGCTGCGACGTGCGCGTTGGTCGTGATCGCGACGGCATGCGGAGGGAATGGCAGTCAGGAGTCCGCTCCGGCGTTGGAGCCGGCATCGCCGACAACGACGGCGCCACCGGCACCCGCATCCCCAGTACCGGCCGCCGGAACCGAGATCACCATCACCGACTTCGAAATGAGCGACCTCACGGTGCCGCCGGGCGCACAGGTCACCGTCGTCAACAAGGATTCGGAGGAACATACGGTGACGTCTAATACCCCGGGCGCCTTCGACTCCAAGGTGGCCGGAAACTCTCAATCAACCTTTACCGCCCCTACCGCACCGGGGTCTTACCCGTTCCACTGCGGCCACCATTCGTCGATGCACGGCATGCTGGTCGTACAGTAGCGGTAGCCGTCTCGCCGGATCAGCGTCTGACCCCCGGGTATCGCCAATCCGGTTTGACCGAACACAGCGCGGGTAGACCTGCCAAAGAATTGAAAACGCTGGCGGATGGAGCTGCCATGACCACCCAGGCGGAGCATGCCAAAAGACCGGTCAGTTCCGCATTGGCGGGGCCCTATGGGCACCCGTTTCATCCGATATTGGTCACGGTGCCGATTGGAGCGTGGGTGTGCAGCCTTGTCTTCGACATCGCCTCCCGAATCGTGGCCCAGCCCGGCTTCTTGGCTCAGGGCTCGGAATGGTTGATCGCTATCGGTGTGGTGGGCGCGCTGGCCGCGGCCGCCATCGGTTACTTGGATTTGCTCGTCATCCCTTCTGGGACACCGGCATTCCGCATCGGCTTACTGCACATGTCCCTGAATGTTGCGGTCGTGGCGGCCTACATTGTCAACTTCGTCTGGCGACACGGCGAATACAGCCAGCAGGCCGCGGTCGGGCTGGGGCCACTGGTGCTATCGGTGGTCAGCCTGGCTGTGTTGGCGGTGTCGGGCTTCTTGGGCGGCAAGCTCGCCTATCGCTACGGCGTGCGGGTCGCTACAGAGGCCGACCAGCGTGAGGGTTTCGGTTCCTGACCCCACATCCCCACAGGAAGGACACCAACCATGGGTATCAGCGCACTTGTCCTTTGGATCCTGACTGCCGGCGGCGGTTTTTACCTACTCGCCAAGTGGGTCGGCGGCGGCGGACACCGACGGTCCAGCGACACCAGATTCCCACCCGCGGTGATCTTCGGGCACTTTCTGCTGGCTGTGGCCGGTCTGGTGCTGTGGATCATCTACGTTGCCGCCGGCATGGCCGTGATCGGCTGGGTCGCGTTCATCGTGCTCGCCGTCGTCGCCCTGCTGGGCTTCATCATGCTGGCAATGTGGATCCCGAGCTACCGCAACACCCGCGCACCGGTGAGCACGGGAGACCCGGAGTCCGCGCAGGCGGCCGGGACTGCCCCGCCCGAACGCTCGTTCCCGGTCGCCGTGGTCGCCGCGCACGGTGTGCTCGCGGTAGCCACCGCTGTGCTGGTGCTGCTCACCATGCTGGGCGTCGGCGCCAGCTGATAGCCCGGAACCGGCGCTCGATCTAGCTTCATCGCCGCATTCTCGCTTCGATGACATTGCCCGGGTTCGACGGTCTACGTGAGTATGGACACCGTGGACCTACCCGTACTGCCACCGCTAGAGCCGATGCTCGCCAAGGCCCAGGCCAGAGTTCCTTCCGAGGCAGGGGTGTGGTCCTACGAGCCGAAGTGGGACGGCTTCCGGGCGCTGGTGTTCCGCGACGGCGACGACGTCGTCCTGCAGTCACGCAATGGCAAGGAGCTGGGCCGCTACTTCCCCGAGCTGGTGGACGCGCTGCGTGACGAGCTGGTCCCGCGCTGCGTGCTCGATGGCGAGGTCGTGGTGCCTCGCGAAATCGGCGGGCGCATCCGCCTGGACTGGGAATCGCTCAGCCAGCGCATCCACCCCGCCGCCAGCCGGGTCAAGATGCTGGCCGAGCAGACCCCGGCGCACTTCATCGGCTTCGACGCGTTGGCCACCGGCGACAAGTCGCTGCTGGGCGAGCCGTTCCGGGTCCGCCGTGTTGCGCTGTCCGACGCGATCGCCGAAAAGCAGTGGTGCCACGTCACCCGCACCACCGAGGAACCCGACCAGGGCACACGTTGGCTGACCACGTTCGAGGGGGCCGGGCTGGACGGCGTGATCGCCAAACGTCTCGACGGTCCGTACCTGCCCGGCAAGCGCGAGATGGTCAAGGTCAAGCATGTGCGCGACGCCGACTGTGTGGCCATCGGCTACCGCATCCACAAGAGCGGCGAGGGCGTCGGTTCGATCCTGCTGGGCCTCTACCGCGACGACGGCGAACTGCAGATGGTGGGCGGCGCGGCCTCGTTCACCGCGAAGGACCGGCTGAAGCTGCTCGCCGATGTCGAGCCGCTGCGCGAGGGCGACGAGCCCGTCGACGGGGAGCCGAGCCGGTGGAATTCGGCCGCCGACAAGCGATGGATCCCGGTGCGCCCGGAGAAGGTCGCCGAGGTCGCCTACGACCAGATGGAGGGAAACACGGTGCACGGCAAGAGGTTCCGGCACGCGGTCAAGTTCATCCGGTGGCGGCCCGACCGCGATCCGAAGGGCTGCACCTTCGACCAGCTCGATGTGCCACTGAACTATGACCTCTACGACGTGCTGGAGAACGGCTGATGGCGACGCCGGCCGAAGAACTCGACGTCGACGGGGTCAAGGTCCGGCTGACCAACCCGGACAAGGTGTACTTCCCCAAGCTCGGATCGGGGGGAACCAAGCGCAAGCTGGTCGAGTACTACATGGCCGTTGCAGCGGGTCCGATGCTGACCGCGCTGCGGGACCGGCCCACGCACCTGCAGCGTTTCCCCGACGGCATCGACGGCGAGGAGATCTATCAGAAGCGTGTCCCGCAGAAGCATCCGGACTATCTGGAGACGTGCGTGGTGACCTTTCCGTCCGGCCGGACCGCCGATGCTTTGAAGGTGACCCATCCCTCGGCGATCGTGTGGGCCGCGCAGATGGGCACCATCACGCTGCATCCCTGGCAGGTGCGCTGCCCGGACACCGAGCACCCCGATGAGCTGCGCATCGACCTAGACCCGCAGCCCGGTACCGGTTTCAAGGAGGCCAGCGAAATCGCCGTCGACGTCCTCAAACCGCTGCTCGACGAACTCGGTCTGACCGGATATCCGAAGACGTCGGGCGGCCGAGGCGTGCACGTATATCTGCGCATCAAGACCGACTGGGACTTCATCGCAGTGCGCCGGGCCGGTATCGCGCTGGCCCGCGAGGTGGAGCGGCGGGCACCGGACGACATCACCACGTCGTGGTGGAAGGAAGAGCGGGGCAAGCGGCTGTTCATCGACTACAACCAGAACGCGCGCGACCGCACCTTCGCGTCGGCGTACTCGGTGCGGGCCACCCCAATTGCGACGGTGTCGACTCCGGTGACGTGGGACGAGTTGCGCGATGCCGACCCCGACGCCTACACCATCGCCACCGTGCCGGATCTGGTTGCGCGACGGGATGATCCGTGGGCAGACATCGATTCGAAAGCGCAATCAATAAAGCCGCTGCTGGAGATGGTCAAGGCCGACGAGGAACGCGGGCTGGGTGATCTGCCATATCCGCCGAATTACCCGAAGATGCCGGGCGAACCGCCTCGCGTCCAGCCGAGCAAAAAGGTGGCGGCGAACTGGGATGCCGACGGCAATCCGGTCAAGAGTGACTAGACGCTCATTGATTGAGCCGCAAAAGCACTTCGAGTTGTTGGAGCATGGCGAGAACATCCTTGTCCGACCACTTTTCGGCCAGGCGGCCGTTCTCGATCCGGTGGATCACAGTCGCCGTCATCAGCATCTCGTTGCCGGTGGCGGGGATGCCCGGCAGATCGCCACGCTGCGTCCCGCGAGCCGTAAGCCTGGTGACCACCTTGTCCCGCGGCGGACCAGTTCCTTGTTCTCCTCGACCGACATGGGCTCTCCTCCGTGAACGCCCTAAGGTTGATGGCCAGAGTCAGACAGGGGAGTAGATGAATGCACGTCGACTGATGGCAGCCTTGGCGATCTTCGCGATGATTGCCAGTGGCATCGGTATCACCATCGCCGTTCTCACTAGCAATGAATCGCCGCCGCCGGCGGCGTCG
>NZ_JBOGDB010000126.1:0-4349 GCF_050701515.1 Mycobacterium sp. | reverse complement strand
CTGCTCCTCGCCGCCGCTGTCCATTTCCGCCCCCGCTGGTTGGGTGTGATGGTGTCCGTCGACGCAGTCTTCGCCGCGGGGTTGGACGCCGGCGACGCGCCTTCGGTTCCATCAGTGTGCCCCGCAGGCGCCCGCGTCGAAATGACCGAGGGCCGCGGCCAGCTTCGCGCGGGCCCGCGAGCAGCGGCTCTTCACCGTTCCTTCGGCAACACCCAACATTCGGGCGGCTTCGGCCACCGAGTAGCCCTGCATGTCCACCGCGACCACCGCAGCGCGCTGTTCGACCGGTAGCCGCATCAACGCGCGTTCCACCACGACCGCGGTGTCCACCCGCGGCGTGTGGTCGCTGACCGGGCAGCTGTCGTCGTTCAGGACGGTGGTCGGATGGGTCTTGTGGCGGCGCAGGCGGTCAAGACAGGCGTTCACCACGATGCGGTACAGCCAGCTGCTCACCGCCGCGTCGTGGCGGAAACGTGCCGCCCCGCGGTGCGCGGACAGCATCGCATCCTGCAGTGCGTCCGCGGCATCGTCGGGGTTGCGGCTGGTGATCAGCGCGAGCCGGTACAGCTGCCGCTGATGGCGGTAGAACAGCTCCTCGAACGCGTACCGGTCGCCGGCGACGTGCGCGGCCAGCAGCTCCGCATCCGAGCGGTGGCATGCCCCCAACGGCTCAGAGGTCCCCCCGAAGCTCCCCACACGCGAACACTAATCACCCTCAGACACCCCCTCTGACACTTCTTGGCCGGGGCACCCGTGACGCGGCTTTACCCCGCGAGCGCCTTGGGGATAACCGTCAGGACGCGGCGTTGAGCGTGATTTCGGAGATGTCGGTGCGGCTCTCGCCGTTGACGGTGCCCAGCGTGGAGATCCAGACCAGCAGATTGCTGGTCGGCGTCGCGTTGTCCACGGTGATGGTGTTGGAGCCTTGTTTCAACGAGGTAGGCCCGGTGAGCTCGGTGGTGTCCTCAAGCGACGCGGGAGCCGGCGCCTCCGCCGACCGGATCTCCACCGCGGTGCCGGTGCTGGTGACGTCGATGGTCACCGACCCGATCGTGGTGGGCTGCGACAGCTGGAGCATCAGGCCGACGCCGTTCTTGAAGCCGGGGAACGGCGTGGCGTCGGTATAGGTGTCGGTGGGCCACATGGTGGCGGGGTTGCCGTCGATCGCGAGCCCGGCGAGGTCAGGCGCGTCGGCGCCGCCTTCGGGTGAAAACACCGTTGCCCGAACGGGTTTGATTGTCGTTCCGTCTCCGCCCTCGACCGACGTGGTGGGCGCGTTGAGGCCCAGCTCGTCTTTGTCGAATCCGCCGACGTCGCCGAAGATGCGGCTCAACACCGACGCCAGCACGATCAGCGCGACGATGATGATCGCCCCGCCGACGCTGAGGCCGACGATCAGAGCCTTGCGGCGACGAGCCGCCGCCTCGGGATCGACGGAGGGCTCGCGACGCGGCCGGGTCGGGCGCGGCGGCACCACTCCGGGCGCGCCCGGCTCCTCGACGGGTGAGATCAATTCGGTGCGGTCGGCGATGGCGGTCGCCTGTTGCAGCAGATTCAGCAGCGTCGGAGCGCTGCGGATGCCGCCGCCCACCTGCACCGAGCGCGCGGCCGCCGCCGAGATCTGGAACGGGATGTCGCGGTCGATGGCCCGGGGCTCGACGGGCTCGCCCGCGGCGTCGAACTCGCCCGGCTCGAGGCCGCTGCGAACACCGGACTCCGGCAGCGGCCACCGGTTGATCAGCAATGCGTACAGCGCGGCGCCGATGCCGCGGATGTCGTCTTCGGGGGTGGCGGCCGGCATGGTGGCGGGGAAGGCGAGCACCACGTCGCCCTCGACGCTGACTCGAACCCGGCTGGGGTGGTCAATCGACAGCGAGACACCCGCGCGGTGAGCGGCTTCCGCGGCGGCAGCCAGCGACTGGATCGCGCGCGCTCCGCCGATCGACGACGGCGAGGTCTCGGCCACTTCTTGCAGGGAGCCGCCGCGAATCCACTCACTGACGACCAGCCCGCCGGATCCGGTGTTGGCGACATCGAGGATCCGGGCCACGCCGGGTGTGTCGACCCGGCTCAGCCGCAGAGTGCGGCTAAGAATCTCCTCCACCTCCTCGTCGGCCAGCATCGCGTCCGGGTCGACAAACGTCAGGGCCACCTGGCGATCCAGGGCGGTGTCCAGCGCCTGCCAGAACTGTAGATTCGGCGGGCCGCCGTGGAAGACCAACAGCCGGTAGCGGCCGCCCGCGATGGTGGCACCGGGGATGAGGTGCACGTCCTCGTCGGACGTCGCCGTCTCGATCGGTGGTTCACGGGGGATGTCGAAGGCGAGCGGTTCGCGGGTGGGATCGCCGCCGTAGTCGGCAGGTGGCCGGCCCGAGATGGGCGGCGGCACGGTGGTGACGGGCATCGTGCCCGAATCAGCCTGCTCTTCGCCGCCACCGGGAGCGTCCCCCGGCCCGCCGGGAACGTCCGGCTGGAAGTCGTCCGCGGCGGGCCGCGGCATCTTGGTGGTCGCGCCGTTGTCGGGTCCGGGTGCGGTGCTGCCCGCGGAGTCGTCGGTCACCGCTGGTCCTTTCCGCATGCCGGCTCCGGCAACCGGTGCCGGAGGCCCGCGCCAAGTCGCCGCCGGGCCGTGACGACGCCGCGACGCGGGCGAATTCCTCTGTTCAGCGTACGTGAGAGGCCCGCCTGGCCGTGGTCGGACGGACGGCGCAGTTGGCCCCGCGGCTACCGTCTGGCGCTTGCCGATGCGGCGCCGGACGGCGGCCAGCGCGGCCTCCGCCTCGGGTACCCGCGCGGCCACCATGATCGCGCCGATGATCGGAAGCATGATCAGCCCCAGCACCGCCAGCCGCAGTATCGAGCCGGCGCCACCGGCGTGCACGGTCAGCGACTCGAGGCCCAGCAACTGGTCGACGACATGGGCGAGCAGCGCGGCAATCAGTGACGCGGCGATCGTCACCAGAATGGTGCGCACCACGTCGAGGCTGACCAGGCGCCCGCGCGGCGGATTCAGGTTGGCGCGTAACAGGATGTAGCCGACGATGGCTCCGGCGAGGAAGCCGAGGCCGTTGGCCAGGCCGAGATAGCCGGCGACCATCTCGCGGTCATCGGTGAGGTGGGGGGCCGCCAGCGAGGCGGCGACCTTGACCGCGGTGATGACGACGATCACCACGATCGGCGTCCACGGCTGCTCGCGGGCGTAGAAAACCCGCAGCTGCAGCAGCACCAGCGCATACGGAATCAGCGTGAACGCCGAAAGCGTGATCGCCATGCCCAGGTACCCCGCGTCGACTTCGCCGAAGTTCCCGTAGGCGAAGAGAGCGCTACCGATGGCCGGACCACCGACGGTCATGAAGGCCACGGTCGGTATCAGCGTCACCATGGTCAGCCTGGTGGCCAATGACAGGTCGGCCAGCACCGCGGGGATGTCGTCGGCGGCCGCGTTGCGGCTCAGTCGTGGCATCACCACCGTCAGCACGGTCACGCCGATCATGCCGAACGGCAACATCAGCACCAGCCACGTGTAGTTGTAGATCGCCGGGCCGGAAGCCGCTGCGGCACTTGCAATTTGATTTCCGACGATCAAGCCGATCTGGCTGATCAACACGTACAGCACCATGGCCGCAGCCATCCCGCCGAACCGCTTGAGCCGGTCGTCGATGCCCCACAGCGGACGGAGGCTGATCCGTTCC
Source organism: Mycobacterium sp. (assembly GCF_050701515.1). Lineage (GTDB taxonomy): Bacteria > Actinomycetota > Actinomycetes > Mycobacteriales > Mycobacteriaceae > Mycobacterium. The sequence continues at coordinate 657 of NZ_JBOGDB010000126.1, read as the reverse complement.
TTCCGGATGGCGACGAGCAGTACCGCGGTCTGTGCGAATACTCCCAGCGTCGTCCCGATCCCCAGCACCAGGAGTTTGGCATTGCCCATCTCCACCGGATCCACCGAAAGTTCGCCGGGCACAATCAGGTACAGGCCGAGGGTGGCGATGGCGACCACGTTGTTGACCACCGGCGCCCAGGCGGGCGGCCCGAAGACGTTGCGGGTGTTCAGGATTGCCATGAAAACCGACGACAATCCGTAGAAAAGCACCTGGGGCAGCAGCAGGTAGGCGAACGCGGTGGTGAGTGGCCGGTTGACCTGGGGGTCGCTGCCCAACATGAGTCGGACCAACAACGGTGCGGCCGTCACCGACAGCACGGTCGCCACCAAGAGCAGCGTGGTGGCCAGCGTGACCAGACGGCGGACGAAGGCGGTGCCGCCGTCGGGGTCGTCGCGTTCGGCGCGGGCCAGCACCGGCACGAAGATCGCGGTGAAGGTCGCTTCCAGCACCAGCGCGGCGACCAGGTTGGGCAGCTGATTGGCCACCGAGAAGGCACTGGTCAGCGCCGCACCCAGGATCGCCGCCAGCAGCACGATGCGGGCGAAGCCGGTGATCCGGCTGACCAGGGTCGCGAACGCCATGCCCCAGGACTGCGAAACCACCGCGGCATCGGAC
>NZ_JBOGDB010000125.1:0-7181 GCF_050701515.1 Mycobacterium sp. | reverse complement strand
GCGCCGGCGCGGCGCTGCCGCCGCTGCTGCTCGACCCCGACGAGGCGGTGGCGATGGCCGTCTGCCTGCGGCTGGCCGCGGGCGGCAGCGTGGCCGGGGTCGGCGAGTCGGCGCTGCGGGCGTTGAGCAAGCTGGATCAGGTGATGCCGTCGCGGCTGCGCTCGCAGGTGTCGGCGGTGCACGACGCCACCGTGACGCTGACCTGGAGCTCGTCCGATTCGCCGGTCGAACCCGACGTGCTGATGACGCTGGCCCGTGCCTGCCGCGACCGCGAGCAGGTGTCGGCGGCCTACGTCGACCGCTCCGGCGGCGCCACCGAGCGGCGGCTGGAGCCCTATCAGCTGGTCACCACCGGACGGCGCTGGTATCTGCTGGCGTTCGACCGCGACCGTCAGGACTGGCGCAGCCTGCGGCTGGACCGGATGCGCGACGTGCGGGCGCACGGCAGCACGTTCGTGGCCCAGGATGCGCCCGACGCCGCGGCCTACGTGCGGCGGTCGATCAGCGCGTCGCCGTATCGGTATGTGGCGCGGGTCCGCTATTCCGCTCCGGAAGACGTTGTGGCGCAGCACTTCTCGCCAGCATCGGTGACCATAGAGCCAGATGGGCCGGGCTCCTGCATCGTCACCGCGGGCGCCGACGACCCGGAGCGGATGGTGTTCTATTTCGCGACGGTCGGGTGCGACTTCGAGGTGCTCGAGCCACCCGAAGTCGCCAGGGCGGTCGAAACCGTTGCCGCACGGCTGCGTCGTGCGGTGATCAGGCCGTGACGCCCGCGTCCGGCCGCCGATCCGTGCCATCGCAGACGGAGCAGCAGCAGCCGACGGTGCGCCTCGAAACCCAGTGACAGCGGGTCCGGCAAGTTGCGCGGGCCACTAGACGTCTTGCGTTCGGTCGTCATGATGACTCCACTGTGACATAACCACGCGACTATTTCAGATGGCGCGCCGTTGACCGAAAACGGGCGTCAGCCGAAATGAATTGCAGCCCAACCGCACTGAACAATCTGATAACGATTCGGCATACCGGGTGTGTGACAATTTTCACCCCGTCCAGACGTCAGGCGGTGATGCCCAGCCGGTCGGTGAGCACCAAGAATGCGGCGGCGAAATCGTTAATGACGGTGTCGGCGCGCACCCGATCCCAGTCCACCTGCTCCCGGACCGCGCGGACAGCGGGCAGCAATGCGGCGAAGTCGCAATGGTGCTCGTTGAGCGAGGACAGCTTCTCCGTCACCACCTGGGTCGCCGACAGCACCGGCATCCGGATGGCCAGCACGTCGACTTCCTCCACCGACCGGATGGTCTCCGGGTCAACCGGCACGCCGTTGAGCCGGTGCAGCACGTCGACCACCAGGTCGTCGCCGATGCAGGCCTTGAACAGCCAGTCTTCCGGCGTCCGCTGGATGCGGAAGCCGGCCTTCGCGAGCGTCACCGCCGCCGCGTCGGCGTCGCGCTCGGCGACGACGAAGTCCACGTCGTGCACAGGCTCGGGCCCGCCGTACACCCACAGCGCGTAGCTACCCGCCAGGGCGAATTCGGGTCCATGGGCCTTGAGGGCCGACGCGGCGCGCTTGAGGGCGTCGCGCAGGTCGTCGTTGCGCGCGGGCAGGTGTCCCTGGTCTGTCATCGCGGGTAAGTAATACCCATGCGGGTGGCCACCTTCAACATCCTGCACGGACGCAGCGTCCACGACGGCGCTGTTGAGGTGGACCGACTCCGCGAATCCATCGGGCGGCTCGATGCCGACGTGCTGGCCCTGCAGGAGGTCGACCTCGACCAGCCCCGCTCGGCGAGGGCCGACCTGACCGCGGTCGCCGCCGAGGCGATGGGCGCGGTGAGCCACCGATTCGTCGCGGCGATCTCGGGCACACCAGGGGCGATGTGGATGGCGGCGACCGAACGCGAGCAACCGGGCACGGCCGCATATGGCATCGCGTTGCTGTCCCGGTTTCCGGTGCAGAGCTGGCAGGTGCTGCGGCTGCCCCGCATCCCGATGACGATTCCGATGTACCTGCGGGGCCCGAACCGGGTGTTGATGGTGCACGAGGAACCACGCGCGGCCATGGTCGCGCGGCTGGACACCCCGGTGGGGCCGCTGACCGTCGCGAACACCCATCTGTCGTTCGTGGCCGGGTGGAACCGCGTGCAGCTGCGGCACCTGATCCGGGATCTGCGTGGCTTCCCGGGACCGCGGGTGCTGATGGGCGACCTCAACATGACGCCGCGACGCTGGTTCGGGCTGCGGCCGCTCGGGGAGGCACCGACGTTCCCGGCCGACGACCCGCGTCGTCAGCTGGACCACATCCTCACCGACGACCCGGCGCTGCGTGCGGATGACTGCCGCACCCCGGTCTTGCCGATCTCGGATCATCGGGCGCTTGTTGTCGACGTTTCGCGGCCATAACTACGTAGGGTGGCGAGGTGGCGATCGGCGGACCGCTCCAGGTGACCTCCGCGGAGTCGACGGACCTCTTCGTGGGGCCGCCGGATGCGCCGCTGCAGGTGGTGCGGGTCGCCCACACCGGCGGCGGCACGCCGATCACGGTCGAGGGCGACGGCCTGGCCACGCCGGAGCCCGCGCCGGCCGACCCGGCCGGGGGTGTGGTCGAGGTGGCCGTGCAGGTGCTCCGGTCCGTCGTCGGCGAGCAGCGCGCGGCGCGGGTTGTGGCAGATAACGCCAGCACTCCCTTCGTGTTCACCGTCGCCGAACCTGGCTGGACCATGTTCATGATCAGCCACTTCCACTACGACCCGGTGTGGTGGAACACCCAGGCGGCCTACACCAGCCTGTGGACCGAGGATCCGCCCGGTCAATGCAGGCAGAACAACGGCTTCAACCTGGTGGCCGCCCACCTCGAAATGGCGCGCAGGGAACCGGAATACAAGTTCGTGCTGGCCGAGGTGGACTACCTCAAACCGTACTGGGACACCCACCCCGAGGACCGGGCAGACCTGCGACGGTTGATCGACGACGGCCGCGTCGAAATCATGGGCGGGGCCTACAACGAGCCAAACACCAACCTCACCAGCCCCGAGACGACGATCCGGAACTTTGTGCACGGCATGGGTTTTCAGCGCGACGTCATCGGTGCCGACCCGGCCACCGCGTGGCAGCTCGACGTTTTCGGGCACGACCCGCAGTTCCCCGGCATGGCGGCCGACGCGGGGCTGACGTCCAGCTCGTGGGCCCGCGGCCCGCACCATCAGTGGGGCCCGATGGCCGGCGACGGCGATCCCGAGCGGATGCAGTTCTCCGCCGAGTTCGAATGGATCGCGCCGTCCGGGCGCGGCCTGCTCACCCACTACATGCCCGCGCACTACTCGGGCGGCTGGTGGATGGATTCGTCGGCGACGCTGGAAGAGGCCGAGGCCGCCACCTACCGGCTGTTCGCGAATCTCAAGAAGGTCGCGCTGACGCGCAACGTGCTGCTGCCGGTCGGCACCGACTACACGCCACCGAACAAGTGGGTCACCGAGATTCACCGCGACTGGAATGCGCGATACACCTGGCCCCGGTTCGTGTGTGCGCTGCCGCGGGAGTTCTTCGCGTCGGTGCGGGCCGAACTGGACGCGCGGGGAGTCGAGCCGTCGCCGCAGACCCGAGACATGAACCCCATCTACACCGGCAAGGACGTCTCCTACATCGACACCAAACAGGCCAACCGGGCCGCCGAGAACGCGGTGCTGGACGCGGAAAAGTTCGCCGTGTTCGCCGGACTGCTGGCCGGTGCGACGTATCCGCAGGCGGCGCTGGAGAAGGCCTGGGTGCAGCTGGCCTACGGCGCGCACCACGACGCCATCACCGGCTCGGAGTCCGACCAGGTGTACCTCGACCTGCTGACCGGCTGGCGCGACGCGTGGGAACTGGGTCGCGCGGCGCGCGACAACGCGCTCACCCTGATCTCCGGCGCCGTCGATGGGTCGGTAGTGATATGGAACACCTTGGCGCACAAGCGAACCGATGTGGTGACGGCGCGCCTGGACCCGCCGATCGGTGCCGGGGTGCGGGTGTTCGACGCCGACGGCACCGAAGTGCCGGCCCTCGTCGAGCACGGTGGGCGATCGGTCAGCTGGCTGGCGCGCGACGTGCCGTCGCTGGGCTGGCGGGCCTATCGCCTGGCCGCCGCCGCGAAGCCCACCGGGTGGGAGCCGGTGGGCGGGACGGAGATCGCCAACGAGCACTACCGGTTGCGCGTCGATCCGGCCCGCGGCGGCGCGGTGTCGTCGCTGATCGAAGGCGGCCGCGAGCTGATCGCCGACGGCGACGTGGGCAACGAGCTTGCGGTCTACGACGAGTACCCGGCTCATCCGCAGGCGGGTGAGGGCCCGTGGCACCTGCTGCCCAAGGGGCCGGTAGTCGTCTCGTCCAGTTTCACGGCCGAGTCGGTGCAGTGCTATCGCGGACCACTGGGCCAGCGGCTGGTGGTGCGCGGGCGGATCGGCACGGTGTTGCGGTATACCCAGACGCTGACGCTGTGGCATGACCTCGCCCGGTTGGACTGCAGCACCACGATCGACGAATTCGCCGGCGCCGACCAGTTGTTGCGGCTGCGCTGGCCATGTCCGGTGCCGGGCGCGATGCCGGTGAGCGAGGTCGGTGACGCGGTGATCGGGCGCGGCTTCGCGCTGCTGCACGAGCCCGGCTCCGAGCAGTCCGTCGACACCGCGAAACATCCCTACACACTGGACAATCCGGCATACGGCTGGTTCGGGTTGTCGTCGGCCGCACGGGTCCGGGTCGGCGACAGCGTGCGGGCGGTGTCGGTGGCCGAGGTGGTGTCGCCGGCCGAGACGGCGTCCGCGCCGCTGGCCCGCGAGCTGATGGTGGCGCTGGTGCGCGCCGGTGTCACCGCCACCTGCAGCAGCGCCGACAAGCCGCGGTACGGGGATCTGAACGTCGACTCCAACCTGCCGGATGCCCGGATCGCGCTCGGCGGGCCCGACCAGAACGCGTTCACCGCCGCCGTGTTGGCCGACGCCGATCCGGCCTACACCGAGGAACTCAAGCGACAGCTGTACGCCACCGGCGCAGCCAGGGTGTGGGTGCCGGCCGCCGCGCCGCTGGCGGCGAGGTGGCTGCCCGGTGCCGACCTGCGGGCGGTGCGGGCGCTGCCGGTGCTGGTCATCGCCGGTCAGGACGGCCTCGACGGTGCCGTCGCATCGGTGGTCGACGACCTCGCCGATGCCGAGATCGTCGTCGAGCAACAGGCGCCGGTCGAGCTGGATGCCTTCGAACAGCGGACGGTCGCGGTGTGCAACCGCGGAGTGCCGGGCTTCGCCGTCGACACCGAGGGCACCCTGTACACGTCGTTGATGCGCTCGTGCACCGGCTGGCCGTCCGGGGTCTGGATGGACCCGCAGCCGCGCCGCACCGCACCCGACGGCTCGAATTTCCAGCTGCAGCACTGGACCCACACCTTCGACTACGCGCTGATATCCGGCGACGGCGACTGGCGGAAGGCAGGTGTTCCGGCCCGCAGTGCGAATTTCTCGCATCCGCTGCTGGCCGTCACCGGAAACACCAGTGCCCCAGGCGGATTGCCGCAGTGGGGTTCGCTGTTGGAGATCGAACCGGCCGGTTCGGTGCAACTCGGCGCGCTGAAGGCCGCGGGCAACCCTATTGCCGGCGGTAGCAGTGTGCCGGTCGACCCATGCGAATCTGTTGCCGTCCGGTTGGTCGAAACATGCGGAACCACAACCGATGTCGCGGTGACGTCCGGGTTGCACAAGGTGTCCTCGGCGTCGCGGGTCGACCTGCTGGAGCAGCCGCGCCTGCAGCAGCACCTGACGTCCGAGGGCCTCACGCTGCATGGCTACGAGATTGCCACCGTGCTGACCCGGCTCAACATGCCGCAGGTGATCGAGGCCGACCACACCGTGCTGGCACCCGATGCCGAGGCCGCGCAACCGCTGTATGCGCAGTATTGGCTGCACAACCGTGGCCCCGCGCCGCTCGGCGGGCTGCCCGCCGTCGTGCACGTGCAGCCACACCACGTCGACGCCGAGCCGAATGACCAAGTGCTGCTTCGGCTTACCGCAGCCAGCGACTGCGCCGACTCGGTGCTGCACGGCACGGTGCGGTTGGTGTGCCCGGAAGGCTGGACCGCCAGACCGGCGAGGCTGCCGTTCGTGCTGCCACGCGGTGAGCACCTCGAGGCCGACATCGAGTTCACCATGCCGCCGGACGCCCCACCGGGGATCTACCCGGTGCGCGCGCAACTCGTCGTCACCGGCAACGACGCCGAGTCGATGCCGGCGTCCTGGCGCCAGGTCGTGGAGGACGTCTGCACGGTCGCGGTGGGAATGCCCGCGGAACACGGCGAACTCGTTCACCTGGTCAGCGGACCGGACGAGATGGTGGTGACGCCCGGCGAATCGGCGTGGCTGGCCGTCACGGTCGGCACCAATGCCGCCGCAAGCCTGGCGGTGGAGGCGCACCTGATCAGCCCGTGGGGCACCTGGGAGTGGATGGGTCCGGCCGCGCGGGGCGCGGTGCTGCCGGCCGGCGGCACCGTCGAACTCGGCTTCGACATCACGCCGCCGGCGTGGGTGGATCCCGGCGAGTGGTGGGCGCTGGTCCGGGTGGGCTGCGCAGGGCGGCTGATCTACTCGCCCGCCGTGAAGGTGACGGTTCAATGAGCGGGCATCCGCACATCGCCGCGACGGTGGCCGGGATCGGCGTGCCGGTCGCCGACGTCGACGCGCGAGAAGCCCGGCTGCGCGCCACGATGCCCGAGGGGTCGCTGCCCCGGGCGGGCACCAGCGAGGGCCGACAGCTGCGCCGCTGGCTAACCCAGCTTCTGGTGACCGAACGCGTGATCGCGGCCGAGGCCGCCGCGGCCGGGCTGACCGCCGATGGCGCGCCCGCCGAAGACGAACTGCTGCCGGATGTTTCGGCCCGGCTCGAGATCGGCAGCGTGGCCGCGGCGGCGTTGGCCGACCCGCTGGCCCGTGCGATGTTCGGCCACGTCACGGCCGCGGTCGATGTCACCGACGCCGGGGTGGCCGACTACCACGCCCGCAACCCGCTGCGCTTCGCCACGCCGGCGGCCGCCGGAAACGGTTGGCGCACCGCGACTTTGGCCGCGCCGCCGTTGAATGCGGTGCGGCCGGTGATCACCGAACATCTGCGCGTCGCCGCCCGGCGCCGAGCATTCCGGCTGTGGCTGGACGCCCGGC
>NZ_JBOGDB010000124.1:0-12693 GCF_050701515.1 Mycobacterium sp. | reverse complement strand
TGGTGCTCAAGGACGTCGATAACGACGCTGCGCAAAAGGGCAAGGGCTACTCCGAGAAGCTGGAAGCCAAGGCACTGGAACGCGGCAAGACCACCGAGGAGAAGTCCAAGGCGCTGCTGGACCGGATCACCCCGACGGCCGATGCCGCAGATCTCAAGGGTGTCGATTTCGTGATCGAGGCGGTCTTCGAGAACCAGGAACTAAAGCACAAGGTCTTCCAGGAGATCGAGGATGTCGTCGAGCCGAACGCGCTGCTCGGCTCGAACACCTCTACGTTGCCGATCACCGGCCTGGCGTCCGGCATCAAGCGACAGGAGGATTTCATCGGGATTCACTTCTTCTCGCCGGTCGACAAGATGCCTTTGGTGGAAATCATCAAGGGCGAGAAGACCTCTGACGAGGCGCTGGCCCGGGTGTTCGACTACACGCTGGCGATCGGCAAGACCCCGATCGTGGTCAACGACAGCCGGGGCTTCTTCACCAGCCGCGTGATCGGCACGTTCGTCAACGAGGCGCTGGCGATGCTCGGCGAGGGTGTCGAGCCGGCCAGCATCGAGGCCGCAGGTTCGCAGGCCGGCTATCCGGCGCCGCCGCTGCAGCTGTCCGACGAGCTCAACCTGGAACTGATGCACAAGATCGCTGTCGCGACGCGCAAGGGTGTCGAGGACGCCGGCGGCACCTACGAGCCGCACCCGGCCGAGGCGGTCGTCGAGAAGATGATCGAGCTCGATCGCCCGTCTCGACTGAAGGGCGCGGGCTTCTACGAGTACGTCGACGGCAAGCGGACCCAGCTGTGGCCCGGACTGCGCGAGACGTTCAAGTCCGGCTCGTCGCAACCGCCGCTGCAGGACATGATTGACCGGATGCTGTTCGCCGAGGCGCTGGAGACCCAGAAGTGCCTCGACGAGGGCGTACTGACGTCGACCGCGGATGCCAACATCGGCTCGATCATGGGCATCGGCTTCCCGCCGTGGACCGGTGGCTCGGCGCAGTACATCGTCGGATACCCCGGCGGCAAGGCCGGTTTCGTGGCGCGGGCGCGTGAGCTGGCCGCCAAGTACGGTGACCGCTTCACCCCGCCGGACTCGCTGCTCTAGTCATCCGCGCTAAATTGGCCGCGTGACCCAGGGCTTTACCGAAAAGTTCGCGGCGGGACTCGCTAGGTACGGCGAGCGGCCGTGCATCGAGTTCGAGGGCCGGTGGTACTCCGGCGACGAGATCACAGCGTACGCCGATGCGATCGCCACCGCCTTGCGCGACGCGGGGGTCGACGAGCGAGCGCCGGTCGGTCTGGTGGTCCGCAACCGGCTGCCGCACGCCGCGGCGATCATCGGCTTTCTCGCCGCCGGGCGGGCGGTCTCGATGATTTACTCCTTTCAGTCGCCCGAGTCGATCGGCCGCGACATCGAAAAGCTCGAGTTATCGGGCATAGTCGCCGATCGCGAGGACTGGACCGATCCGGTCATCACCGCCGCCAAGCGCGCAGGGAGCGCCGGCGTCGCGATCTCGATGCAGACGCCCGTCGTCGCGGCCGTCTCCGGCCTGCAGCGGCGCGACCACACTCGACGGCACGCCGACGTCGAACCCGGTGTGGCACTGCACATTCTGACCAGCGGCACCACCGGCCCGCCGAAACGGCAGGCGATCAAGACGTCCGTGCTGGAGCGGACGGTATTCAGTGTGACCAGCGGTGAGGCCGCCCCGCCTGGGGCTCCGCCGGAATTCGCCTACTGGCAGTTCGGCGGCATCGGGGTATGCCAGCTGGTCGCGGGAGTTCACAACGCCAGGCGCATCGTCATGCTCGAGCGGTTCACCGTCGACGGGTTTGTCAAAGCGATAAAGACGCACGGCGTCAAGCGCTCCGGCGTGCAGCCCGCCGTCATTCGCATGCTGCTCGACGCCGACGTACCCAAGGAAGATCTGGCGTCGTTGGATTTCCTGATCAGTGCGTCGGGCCCGCTCGACCCCGAGACTCGCGATGAGTTCGAGAAGCACTTCGATATCCCAATCCGGTTGGCCTACGGAGCAACGGAATTCGCGGGTTCACTCTGTGCGTGGACTCCCGATCTCGTCGATGAGTACGGTGAATCCAAGCGCAACAGCGTCGGTAAACCCCTGCCGGATACCCGAGTGCGCATCGTCGACCCCGACACCGGAGCCGAACTGCCCGCGGGCGAGCAGGGGTTGTTGGAAGCCAGAATCGCCTCGATCAGCCCTGACTGGATCCGAACCACCGACATCGCCTCCATCGACGCCGACGGTTTCGTCACGCTGCACGGCAGGGCGGACGGCGCGATCAACCGCGGCGGATTCAAGATTCTTCCGGAAACCGTTCGGCGGGTGCTGATCTCGCACCCCGCGATACGGGACGCCTGCATTGTTGGAGTGCGCGATGCGCGTCTGGGTCAGGTGCCGTTCGCCGCCCTCGAAGCCACGCCCGGCGCCGCCCGTCCGTCCGACGACGAGCTCAAGGAGCTGGTGCGTCAAGAGCTGCCGGTGTACAACGTGCCGGTGGCCTTCGCCTGGGTGGACGAACTGCCGCGCAACCCGGCGCTGAAGGTGAGCCTGCCCGACGTCGCGGCACTCTACGAGCCCGCGGAGCGCGCAAACAGGTAGTGGCGCCCCGGGTTCTTGCCGTTGTGGTCCATCCCCGGCTCGTCGCCCGAGGACAGCAACGTCCAGTCCACAGCGAATCGCCGTTCCACCTCGGCCGGGTCGATGCCGGGCACCCCGAACGAGCCGCCACGAATGAATTCGACCAGCAGCAGCTTCGCGTCGGGCGCGGCGACGGCGGTGACTTCGCGAACGTAGGCGTCGCGGTCCTCGTCATTCATGCCGTGCAGGCATCCGTTGTCCACGATCAATGCGAAGTTTGTGCCGACGCCCTCTGAGCTCAGCCGGGTCACGTCCGCCTGGGCGAAGGTGACGTCCACGTTGTTGGCCGCCGCCTTGGCGCGTGCCTTGTCCACCGGCTTGGCGACATAGTCGACACCGGTGACCTTCCATCCGTGCTTGGCCAGGTAGATGGAGTTGTCGCCGGTGCCGCAGCCCAGGTCGAGCGCGGTTGCCGCCGGCAGCGGGGGCGAGCCGTCGCCCTCGATCACGTCCCGCAGGCTCTTCGCCATCGGATGGCCGTCCCACGGGGTGAAGCCGAGCCGGTAGAGCGTCCTGAAGAGTAGTTGTCGCGAGGACACGATCGTCAGAACCCCCCGAGGTCGGCGGACAGCCAGTGTTGTGGCTTCAGATGGATGATCACGGATTCGCCGTGCTCGCGGCGGGCGACCTCGAGATAGGCGTCCACATGCTGCGGCGGGAGGTAGCGCTTGGTTATCTCGACGAGGTGCTCGTCGGTGCCGGGCTCGATGCGGCTGATCGGACCGTCGACCGCGACGTAGCGAACCGTCGGTTCGGCGCGGTCCACCATCAGCGTGAATTCCCCTTGCGTCTCGATCAGACGGTGCTTGCGCGAACCGTTCCCGGTCAGCACCCACGGCTCACCGCCGGGCGAGTACTGGTACCAGATCGGCACCGTCAGCGGTCCGCGTTTGTCGCCGGCGCTCACCGACAGCGCCGCGATGTGGGGTTCGGCTAGGAAATGTTCGCGTTCTTCCTTGGAAAGGGCCATGCTCGCCAGGTTAGTCAGGACGGGTTAGTGTCTCGAATGGCATTGCCAACGATGCGGGGAGGGCAACTATGGGGGCCTATCAGACCGTGGTGGTCGGGACCGACGGTTCTGCGTCGTCGCTGCTGGCAGTCGACCGCGCAGGCACGATGGCCGCCGAGTCGGACTCGAAGCTGATCATTGCGACGGGATACTTCCACCAACCTGAGGATTCGCGCGCGGCCGACGCCCTCGGCGACGAGGCCTACAAAGTGAAGGGCAAGGCGCCGATCTACGCGATCTTGCGGGAGGCCCGCGACCGTGCCAAGGCGGCCGGGGCCAAGAATATCGAGGAGCGCGCGATTGAGGATGCTCCGGTGCATGCGCTGGTGGACGTCGCCGAGTCCGTCAAGGCCGATCTGCTGGTAGTCGGCAACGCGGGGCTCAACGCGATCATCGGGCGGGTGTTCTCGGTCCCCGGAAGTGTCGCCACCAGGGCCAAGGCCGACGTGCTGATCGTCCACACCACCGGCTGAGGCTTTAGGGTCGACGGTCATGCGCTTCGGACTATTCATCCCGCAGGGCTGGCGACTCGATCTGGTGGACATTCCCACCGAAAAGCATTGGCCGGTGATGCGTGACCTGGCCGCCTACGCCGATGACAGCGCCTGGGACTCGCTGTGGGTGTACGACCACTTCCACACCGTGCCGATGCCGACCGATGAGGCCACCCACGAGGCGTGGTCGCTGATGTCGGCCTATGCCGCCACCACGTCGCGGATCAAGCTCGGCCAGATGTGTACCGCGATCAGCTACCGCAATCCGGTCTATCTCGCAAAGCTGGCGGCAACCGCCGATATCGTCTCCGGCGGCCGAATCCAGATGGGCATCGGCGGCGGCTGGTACGAGCACGAATGGCGGGCCTACGGCTACGGATTCCCGTCCGCCGGCGTGCGACTCGGCCGGCTCGACGAGGGCGTGCAGATCATGCGGACCGCCTGGCGCGACGGCAGGGTCAGCTTCGACGGCAAGCACTATCAGGTCGATGGCGCGATAGTGGCGCCGAAGCCGTTGCAGGAGAGCGGGATTCCGCTGTGGATCGCCGGCGGTGGGGAGAAGGTGACGCTGCGCATCGCCGCGAAGTATGCGCAGTACACCAACTTCACCTCCGAGCCCGCCGCATTCGCGCACAAGTCACAGGTGCTGGCCCACCACTGCCGCGACGTCGGCACCGACTACCACGCGATCGTGCGGTCGGCCAACTTCAACGCCGTCGTCGGCGAGTCCGAGGCAGACGTGGACGAGCGCATCGCCAGTATCCGGGCCAGACAGGTGACCAAGGCGAACGAGGCCGCCGTCGACTCCATGCTGGCCATGGTCAAGTCGCCCGACTCCGCCAGCGGCACACCGGAGCAGGTCGTCGAAAAGCTGGAGCGAATGCAGGAACTCGGCTGTGAGTGCGCGATTCTCTACTTCCCGGAGGCGGCCTACGACCGCTCCGGTATCGAGCTGTTCGAACGCGAAGTGATCCCGGCGCTGGCTTAGCCGCCGCGGCTAGGGCGCCGGTGGACCCGGCACGAGCGGTGGTGGCGCGGCCGGATCGGGCGCCGGAGGCGGGTCGAAGTACCCCGGCGGCGGTGGCCCGTTCAAGGAGTAGTACCCCGGCGGCAGCGGCGGCGCCGGATCGGCCCCTGGCGGTGGTGGGGCCGTTGCGGGCATCTGGCCAGGCGGCGTACGGGTGAACCCGTATGGATCCTGAGCCTGGTGCCACGCATCCCTGAGGAAGCCCAACGGCCCCGGCCTCGAACCCTGTCCATACACGGGGTTCGGCACTTCCGGTATGGGCGGTGCCCCGACGGGTGGCGGCGCTTGCGCCGCTACGGGCTCGCTCCCCGGGGCTTCCACCACCGGCTGCCCTGGGGGAACGACGCCTGGCTCGGGCGCCGCCGGCGTCGGGGAGGGCGGCGGCACCGGATCCGCGTTGGCCTGGGCCGCCACGGCCAGCGCGCCCAAGCTGATTACGGCACCGGCGAGTGCGATGCTGGCGACGTGCGTGAGTGAAAACGTGCGTCCGCTCATGGGTGGCGTGGTGTGCCTCCTGATAGGGCCCGCGAGGGCTGCTGTTGACCCGTGACTGAGGCTAGCGCGTTAACGCGGCGCGCGCGTCGTCAGGGCGATTTGTGCCATCCGACGTTGCTAATCGAGCTTCGACGCCTGGTAGTGGGCGATGCTCCAGCCGTCGTCGCCGCGCGTGACAACCACACCCAGATACCCGTTCACCGCTTGCCGGTCGGGAAATGAGAACTCGGCGCTGAGGTAGCCGAGCACCAAATTAGCTGCAAACGACGGCGATGTCTGGCTGCCGGCCGCCGATCCTCACCGATTCGACGGCGCCGAACCAGCTACTGGGTCGTCCACACGCCGGTCGCCGCGGTCTCGCGCGCGTAGTCGCTGAAGTCCTTGGGCTCGCGTCCCAGCGCGCGCTGCACACCGTCGGCCAGCTGTGCCTTGCTGCCCAGCACCTCGGTGAACAAGTGGTTCAACAGCCAGATGAAGTCCTGCGGCATGCCGTATTCCCTCAGCATCGCGGTGTAGTCGTCGATCGACACCGACATGAAACTGATGTCACGCCCGGCGGCCGCTGCAACCTCCGCCACCGCTTCGCGGAAGCTGAGCAACCGCGGTCCGGTCAGCTCGTAGAGCTGGCCGACATGGCGGTCGTCGGTCAGCGCGGCCACCACGACGTCGGCGATGTCGTCGACGTCCACGAACGGCTCCTGCGCGTTGTCGACCGGCAGCGCCACGGTGCCCGCGAGCACCTCGTCGAGCCAGGCGCCCTCGTTGAAGTTCTGCGCGAAGAAGGCGCACCGCACGACCGTCCACTGCAGGCCCGACGCCTTGACGACGGCCTCGGCCCGTTCGGCCTCGACTTCGTTGCGACCGGAGAGCAGCACGAGCCTGCTGACGCCGGCTTGGTTGGCGAGTTCGGTGAGCCGGCGGATTGCCTCGACCGACCCGGGCACGGCCAGGTCCGGGTAGTAGGTGATGTAGACCTTGTCGACGCCGGCCAGGACGGGCGCCCAGGTCTGCGGTTTCTCCCAGTCGAACGGGATGTCCGCCGAGCGGGAACCGCGCCGGACGGGTAGGCCGCGCTCTTCGAGTTGGTCTACGACGCGCTTTCCGGTCTTGCCGGTGCTGCCGATGACGAGAATGGTGTTAGTGATTGCGTTGGTCATGGGTCGAATTCAACGGCCCGGATTCGAGACGATCCATGGCTTAAACGCTCAAAAGCATGTTGGATCGTCTGGAAAGGGACCGGCGATGGAGAAGATCTCACTCACCGCGCTCGCGCGGCAGCATCTGGAAACGGCGCGCGCGGCGAGCAGCGGCCGTAGTGCACACACGATCTACGGCGGCCACGAGCACTCTCTGCGCCAGACCCTGCTGGCGATGACGGCCGGTAGCACGCTGGACGATCACGAAAGCCCCGGCGAGTCCACACTGCAGGTGCTGCAGGGCAGGGTGCGGGTGACCAACTCATCGGCCGGCTGGAACGGGTCGCCCGGCGATCACATCATCCTGCCTCGTGTACGGCATGGATTGCAGGCGGTGGAGGATTCGGTGGTGCTACTGACCGTCGTGAAACCCGTTGGGCCGCACGTCTAGATCGCCGGGCCGAGCAGATCATCGGCGTCGCGGATCACGTAGCCGTAGCCCTGCTCAGCCAGGAAGCGCTGACGGTGCGCGGCATACTCGGCGTCCAGGCTGTCGCGCGACACCACCGAGTAGAACATCGCGCCGCCGCCGTCGGATTTCGGCCGGAGCAGCCGGCCCAGCCGCTGCGCCTCCTCCTGCCGAGACCCGAACGTCCCCGAAACCTGCACCGCCACATTGGCTTCCGGCAGGTCAATGGAGAAGTTGGCGACCTTCGACACCACCAGCGTGGGCACCTCGCCGCGCCGGAACGCGTCGAACAGGGCCTCCCGGTCGGATGTCTTGGTCGATCCCTGGATGACCGGCGCATTCAATTCCTCGCCCAGCTCGTCGAGCTGATCCAGATAGGCGCCGATCACCAAGATCTGGTCGCCGGGATGACGCTCCAGAATGGACTTCACCACCGCGAGCTTCGAATGCACCGTCGAACACAGCCGGTATCGCTCATCGGGCTCGGCGGTGGCGTAGAGCATCCGCTCGTTGTCGGTCATCGTCACCCGCACCTCGATGCACTCCGCGGGTGCGATCCAGCCCTGCGCTTCGATGTCCTTCCACGGCGCGTCGTAGCGCTTCGGCCCGATCAGGCTGAAGACGTCACCCTCGCGACCGTCCTCGCGGATCAGCGTGGCGGTCAGACCCAGCCGCCGCCGGGACTGCAGGTCGGCGGTCATCCGGAACACCGGCGCCGGCAGCAGATGCACTTCGTCGTAGATGATCAGGCCCCAGTCGCGGCTGTCGAACAGCTCGAGGTGCCGGTACTCGCCCTTGGAGCGCCGGGTCATCACCTGGTACGTGGCAATGGTGACCGGGCGGATCTCCTTGCGTTCCCCGGAGTACTCGCCGATCTCTTCCTCGGTCAGCGACGTCCGGTTCATCAGCTCGCGCTTCCACTGCCGGCCCGCGACGGTGTTGGTGACCAGGATCAGGGTCGTCGCGCCGGCCTTGGCCATCGCCGCCGCGCCGACCAAGGTCTTGCCCGCGCCGCACGGCAGCACCACCACGCCCGAGCCGCCGGACCAGAACGAATCGGCGGCCATCACCTGGTAGTCGCGCAGGTGCCAGCCGTCCTGGCGCAGGCTGATCGGGTGCGCCTCACCGTCGACGTAGCCCGCCAAATCGTCGGCCGGCCAACCGATCTTGAGCAGCATCTGCTTGACTCGGCCGCGCTCGCTGTTGTGCACCACCACAGTGTCGTCGTCGATGCGGGCGCCCAGCATCGGCGCGATCTTCTTGTTGCGCAGCACCTCCTCGAGCACCGCGCGGTCGAAGCTGACCAGCGTCAGGCCGTGCGCCGGGTGCTTCACCAGCTGCAGCCGGCCATACCGGGCCATGGTGTCGACGATGTCGACCAGCAGCGGCTGGGGCACCGCGTAGCGGGAGAACGACACCAGCGCGTCGACAACCTGTTCGGCATCGTGGCCGGCCGCACGGGCGGTCCACAGTGCCAGCGGGGTGATGCGGTAGGTGTGGACGTGTTCGGGCGCGCGCTCCAGCTCGGCGAACGGGGCGATCGCGGCGCGCGCTTCGCCCGCTTGCTCATGCTCGACCTCGAGCAGCACCGTCTTGTCGGACTGCACGATCAGGGGGCCGGTCATTCGATCCATTATCCGGGTTCGGCCGACACCACCGACGTGACGCGATGGATGGCGAAGTCGCGGACCCGGCCGGACGCCGGATCGTAGGCGGTCAGCTGGCCGCCACGGACATTGATCGGCGCCACCACGCGCTGGGTGGCGACGCCCGCCGGGTCGACGTATCCGATCACCACCGAGTCCTGTAGCCGCGCCGCCTCCTGCAGCTGCGAGATCGCCACGGCGGGGTCGATCCGCATGTTGGCGAACGGGGTCGCGGCCACCTTGCGCAAGACCGCGACGATCGCGCCCAGCGTCTGCCCGGTGGGAGCCGGCACCGGCCGATGGACCCGGCGGTGCGGCGGCGCGGGCACCCGCGCCCCGCGGGCCCGAATATCAACGATCGTCCCGGACGTGTCCTCGGCTGCCGGGGCGAAGCCGGCTGCTCGGAGTGCCGCCAGCACCTCGGAGATCGGCGCCTGCGACACCGCCACGGTCGGGGCGAGCACCCTCATTTCCAGCTGCTCGGCCGCGGGCGCGGCGACGGCCTGGGCGAGCAGCGCGGGGTCCTCGCAGCGGACGAACGAGGCGGCGATCCCGACGCGCAGTTGCCCATGTCTGCGGGCGACGTCGTCGATGAGATATGTGAGACCTTGTGGCACAGGTGTTTTGGAGTGTCGTTTGAACAGCGCATGCAACTCGCCCGCTGTCCGTCCGGTGTCCAGAGCGCGCCGAATCGACGCCTCGCTGATCCGGTACACCATTGCAGCGCCCGCCGATTCGACGGTCGCCACCGCGGCCAGCTGCTCGGCCAGCTTGCGTTCCAGCGGCCCGGGCACGACAACCGTCAGGTCGGCCTGCAGCAAGAAGTGATCGATCGGCTCCGGCAGTGCCCGGGCCATCGCGTCGACGGCATCCTCGTCCGGCCCGCCGGACAGGAGCCCGCGGGCCGGGGTGGTGATCGCGCCACGGCCCACAATTCCCAAAGCGTGTGCCTCGGTGAGCAGGTCGCTCACCGGCTGCGGTTGTAACCGCACCGCCCAGCGGGGGCGCCGCCAGATCATCGCCCCCGAGGCCTCGGTAGCGTCCACGCCAGCGCCCGCGGACAGGTCGGCGAGCATGTTCAACAACAACCGGCGGTCCAGC
The DNA here is from genome assembly GCF_050701515.1 of Mycobacterium sp. Lineage (GTDB taxonomy): Bacteria > Actinomycetota > Actinomycetes > Mycobacteriales > Mycobacteriaceae > Mycobacterium. Next base: position 2,661 of record NZ_JBOGDB010000124.1, on the reverse strand, counting down.
GGAGCGGCGGTGGAATACAGCGAATCGGAAAGGGCCGCATAGGGTTTGCCGTCTGGCCCACGGCTGCCGATCAGTCCCGGCCTGGCGGGGAGATCCAGCCAGGTGGATGCCAGCAGGTGCCAACGCGTCGCGGTCGGCGATTCGATGAATCGGTCCGCCGCCACGGTCGGCGCCCAGTGTGGCCCGCCGCCGTCCCGCGGATCAAGGTCAGGCAGACCGGGCGCGATCAGCCCCGCCGCCGCCGCGAGCTCGAGGATCAGGCCCAGCCGCCGTTCGTCGATGCCGGTCAGCTTGGTCAGCCGCTTGACGTCGCGTACCCCCAGCCCGCCGCTGCGCAGCTCGGGAACCGGTGCGGCACCGAAGGTTTCGAGCACCAACTCGACTTCACGTAGCAGATCGATCACCGCTCCCGCGGCGACAGCGTCGACGTCGGCCGGTGTGGTGGACGACACCACAGGATCGGGCGGCGTCAACTCGGCCGGGCCGGCCATCTCACCGCGAAGCACCTGGCCCACCATGCGGGGCAGGATCACGGTTTCGGCGTCGATCTGACGGAGCAGACCCGCGGCCAGCAGCCGCTGCACCGGGCGGTCCGGCGGGGTTCCGGGCGCGGCGTCGCGGGTTCTGCCCATCGGCGAGCCCTCCATCAGGCGCCGCAACAGGTCGCGCTGCGCGTCGTTCAGGCCCGCGAGCAGGTCGGCAATCTCGTCGGCAGTGTGGTCGGGCGCTTCGAGGATGGCCTGCCCGGGATACCAAGGCAGGGCGGCCGCGGCCTCGGCGGCCACCCGCAACGTGGCGTCGCCCCACACCAGCGCACGCTCGCGCAGGTCGTCCAGCGCGACGACGACGGTCTGTTCACCGGAGCGGTCATCGATCAGGGCCATCAGCTTGGCCGGCGGCACGGGCGCGGTGTCGGCGTGCAGCACCAGCAGCGCGTCGAGCACCGCCAGCCGGAGAAAGTCCAGCTCGTCGGTGCCGGCCTTGACCGATTGGCGGGCCTGCGCGCGGGCCGCCAGCGCCGCGATGCTGCCCGGTGGCGGCTGTGTCAGGTCGGGCCGCAGCTCCAGCAGCCGGATGAGCCGCTCGTCGGGCAGATCGGCCAGCCAGGCGCCCAGCGGGGTGCCCGAAGTTTGTTCGGTCATTGGGATCCTTGCGGCGTGGAAACCCTGGCTTAGCTGGGGCAGGAAGCGCCGTCTCTCCTTATGGTGTCGGTGGTGGCGGCTACGTTACTGGCGTGGCGCGATACCGGCTTCTTCCTACCGCTGAGCAGGCGGCGGTGTTGGCCGAGCATTGTCGCCACGCCCGGTATGTGTGGAACCTGGCCGTCGAGCAGCAACAGCATTGGCAGCCGGGACGCCGCGCGCCCGGCTACCACGAGCAGTGCGCTCAGTTGACCGCGGCCCGCGCCGAGCACGACTGGCTGGCCGCCGGGTCGCAAACCGTGCGGCAGCAGGCGCTGCGGGACTTTGCCCAGGCGATGCGCAACTTTTTCAACAGAACGCACCGCCGCCCGACCTGGCGTAAAGCCGGCGTGCATGAGGGATTCCGGCAGGTCGCGGTCAGGCCGCATCATGTCGAGCGGCTGAATCGCCGGTTTGGCCGGGTGTGGGTGCCCAAAGTGGGCTGGGTGCGCCTTCGCCTCTCGCGGCCGGTCCCTGAGGAGGTGAAGTCCTACCGGGTCACCCGTGATCGGGCCGGCCGATGGCATATCGCGTTCGCCCACATCCCCGAACCCATCGCGGGCCCAGGTGAGGGCAGTGTGGTCGGTATCGACCGCGGTGTTGCCGTGTCGGCGGCCTCGTCGACCGGTGAACTGCTGCAAGTGCCTGGTCTGAGCCGCGGTGAGGCCAGGCGGCTCAAGGTGCTGCAGCAGCGGCTGGCCCGCGCCGAGCGCGGCTCCAACCGGCGTGCCCGCACGAAGCTGGCGATCGCGAAGCTCAAAGCCCGCGAGAGAGACCGTCGCAAGGACTGGGTCGAAAAGGCCACCACTGACATCGCGCGGCGCTTCGATACGATCCGCCTCGAAGCACTTGATGTGCGTGCGATGACCCGCTCTGCGCGCGGAACTGTGGAGCAACCTGGTGTGGGTGTTGCTCAGAAACGCGGTCTCAACCGGGCTATCAACCGGAGTTGTTGGGGTCTGCTGGCCGCGCGTTTGCAGCACAAGGCCCATGGTCGGGTCGAGCAGATTCCGGCCGCCTACACGTCGCAACGATGCTCCGCCTGCGGGCATGTCGCACCCGGAAACCGCAAGAGCCAAGCGGTTTTCGAGTGCGCAGCCTGCGATGCGGGGACCCCGAACGCCGACGTGAACGCTGCACGCAACATCGCCGCCGGACGGGCGGTGACAGCACGGGGAGACCTCGGTGCTAGCCGGTCTACGAACCGTGACCCTCAGCTCAGCTCTCCTGCCCATAGGTAGTAGGACGGGGTTGGAATCCCTTGGCTTCAGCCTGGGGAGGACGTCAAGGATCACCTATACCGTCCTCGTCGTCGGCACCGGGGTCGACGGAAGGTAGAAGTTCGGCATCAGGTCGTCCTCGGTGGCGGCCAGCCGATAGCCGGACAGGTCGTGCACACCCTCCTCGGACAGCACCTCTTCATCGGTGTAGAAGTGGCCGCTGCAGTCGGCCGGCCGGGTGATCAGAGCGTGCACCGCGT
>NZ_JBOGDB010000123.1:0-7540 GCF_050701515.1 Mycobacterium sp. | reverse complement strand
CCGAAACGAGTTGTCAACTTCAGTACGCTCACACCTTGCAACGACTCTTCTGAGGCGCTGAACGGCAACGGTTCAGTGCCGGCGGCGCGGATCTTCGCATCGAGCTCTCGAAGTGCGGCCGCCAAGTTCGCCAAGTTCGACCTCGCCCGCGCCGGCACGATATCGATGTCGATCGTCGACATTCCCGACCCCTGCAACAGCGCGGCGTAGCCGCCAATCAGCACGTAGGACACATCGTGCCGCGACAGCACCTCCACGATGGCCGAGGGGTTGAACTCGCTCACTTCGCCTCCCGCGCCAATCGCACCTGTTCAGCGGCAATGCGCGCTCGCTCGGCTGGGCTCCGCCGCTGCTCCTGCACCCAAAGCACGTCGTCATGGTCGTCATACGGCACCAACTGTGTCGACACCGACAGATCCACAGCGGCAAGGATTTTCGCCATAGTGGGGTGCGTGGGCTGCCGATTGCCGGACTCGATCTTGGCGATTGTGCTATACGGAACGCCCGCCTTCTCCGCCAACTGACGCTGCGTCAGACCCGCCTTCGCGCGGACCACCCGCAGGACATTTCCCGCCCACGCATCGATGCTGCGCTGGCTACGAGGACCAATGACAGTCATAACCCCATGCTACCTTATAAGGTAGCATGGGGCGAAGCCGCGGATCCTGCCCCTCCGAACATCCGATGATGACTTCGACCGTCGATTAATGGCCTGACCAGCTGGAACCGATTCATCAAGCGACAAGCAGAACGACGGCCGAGACAACGAATCATGTTGTGCTACCACAGAACTCGCAGTAGATAGCTGGTAACGGTGCGAGTTCGTATGCGCTGGGCGAGCGGTCGCGGTTTGCCCTCTGCCGCGCGCTGTCGGCAGAGCGACCAAGACGTCCGCCGAGTCACGTCATCGCCTCGGCTATCGCCATGTGCCCCTCGAAACCGGTGGCGCTGGCCATTTCTCGATAACGGCCGGCATAGTCCCGGTAATCGGCCTCGTCTCCATGGGCCCGGGCGAGCAAGGCCCGCAGCCGGAGCAACGGGAGTTCGTTCAGCACGAATCCGGGTTCGATGGGCACCTCCGCCAAACGCTCGATAGCGGCTTGGGCTTGCGGGAGGTCACCATCGGCGCCGCGGGCCAGCAGCGCCTCGACCAGCACGCTGGTGGGAAATGCGCAATTGATGTACAACCCCGATTTGAACAGCTCATCGAGCACCTGGCGGGTCAGGTTGATGGCGCCGTCCAGATCGCCGCTGTTGGCCTTGTCCTGGGCCAGATAAGTGTCGATGGTGGGTATTTGGACCAACATGAAGCCTTCCTGCAGCGCAGCGTCGCGGGCGCGGATGAGTAGCTCGATGCCTTCCCGGCGGTGCGGACCGTCCTGGTGCGCCAAGACAATCCCGCGGGCGTATTGAGCGGAGCTGACGGTCATGTTGTCGCCGGATCGTTGCGCGGTCTCCAGGAGTTCGGCGGTCTCTCGCAGGGCGCCCTCGCCGGCTAAGGAAGCACCGCTTGTCACTGTGCCGTACTTGTATAGGGCGAGTAGCGCGCGGGCAGTGGGGTCGTGCTGGGATACCATCGCGGCCGCTTCGTCGTAGTCGTCCTTCCAGCCCGGCATGCCGAGGCTGCCGCGCGCGGACCCGCGCATGGTGAGCGCGGTCGCCAGTGGTGATCCCAGGATCAGAGCGCCGTTGGTGGGATCGCCAGCGGCCAGATCGATGACCCGCTGGAATAGCCGCAGAGCTTCCCCGATATCGGCGGCAAAAAGCTTCGCCGCGCCGGCGATGTACAGCAGGCCTACCGTCAGTGTCGGGTCCCCGATCGACTCGAGCAGCGCGATGAGCTCGGAGGCCATCAACGACGCCTCGGCGATGCGGGCATGGGTGATCAATGTCGATGCCCGCCCGGCCATCGCGATGGCCAGCGACACCCGGTCACCGGCGGCGAGGGTCAGCTCGCGCAGCTCCTCGAACGCGGCGTCGTCGGCGTTGCCGCCTTTTCGCCATGCCGTCCCGTAGAGCAGCGTGCGGGGAGTGATGCGCATCGACGTGCGGTCCGGGTTATCGGCGGGTAACCGGTCGGCGATCTCTTGTGCCCGCAGCCAGCTCACCCGGGCCGCAGCGAGGTCGCGGTTAGTCGACCAGGCTGCGGCGCGCATGTGCCAGGAGTACGCGTCGCGGAGGTCGCTGGCGGCCTCGAGATGCTCGGCGATCAACGCCGCGTTCGCATCGGCGGCTGCCGGGTCGCCGGATTCGATCGCGGCAGCCAAGCGCCGGTGCAGCTCGGCGCGGTCGGAGTTGAGCTGCGCTTCGTAGGCCACCGTGCGGATCAACGGATGGTGAAACACGTACTCCGCGGCCCGGGTAAACCGCACCTGATCGATCAGCTCGGCCGCGAGCGACTCCTCCAGGCTTACGTCGACGCCCAGCGTGGTCAGCATGTCGACACCGAAGCGGGATCCGACCACCGCCGCGGCGCTGAGCGTGCGCTTGCCCCGCGGATCGAGGCGGTCGATGCGCGCGGCTATGGTCGCCTGCAGGGTGGCCGGCACACTGACCTCGGTGGCATCTGACCGGCACACATAGCCGCCCCGGTGTCCGTGCAGCACGCCGCGGTCGCTGAGATCCCGTGTGATCTCCTGCGCGAAGAAGGGATTGCCGCCGGCACGGGCCACGATCGTGGCCGCCACCTCGCCGATTGACGGGTCGGGCCCGAGCAGCTCAGCCAGCAGCGCCGAGGACTCCGAGTCGCTCAGCGGCGCAAGGGCAAGCGTCTGCGAGCCCGCGACCCGAGTCAGTGCGCCGCGATACTCCGGGCGATGGGTGATCAGCACCAGTGACCGGGTCTGCGAAATCACGGTGAGGAAGTCGGCCACCAGTGACTCGCTAACCTCGTCGATCCAGTGTGCATCCTCGATTACGTACACCGCCGGCTCGGTGTGGGCCAGCAAAGCGGCATTGATCAGCGCGGTCAACCGGCGCCGCCGGGCATCCGGGTCGATCGCGGCGACCGCGATGTCGGGGTCGCCTACGCCGAGCAGATCATCGAGCAGCACCAGATCCTGCTCGTCGGCGTCATCGACACGAGACCGCACCCGCTCGCGTGCCGCGGGGCCGTCCAGGCCGTCCACCCGGAACACCGCCCGCAACAGCCGGGTCACCACATGAAACGGGATGTCGATGGCATGAGACTCACAGAAACTCCAGAACACGTCGACGCCGCGGCCCGTTGCCACCTCGGCGACCTCTCGCACCACCCGGCTCTTGCCGATGCCGGCAGGGCCCACCACACCGACCACACCCCCGTGCCCCTCAATCGAGCGGTCCAGAATCCCTGTGGCGGCGGCCATTTCCCAGCGCCTGCCTACCAGGGGTGATTCGGCACGCGAAGCAAGCCCCTGCCGTGCCCCCACACTCAGTAGCCGACGGCCGGGCATCGCGGCATCGAAGCCCTTGACGTGCACGAGCTCCGGGTCACCAAGTACAACGAGATCATCGACGAGGCGCGCGGTGGAATCGCTGAGCATCACCCCGCCTGGCGGGGCGACCGACTCCATCCGCTGCGCCATCCCGACCTGCTCACCGATGGCGGTGTACCCCAGCGCACCCGAACCGATGTCACCGACGATGACCTGACCCGAGTTCATTCCGATCCGTAGCCGCAACGCCACACCATCCGCTGTCGCAATCTCCGCCGCCAGATGCTCAACCACCTGCTGCACTTGCAGTGCAGCCACGCAGGCGCGAAAAGCGTGATCCTCCAACGCCACCGGTGCCCCAAACACCGCCATGATCCCGTCACCGGTGAACTTGTCGACCGTGCCGCCGAACCGCTGCACCACCGCCGACGCTTGGGTGACCAACTCGGTCATGATCTCCCGCAGCCGTTCCGTCCCCACCGCCGCCGCAATATCCATCGAGTGCACCACATCGGCGAACAGCACCGTCACCTGCTTGAACTCCGCGGGCCGGTGCGACGCCGCGAACGGCGCGCCACAGGCATCACAAAATCGGGCACCGACCCGCGACGGCTCGGCGCCACAGGTCCCGCACACCACACCCGCCACCGTCACCGTCACCTCAGCCTTCACACCGGTCCCGGAGCGCAACGCGCTCAGCATACGGCGACGATCCCCGGGTGAAACGGCTATTACGGGCGCCGACTGTGTACGCCGAGGATCTGGGGGCGCATCAAAAGATTGGCCGTCGCTGTGGTCCGTCACTGTGACGTAAGCGGCGTATTGACAACAGGTGCGCCTTGTCGGCTCGGCGTGTAGACGATCAATTCACGCGTTGAGCAGCAGAGATCGTCCAATCGTCAAGGGGTGCGAGCACTTTCACTTAATGCAACTCGCATCAGTTGCATACCGATAAGCCACACTATGTCAAGTAAAAAGGGTCGCTACTTTATCAGCTGAATCAACCCGTTGCCCCCTCTTGGTGCGGCTGGTGAGGCCGCTCTTGCCGGTCGAAAAACGGCCTGCGACATACGGTTTCGCCGTAATCGTCTCGAGCGTCCAGACATGGGCACATGGTCAGGAGCGGAACTCGGCTACGTCGGTTCCCAGCTTATTTTCGTCACGAAGGTCGTCGGATATTGCTGGACGGCCACTTTCAATGAGCGTAGCTAAGTTGCTCATGTGTGCGCGATGACCGAAAATCCCCAGGCAGTTCCACAAATTGATATCGCGATTGTCACACGGGTGGCAAAATGTAATGAATATTCACCCAGGGGTCGTCGGGTCGGGCGCCCCCACAGCCATCCGGCCAACCGAAGGACCCCAGATGAAATCGACGAACACCACTGCATCGAGCACCGTGGCTCGCTGCCTGGCGGCAGCCACATTTGCGGTATCCATAGCCATCGGATCAGCCGCAGTTGCGAGCGCCGCACCCGGCGAATGGGACGTCGGGTTGTACGACAAATGTATCCAAAGCGGGTACACAGAATTCGCCTGCTGCGTTGCTTCCGACGGCGTCTGGGATGGCGAAAAGTGTGTGGCTCCTCCAGCCGATCAGCAAAGCGGACAGCAGCCGCTGAACCCTGGCACAATAGGGCCAGGAAACGAAAACGTGCCAGGCACATCGGCTCCGCAGCCGCCGCCACGCGTGGTCGTTCCGATCAGACCGGGCGAGGCCGTGGGATAGCTCAGTCAGGGCGCCGGCCGTGCGATGGCGATGGCCTCAGATCCGTTACTGCGCTTCGGCGCTGAGCGTGTAAACATGCCCGGGCGAGATGATCTTCGTGATCGCGTTGGCGAGCGCCGTGCTTGGCTCGCCGCCCTGGTATTCGATACCGCCCGACGAATACGGCGAAATTGAATACGGAAGGTTACCGGTAACCACGATTGCATCAGATGGATCAACGCTCTCCTCCGCCCAGTCTAAGTACAGTTGGCATGGGTCGCAGCCAATCTGGCATCTGACGGAGTTGGCAACTCCAAACTGACCACCCGGCCGGGCACACGGAAAACCTCGAATGTCAGGACGACGATGAGCCGACGAGTGGTCAGGTACCCCGGGCCCCGCATGCGCACAATTCGTCACAGTGACGCTTCCCTACCTGTCGGCTAGACGTTAAACATGCTGTCCTGCAAGAGATTTACGAAGAGCAACATTCGCTACCGGCCCGATAACGTGCCTTCCCAGAAGAGGAGGTGCGCACGAAACCCGGGATGGCTCACCCTGTCCAGCACCTTGAGCCCGGCGTTGGCGAGCGCCGGGATGCCGACCAGCTTGTGGAAGTACCGGCCGCGGCGGTACTCCTTGCCCCAGGCCGCCTCGATGACCTGTGTGTAGTTGGTGAAGTCGTCGGGCCCGCTGTTGGTCAAAGCCGCGATGGCGCACTCACCGGCGGCCAGCCCGGATTGCAATGCCTTGGAAATGCCCGCGCCCGACACCGGCCTGGCCGCACCTAGCGCATCGCCGGCGAACAGGACGCCGGGGCGCCACGGCGGCCAGGCGGTGAAGCCCATCGGCAGCCGCCACCCCTGCAGGGCCTTCGATTTTCGCAACTCGTCGATCGGTGGCAGCCCCCACTCGGGAGGCAGGGTAGCCAGGAATTCGCCGAGGAACTGGGTGGCGTTGATCTGCTGCCAGTTCTTGTAGCTGTTGACATAGCCCAGCCCAATATTGACCCGGCCACCGCCGAGCGGGAAAACCCAGCCGTAGCCGGGCAGCTGGTCGCCCTGGAACCGAAGCTTCAGGTAGATGTCGAGGCTGTCGGATTCCGGGCGGTTCGCCGGCATCTCGGCGCGGATCGCGATCGCCGAGTAGCCGTTGTACCGCGAGTCCAGCTTGAGCGCCTGCTTGATGGGCGAGTAGGCACCGTCGGCGGCGATCACCGCGTCGGCGAGCACCCGCTCCCCTGTCTTGAGCATCACGCCTCTGACCCGGCCGTCGTCGTCAACTATGGGGCCGAGGACCTCGGCGGACTGGCGCACCTCGGCGCCCGCGGACTCGGCGTTCTTGAGCAGCAGCGTGTCCAGCTCGCGACGACTGACGCCGTGGCCGTGGTCGGGCATGCCGGGCCGGCGCGGGAACGACAGCTCCCATTCGGTCGGGCTGAATATTGTGGCCCGGTTGAGGCGGTGGAACTTGGAGATCTCGTCGGCTAGGCCCATTTTTTGTAGATAGCTGACGGCGCGTGGAGTGAGGCCGTCGCCGCAGGGCTTGTCGCGCGGGAACTCGGCCTTGTCCAGCACAACCACCCGGGCCCCGGTCTGGACGGCCTGCCATGCCGCGGCCGAACCCGCAGGCCCGCCGCCCGCAATCGCCAAGTCATATCGCTGCGTCATCGGTCTCGCCTTCGATTAATCGTCGGGATTCTTGGTCACATTTGGTGCTGCGGCGCTACGCCGGACGGCCATGTCGCCGTCGTCGTCGGCCTATCAGTGATTCGGAGCACCGCGGCAGACGGATGGGACTTTCTCGCAAATGGCCGAAGGATGCTCAATGTCTCGTGCGCACGAGGCTTCGCGTTCGATCGAGGCACTAGACGACGCCTGAACCCAATTGAGTGCCAGCCGGTTGCTGCGTCGGGGTAGGGCGACGGTGCATCCGACGCATCACCGCCGGCCTTCGCGCTAGGGGGTGAGCTCGTAATGCGGCGTCGGTGTGCGCATCAGCTTGTGAGTCAGTCGCACCAGAAGGCGCGACTCGGCGCTGGCCGCGGTCCGCGACGGCGGGTCATTCGTCGGCGTGGCCCCTGGTGCGCCGATCGGGGCCCAACGCGGGATCGAGGTGCGCACCGTCAGCGTGGAGCCCGAGAGCGAGGCGATCGCCGGGCTGCTGGGACTCGCCGCGGAGGGCACGCTCGAGGTGCGGGTGGCTGGTCGCATGCCGCTGCACGACGCGGGGAAGGCATACGACAAGGTCGCCGGCGTCGGCCAGCGCGGCCGCTGGCTGCTTATCCCCTGACCCGGCTTTGCCGGTCGACTCGGCTGAGTTTGTTGAGCAGCAGCGTCGCGGCCACCGTTGCTCCGTCGGTGCGGATCGTGCCGGCGACGGCGGTCGCTCGTGCGCGGGTCTCGGGGGCCAGGGC
>NZ_JBOGDB010000122.1:0-1638 GCF_050701515.1 Mycobacterium sp. | reverse complement strand
ACCCATCACCGTGCCGGTGCTGGGTCCGCCCCCACCACCGGCTCCGCCGCCCGGGGCACCGCCGCCGCCGTGATCGGTGCGGCCTAGTACTACAGCCGTAGATAGCGTTCATTGTTGTTGATGTTGTGTGCGGTGGTGGCTGGCGCGGGCTCGAGCTTGGTGTTTTCGGCGCCAGGTCGACCAGGCCAGGATGTCGGCGACGGCGTGCAGTGGCCGCAGCATCAGGGCGACGAAGAGTCGGCGGAATTCGTTGACTGTCAAGGTAATCAGCGATTCTGTGGGGGTCGAGCCGGACACTTCGGTGCGTCGTTGAGCGGCGGTGGTGACGGCCAGGAAGGCGTGCGCGAGCAGGGCCAGGGTGACCCAGCGGTGCCAGGAGGTCCAGGTTCGGACCTGGTGTTCGTCCAGCCCGGTCAGCCCCTTGCCGGTCTGGAAGGTCTCCTCGATTTTCCAGCGCCATCCGGCTACCCGCACGTAGTCGGCCAGAGTGACCGGATCCGGGCTGTAGCAGCGGTAAAAGGCGAGTTCACCGGTCTTGTCGTTACGGCGCACCAGCAGATGGTGATGGCCGGTGTCGGTGTCGCCGGCGATGTCGACCAGCGCCCAGGAGTACCAACGCTGCCCCTTGGCGCCGGTTCCGGCGCTGACCCGCCGCCAGGCCCGCCACGGCAGGGACCGCGCGAGCTCATCCACCCGCTGGGTGCCGGTCGTGGTGGACACGGTGCGGTTGGACCCGACCGCGTACACGTAGCCCAGCCCGCACCCGGCGGTGGTCATGCGCAGCTCGGGATCGGCGCCGTAGACCTCGTCGCCGGTGGCGAACCGCGTCGGGGTGCCTGCGGTCACCGCGCGGGTGATCATCCGCGCGGCCAGCTCGGGTTTGGTCGCGAATCCGGTGGCGGCGGGCACGTCGGCGCGTTCGCGCCGCCCGGGGTCGTCGACCCACGATTTCGGCAGGTACAGCTCGCGGTCGATAGGGGTGTGCCCGTTCGGCGCGGCGTAGGTCAAATACACTGCCACTTGGGCGTTTTCGATCCGCCCGGCGGTGCCGGTGTACTGGCGTTGGGTGCCCACGGTGCAGCCGCCCTTCTTCACGTCGCCGGTCTCGTCGACTACCAGCACCGCATCGTCGTCGCCGAGATGATCGACCACATAGCGACGCAGGTCATCCCGCACCGCGTCGGCGTCCCATCTCGCCCGCGCCAACAGATGCTGCAACCGGTCCGGGCTGGCGTGACCGCTGAGTTCGGCCAGCGTCCAACAATTCTTCTTCCCGATGTCAGAGACCAGCCCCAGCATCAACGCTCCAGCGTTGCGCAACGCCTCGCACCGCGTGAACCGCGCCGCGATCCGATCCATCACCTCATCGAAGCCACACCGCCACCGATCGATGTCTATGCTGTGTGCCGCGGCGGCTGCGGCATCATTGCTTTCGCCAGTTCTCACAAACTACGAAAGATGCCGCAGTCACCGCCCCTAACAGCGCAAACACGCCGACAACAATCGATCTACGGCTGTAGTACTAGTCCGTATGACTCTCGCAGCGCGTTGACCCGGCCAAGACCCTTGTTCCACTGCCGGGTGACGAGAAGGCGAATCGCCCAATTCCGTACTCGGCTCAGCGGGTTGGTGGACGGC
>NZ_JBOGDB010000121.1:0-16845 GCF_050701515.1 Mycobacterium sp. | reverse complement strand
GGCCCGCCGAGCCGGTCGCCGGCGAGCCCGACGCGGCCGCGATACGTCGGCAGTGGTCCACCGTGCTGGACAAGGTGCGGGAGCGCAGCCGCACCCTGGTCGCGATGTTGGCCGACGCCAATGTCCGCGCCATCGACGGCGACACACTGGTGCTGTCTCACGAATCCGCGAACCTGGCCAAGCGGCTAACCGAGCAACGCAATGCCGAGGTCATCAACGAAGCGCTGAAGGATGCGCTGGGCATGGCGTGGAAGGTGCGCTACGAGGTCGGGTCGTCGGTCGCCGTGACAACCAGCGCCCCGGCAGCGGCCGAAGTCGACCAGGTTCAGCGCGACGAAGAGGACAGCATGCTGGCCGAGGCCGGCGACGACCCGTCCGACACCCCACGGCGAGATCCCGAAGAGGCCGCGCTCGAGTTACTGCAGAACGAACTCGGCGCCCGTCGCATCGACGGCGGCTAGGGCGTCCACCAGGGCCGCAGCGGCAGGCCGTCGTCGTTGCCGTCTTCATCGAGCTTGACCGCGAGCACCTGGTGCAGCTGCACGATGCTGGTCTCAAAGCCCAGCCGTGAGCCGGCCATGTACAGCCCCCACACCTTCGCGATCGGCAGCCCGACCTCGGCGACCGCTTCGTCCCAGTGCTCGACGAGGTTGGCGCACCAGCCGCGCAACGTCATCGCGTAGTGGTGGCGCAGGTTCTCTTCATGCACCACCTCCAGGCCGACGTCCTGGGCCTCGGTGATGATGCGGCCCGAACCGGTGAGTTCGGCGTCGGGGAAGACGTAGCGGTCGATGAAACCCCCGGCAATCGCCCCCGTGCTGTTGTCCGGCCGGGTGATGCTGTGGTTGAGCAGCAGCGCCCCGGTGCGCATCTTCGACTTCAGGAAACCGAAGTACGACGGGTAGTTGTGCACGCCGATGTGCTCGGTCAGGCCGATCGAGGACACCGCGTCGAAGCCGGTTTCACCGATGTCTCGGTAGTCGCCGTGCCGGACCTCGGCGAGATCGGTCAGGCCGTCCTCGGCGATCGCCTTCTGCGCCCAGGTCGCCTGTTCTTTCGAGAGGGTGACACCGGTCGCCGTCACGCCATGGCGGGCGGCATACCGGACCATGCCACCCCAGCCGCAGCCCACGTCGAGCAGCCGGTCGCCCGGCTTCAGCCGCAGCTTCTCGAACACCAGCCGGTATTTGTTCTCCTGCGCCTGCTCCAGCGAGGCGTCCGGGTGCGGGTAGCACGCGCAGGTGTAGGTCATCGACGGGCCGAGTACCCACTCGTAGAACGTGTTGGAGACGTCGTAGTGGTGATGGATCGCCTCGGCGTCGCGGGTTCGACTGTGCCGCAAGCCCTCCGCCATGCGGCGCCACCGGGGCAGCGCCTCCTGCGGCGGCGGTGCGATCGGCTTGAGGTGCTCGAAGCCGATCGAGCGGATGATGTTGGCCAGCACCCGCGCCGGTGGGCGCTTGAAGTCCATCTTGTCGGCAAGCGCCTTGAGCAGCTCATACGGGTCGCCGGGATGCACACCGTGCGGTTCCAGGTCGCCGGATACGTATGCGCGGGCCAGCCCGAGATCGCCTGGCGCGGTGGCGAGATAGGTCGTCCCGCGTGGAGTCAGCAGATCCAGCCCGAGGGTGGCGTCGTCGGGTCCGGCCGAACTGCCGTCGTAGGCGGTGAATTTGAGCGGTAGTTGACCGGCGGCCAGGATCTCCAGGATCTCGGCCAGGGTCAGCTTTCTGCTGGTCGGCGCGTGTTCTTTGAATGTGGTCATCGCTGTCCTCCGCTCTTCGCGCAAGCGCTCATCGCCGTTGTACCGCCTTCGCATACAGGTCGAGGAGACGTGAATCGGGGTCGTATGTCTTCTTTACGGTCTTATAGGCTTCCCCGCCATAGAGTTCGTCGAACTCGTCGGGTGAATAAAAGGCATCGGAGTACAGGGATTTGTGCCCGTCCAGCTCGCTGACCTTGCGCTCGATCAGCCGGTTCGTCTCGCCCTCGGTGGCACCGGCCGGGACCGACGACCAGAAGCCGACGTTGACATAGGTGTGGTGCGACCGAAGTGGATAAAGTGGCCAGGCCCCGCCCGATTTCGGGTCGTCGCGTAGCCGCAGCGGGCACAGCCAGATCGGCTCGATCGGCACGTTCGCCAGGAACCAGTCGAGGAACTCCGAACACCGCTCGATCGGCACTTCGACGTCCTGGACGACGCGTTCGCTTGTGGATCGGACAGGCGAACGAATACTGCGCTTCTCGATCCGGTCGGCGATGTTGAACCGCTGGTCGTAGGCGATCAGCTTCCAGTAGAAGCTGCTGCGCCGATAGCGCCGCGGCCACAGCCGCCTGACCTTGGGGTGCTGCGCGCCGAATGCCCGCGAACACCAGAACCAGTCGGTGTCCCACCGCCACAGATAGTCGTGGATGGTGAGCCGGTCGTGCTTCTCTTTGTCGGCGTGCTGGATGGACCGGTAGTAGATCCGCTGACCGGTGTAGTCGCTGACCGGTCCGGGTGTGGAGGTCTGGAAACCAAGTGTCAGATAGCTTTCGTCGGCGCTGAACACCACGCCGTCCAGGTAATCGACCGGGCAGCCGTCGATGCCGCCGGTCTCGATGATGCGGTCCATCGTCGCGACCATGTCGGCCAGCGAGTGAAACCGCAGATGCTTCAATGCCACGAACGGCTTGACGGATTCCAACTCGATCCTCAGCCGTACCGAATAGCCAAGTGTGCCATAGGAATTCGGGAAGGCGCGGTAAAGATCGGCGTTGTGCTCAGGCGATGCGGTGAGCACTTCGCCGGTGCCGGTGAGAATGTCCATCTCCAGCACCGACTCGTGTGGCAATCCGTTGCGGAACGACGCCGACTCGATGCCGAGCCCGGTGACCGCACCGCCCAGGGTGATGGTCTTCAGTTGCGGGACGACCAGCGGCGACAGCCCGAACGGCAGCGTGGCGGCCACGAGGTCCGCGTAGGTGCACATGCCCGCGACGTCGGCGGTGCGGGCGTCCGGGTCGATAGCAAGGACACCCGTCAGGCCGGAAACGTCCAGCCCCTTGGCGTTGCTCTTCGCCCGCGCCCGGAACAGATTGGAGGTCGGCTTGGCCAGCCGTACGGTGGCGGTCGGCGGGATCACACGGTAGCTGGCGAGGAGCCGCTCAACCCCCGCGGCGTGAGCGGCCCGTGCGTCGGTTGACGGAACAGACACAGATATACGCTAGTCCGCGGTCGCAGCCGACGCGACCGCACCGCTACGACAGGAGTCATGCCCGATGGGACAGGTCAGCGCGTCCAGCACCGTCTTGATCGACGCCGAGCCGGCGGCTGTGTTGGCGGCCGTCGCCGATTACCGGACGGTCCGTCCGAAGATCCTCTCCGCGCATTACAGCGACTACCAGGTGCTCGAGGGCGGTCAAGGCGCCGGCACCGTGGTGACCTGGAAGCTGCAGGCCACCGAGTCGCGGGTCCGCGACGTCAAGGCCAACGTCGACGTGGCCGGGCACACCGTGATCGAGAAGGACGCCAACTCGACGATGGTGACCAACTGGACCGTCGCACCCGCGGGGCCCGGCTCGTCCGTCACGACCAAGACCTCGTGGCAGGGCGCCGGCGGCATCAAGGGCTTTTTCGAGAAGACGTTTGCGCCGTTGGGACTCAAGAAGATCCAGGCAGAGGTTCTGGACAACCTCAAGAAGAGCGTCGAGGCCGGCTAGCGGCGCTGCACGCCGAGGAAGCCCGCGATGCCGCGCACGACGGCGTCGGCGTACTTCTGCCTGCCGGCGGGAGTGGTGATCAACCCCGCATCGGCGGGGTTCTTCATGTTGCCCAGCTCAACGAGGATGGACGGGAACTGCGCGAGGTTCAGCCCGGCGATGTCCGAGCGCGGGTTCAGGCCGCCGGAGCCGATGTAGGTCGAGGGCACCAGACCCGACACCTGCAGCTGGTCGCGCATGGCCTGCGCGAACTGCACCGACGGGCCGGCCTGAACCTGGTTGAGCGGCGGCGACGAGTAGAGCACGTGGAAACCGCGCCCGGTCGGCGGGCCGCCGTCGGCGTGGATGCTCACGATGGCGTTGGGCTTCAGGGCGTTGGCCATCGCCGCCCGCTCGTCGACGCACGGGCCCAGCCCGGTGTCGTTGCCCCGTGACATCGCGGTCCGCACGCCCAGCGCCGTGAGCGCCTGGCGGATGCGCAGCGTGGTGTCCCAGGTGAAGGTGTGCTCGGGGTAGCCGTCGTTGGTCGAGGTACCGCTTTCCTGGCAGTTCTTGGTGCCGCCGCGGCCGGTGGGCACCTGACGGCTGATCGAGGAGTCGTTGGACCCGTTGTGGCCGGGGTCGAGGAAGACGATCATGCCCGCGATGTTGGCTGGCGCCGCGGTTGCCGGGGCGGCCAGTGTCGACGCGGCTACCAGCAAGCCGGCAGCCGCGATGGCGCCGACACGCGGGATGGCGGGCACGTGCACCGCGTCAAGGTAGCCCGCGGGCGACTAGGCTGAAAGACCAAACCGCCGCGTGCGAGCGAGCGAAACCAAGTCGAGACAAAGACGCAAGGGGACTGTCATGCAACCCGGAGGCGACCAGCCCGATATGTCGGCGCTCCTCGCGCAGGCGCAGCAGGTGCAGCAGAAGCTGATGGAAGCCCAGGAACAGCTCGCCAATGCCGAGGTGCACGGCCAGGCCGGCGGTGGGCTGGTCCAGGTCACCATGAAGGGCAGCGGCGAGGTGGTGGGTGTGTCGATCGACCCGAAGGTCGTCGACCCCGACGACGTCGAAACGCTGCAGGATCTCATCGTCGGTGCGCTGACCGACGCGTCCAAGCAGGTCACCATCCTCGCCCACGACCGGCTCGGACCGCTGGCCGGCGGCATGGGCGACTTGGGCATACCGGGGCTCTAACTTGTTCGAAGGACCGGTTCAGGACCTCATCGACGAGCTGGGCAAGCTGCCGGGCATCGGCCCGAAGAGCGCGCAGCGCATCGCTTTTCACCTGTTGTCGGTGGAGCCGCCGCAGATTGATCGGCTTACCGGTGTGTTGGCAAGAGTCCGCGACGGCGTGAAGTTCTGCGCGGTGTGCGGCAACGTCTCCGACGACGACCGCTGCCGAATTTGCAGCGATTCCCGTCGGGACGCGTCCTTGGTGTGTGTCGTGGAGGAGCCCAAGGATGTGCAGGCCGTCGAGCGAACCCGCGAATTCCGCGGCCGCTACCACGTATTGGGTGGGGCGCTGGATCCGCTATCCGGTGTCGGGCCCGAGCAGCTGCGCATTCGTGAGCTGCTCAACAGGATCGGCGAGCGCGTCGACGGTGTGGAAATCACCGAGGTCATCATCGCGACGGACCCGAACACCGAGGGCGAGGCGACGGCCACCTACCTGGTCCGGATGCTGCGCGACATCCCCGGTCTGACCGTCACCCGCATCGCGTCGGGCCTGCCGATGGGCGGGGACCTGGAGTTCGCCGACGAGCTCACCCTGGGCCGCGCCCTCGCCGGCCGCCGCGCCCTCACCTGAATTCCCGCGAAATCTGAGTTTTGTAGAGGTCTTCTCGCACTTTCCCTACAAAACCCGGATTTCGAGAGCTGTCGGTGCCTGGCTGCATCATGAAGCGATGGGTGAGGTCATCTTGGGCGGCGAGGCCGTAGCGGCGGGTCGGGCCACCCGCCATGAACTGCGGCGGTGGTACACCAATCTGTATCGCGGCGTGTACGTCCGCAAGGGCTGCGAGGTGTCGCTGCGGGAGCGAGCAATCGGAGCCTGGTTGGTGTCGCGCCGCAAAGGAGTGGTGGCGGGTGTGGCGGCATCGGCCCTGCACGGTGCTCCATGGGTCGACCCGACGCAGCCGATCGAGCTCGCCGGTGCGAAATGCACGCCGCAAGAGGGGTTGATCCCGCGTACAGAGCGGTTGGCAGACGACGAAGTCACCCGTATCGCGGGGCTGCCAGCCACGACAAGAGTTCGCACCGCCTTTGATCTGGGTCGGCACCTGGACCGCCCGCAGGCGCTGGCCCGCCTGGACGCGCTCATGTGGAACCAGTTCTTCTCGATCGACGAAGTGCTGGCGCTCGCTGAGCGGTATCCGCGCGCGCGGGGTGTACGCCAACTCCGCGAGCTGCTCCCTCTCGTCGACGGTGGCGCAGAATCCCCGCGCGAGAGCCAGATTCGGTTGCGGCTGCACGATGCCGGATTTCGGCGTCCGGAAACGCAGATACCTGTGTTGGTGGGCTCGCGCCCGGTCGCGTTCCTCGACATGGGCTGGCCGGACTTCAAAGTCGCTGTCGAATACGACGGTGACCATCACCGCAAAGATCGCGACCAATACGTAAAGGACATCGCGAGGCTTCGGATGTTGGAAGCGATGGGGTGGATCGTCATTCGGGTCGTCGCCGAAGATCGTCCCGAGGAGTGGCTGGCCAGAGTTGAGGCGGCGTTGATCAGCCGCGGCGGCAGCATCGCCGCTTAGGCGCGGCGGGGGGCGGCGAGGCGTTCACGGCGCAGCAGCGCGACCTCATCAAGCTCCAGCGGCGCCAGCTCACCGACAACACGCGACAACAGCAGATCGGCCAGTTCAGGATTGCGGGCCAGACACGGGCCATGCAGGTAAGTGGCGACGACGCTGCCCTGCACCGCGCCGTCGATTCCGTCGCCGGCCCGGTTACCCGCGCCCTTCGTGACGGCGCCCAGCGGCTTGGCCCCAGCGCCCAAAACCGTGCCGCCGCGGTGATTTTCGAAGCCGGTCAGGCGTTCCGTGAGGCCAGGCAGCAGCGGCTGCGACAGCACCTCGCCGATGGTGCGCTTCGGCTGCGGGGACGTGGTGACATCCAACAGCCCGACCCCGTCGACCCGCTCGCCGGTGGAGGTCTCGTACCAGTGGCCGAGCACCTGGATGGCCGCGCAGATCGCCAGCACCGGCGCGCCCCGACCCGCCGCTTCCTGGAGACCTGGATATCGGATGAGATGCCGCGTCGCCAGCCGCTGTGCGTAGTCCTCCGCCCCACCGAGGGTGTACAGATCCAATGACTCCGGCACCGGGTCGGACAACGTGATCTCGACGATCTCGGCGTCGATGTCGCGCAGCCGCAACCGTTGACACAACACCACCGCGTTGCCGCCGTCGCCGTAAGTACCCATGACGTCGGGCAGCACCAGCCCGATCCGCACCACGGCGTCAGACATCGGCGAGCACCCGGTTGAGCTGCAGGAACGCCGTGTAGTTCGCGATCACCTCGACGTGTCCCGGCGGACACGACTTGATGGCGGCCATCGTGTCGTGCACCAGCGTGTGATCCACGCCCGCATAGCCCAGCCGCACGGCCAGGTCGGTGCCGCGTTCACCGGCGGCCACCACGTGTGTGTCCTCGAAATGCTCGAAGCGGACGTCCCACAGCCAGGACAGGTCCTCGCCGTCGGGGACCTGCCCGTTGACGGCGATCACCACGCCGGCGCCGTGCTTGTCGACCATCGACAGCGCTTCCTGCCAGCCGGCCGGATTCTTGGCCAGCAGCAGCCGGGCGGTGTGCTCACCCAGCCGCACCGTGCGGTACCGGCCGGCGACCTCGTCGACATCCGACACGGCCGCCACCGCCAACGCCGGGTCGGCGCCCATCGCCACTGAAGCCGCGACGGCCTGAGTGGCGTTGCCGCGGTTGACCGTTCCCGGCAGCGCCAGCCGCATCGGCATCGAAAACCCGTCGGGCCCATAGATGTTGACGTCGTCGAACCACCACTGCGGGCTCGGCCGTTTGAAATCCGTGCCGGTCGAGTACCAATGCGTGCGCTCGCGGACGATGATCTCGCCGCTGCGCGGACAGCTCACCGAGTCAGCCGCCCAGCCGCCGCCCGCGGCCACCCACACCACGTTCGGGCTGTCGTAGGCCGCCGACGTCATCAGCACGTCGTCGCAATTGGCGACGACCACCGTCGACGGGTGCCGGGCCAGCCCGGCCCGCAGCGTGCGCTCGATGTGATTGATCTCGCCGACCCGGTCCAGCTGGTCGCGGGACAAATTGAGCAAGACGACGACTGACGGCGACAGGGCTTCACTGACGTGCGGCACGTGCATTTCGTCGACCTCCAGCGCCACCAGCTCCGCGTCGCGGGCACCGGCCAGCGCGGCCACCAGGCCGGCGTCCATGTTGGCGCCCTCGGCATTGGTGGCGACGGGCCCCAGCGTGCCCAGCGCCGCAGCGGTCATCCGGGTGGACGTCGACTTGCCATTGGTGCCGGTGATCACGGCCGTGCGCCGGCCTTCGCCGAGCTGACGCAGGATCGACTTGTCCAGCGTGAGCGCGACCAGGCCGCCGATCATCGCACCGGCGCCACGGCCGGTAACCCGCGACGCCCGCCGCGCGGCAGCCCCGGCCGCCAGCGCAATACGTCCACGAGCGGTGGCCATTCCCGGCATTTTAGGTGGCCGACACGCTTGCCAGCGATCCGGCGATGTCGGACTATCGTGCAATCCTCAAAATGTGAGCCAAACCTGGGGCCGGCCGGCTGCCGAGCCCGGCGCGGGCTGGGCTGTCGTCGACGTCGAGACGACAGGCTTCCGACCCGGGCAGGCCCGCATCGTCAGCCTCGCCGCGCTGGCGGTCGGCGACGACGGCAACGTCGAACGCAGCGTCGCCACCCTGCTCAACCCCGGCGTCGATCCCGGGCCCACCCACGTGCACGGCCTGACCGCCGAGATGCTCGCCGACCAGCCCTGCTTCGGCGACGTCGTCCCCGAGCTGGTCGAGGTGCTGCGCGACCGCACGCTGGTGGCCCACAACGTCTCCTTCGACTACGCGTTCCTGGCCGCCGAGGCCGAGCGGGCCGGGGTGGAGCTGCCCGTCGACAGCGTCATGTGCACGGTGGAGCTGGCCCGGCGGCTCGACCTGGGCACCGACAACATGCGGTTGGAGACGCTGGCGTCGCACTGGGGCATCAGCCAGATGAGGCCGCACGACGCACTCGACGACGCCCTGGTGCTGGCCCAAATTCTCACGCCGGCGCTGGTGCGTGCGCGGGAGCGCAACGTCTGGCTGCCGCTGCGGCCGGTGTCGCGGCGGACCTGGCCCAACGGCCAGGTCACGCACGACGAGCTACGTCCGCTGAAGATGCTGGCGTCCCGGCTGGCGTGCCCGTACCTCAACCCCGGCCGGTTCGTCCGGGGCCGGCCCCTGGTGCAGGGCATGCGGGTCGCGTTGTCGGCCGAGGTGACCCACACCCACGAGGAACTCGTCGAGCGAATCCTGCATGCCGGACTGGCCTATACCGATGCCGTCGACCCGGAAACGTCGCTGGTGATCTGCAACGAGCCCGACCCCGAACAGGGCAAGGGCTATCAGGCACACGAGCTGGGCGTGCCACTGGTCGCCGACGCCGAATTCATGCGCGCGCTCGAGGACGTGGTCGGCGGTACCGACATCGAGGACTTCACCGACCACACCCTCAACGGCGGACAGTTCGCCCTCTTCTGAGCGAAGGTCCGGTCACTCGGGGCGCGACGTGCCCAGGGACACTCCCGGCGTGAACGTGACGGGAAGCTTGCCCAGTCCCGTCATGGTGGGGTTACCGCGGTATTCGTGGACACCGCCGAGGTCGACCCGATAGTCGGGAATGCGATCGAGAACCGCCTTCACCATCATCTCGAACATGACGCGCGCCAGCGGGGCCCCGATGCATCGATGCGCCCCGAGCCCGAAGGCGACGTGATGGTTGGGTGTGCGATCCAGTACCACCTCGCCGGCCCGCTCAAACTCCTGCTCGTCGTGGTTGGCGGCGAGCCAGCTGATCAGCACCTGGTCGTTGCGCCGAAGCTGCTGACCGCCCAGGACGGTGTCGCGGCTGACTGTGCGGCTCAGTTGCTTGTTGACCGAGCAGAAGCGAAGAAATTCGTCTGCTGCGGAGCGATACAGCTCGGGACGGTCGATGAGCTGTTGCCGCAGATCCGGGTGGGTGCCGAGGTGACGAAGGCTCAGCGCGGTCAGCGACGTCGTGGTGTCGACGCCGCCGCCGATGAGATTCCAGAGGATGTCCAGCAGCTGGGTGTCGTCCAGCCGCTTGCCGTCGAACTCGAACTGCACCAGGAAGCTCGTCAGGTCGTCGCCGGGATCGGCCCGTCGGGCCGCCGTGAACTTCAGCAGACCGTCGAGCATCGCCGGGACCTCGGCGATCGCCTTGTTGTACTCATCGGGGTCGGAGGCGGCCATCACCGAGTGGAAGAGGTTGGCGTACAGCCGCCAGTTGTCGTACGGCAGGCCCATCAGCCTCATGGTCAGAATCGCCGGAACAGGACTGGCGTAGTCCAGGACGAGGTCCATCTGCCCGTCGGCGATCCGTTGGTCGAGAAACCAGTGCACCGACTGCTCCATGAACGGTCGCATCTTCTCGACGGCTCCCGACGAGAAGAACGGGGTCAGTGCCCGCCGCAGGGCCAGGTGGTACGGGCCGTCGACCTCGCCGATACCCAGGGGCGGTTGACCTTCGGGCCGTGGAACCCCCATCTCGCCCCGGTAGTTCACGCCGTCGGCGGCATCGGGTTCGTACTTGTGCGCGAACGTGTCGCCGTCGCGCGCCGCCGCCGCCACCTCGTCATAACCGGTGACAAACCAGAATCCGCCGTACGTCTTGTTCCACGCGACGGGACACCGGCGGCGCAGATCGGCGTTGACTTGCAGCTCGTTGAGGTTGAACTCGTCGGAGTGATGGTCGATGTCAACGATCGCGTCAGCGCTGACGTCCGGACGGCCCATTGCGCTATCTTTGCATCTTTAAGGAGGTAGGACCATCGACGATTGGTCTGCAGGAGCGACGATCGGCGGATCGACGATCCCGGCCCTGCCCGACCTTGCCCGCATGCGCTGCGAGCGCTTTGCGCGATTGCAGGATCAGCTCGAATCGCAGGGTGTCGACGGCCTCGTTCTGCTCGGGTCCAGTTCGTTGGCCTACGCCACCGGCGCCGCGACACCCGCACAGGACGGTGACCACGCCGCGCTGTTCCGTCCCGTCGCGGTCGTCGTGAACGGGGACTCGGCGCCGCACCTCTACACGGCTTATCCCGACGGGGCGCCCGACGATCTCCCCGACGATCATCTGCACGGGCCGCTGTTCCCGGATCTCGACGACGGTATCGAGGTGTTCGCCGGCGCGTTGGCCGACCACTTCACCCCCGGTGCCCGGGTCGGTGTCGACGACCAGACCCATGCGATGCTGCGCGGTCTGCCCGCCTTCGACTGGGTCGACGCATCGGACGTGGTGGGCCGCGCGAAGATCACCAAGACGCCCGACGAAGTGTCCTGCATACGGAACGCGCAGCTACTGAACGAGCTTGCGATGGTGGACGCATTGGCGGTCCTTCGTCCGGGAGTGCGGCAGACCGATCTGAGCGCGGTGTTCCTGCGCCGAATCTTCGAACTCGGCGCCTCCGCGAACGGGATCGATCCCATCTGGCAGGTGATGGCGCCGAGCCGTGACCTCGGCCCGTGGACGCTGCACGGCGACCTCGCCTATCCGACGGTCACCACCGACCGGTTCCTGCGGGAAGGCGACGTCATCTGGGTCGACGCCGGAATCACCTGGGAGGGTTACGCCTCCGACTACGGACGGACCTGGATCACCGGCGCCGACCCAGTCCCGAATGCCAAGCAGGAAGCGCAGTTCCGCCGGTGGCGGACTGTCGTCGACGCAGCGCTGGACATTCTCAAACCGGGCGCGTCCGCGCTGTCGCTCGGCCGGGCCGCGATCGAGGCCAATGACGGCGTCCGGCCCTGGATCGAGCATTTCTATCTCGCGCACGGGGTGGGCACCGAGAGCGCCGAAATGCCGCTTATCGGAACCGACTTCGGCAATCAGTTCGACGAGCGACTGATCATGCAGCCGGGGATGGCCGTCGTCTTCGAGCCGGTAATCTGGGAAGACGGCGCGGCGGGCTATCGCTCGGAAGACATTGTGGCCGTGACGGATACGGGCTGGGTAAAACTCAGCGGATCGACCTACGACCCGTATGGACTCACCGCATGAGCCCCACGCCGCGCGATCGCGGATTGCTCACCGGAACGATGGGCCTCGAGGACGACGCACGTGTCGACTTCGCCCGGCTGCGTGCCGAACGCCGCGCAAAGGTGTTCTCCGGCATGGAGCGTCACGGACTCGATGCCCTGATGCTCGGCGGTGTCGGCGACGTGCGTTATGCGACGGGCGCCCGCCAACTCGGGCGCGCCGGTGTGCTTCCGTTCGCGCCGGTCGCCGTGGCGGTGCGGGCAACCGGTCGCGTGCATCTGCTGTCGACCTGGGACGAGGGCGTGCCGCCGGAGATCGGCCGCGAGGATCTCTACGGCCTGAGCTGGAACCCCGCCAACCTCGCGGCCTCACTCGCGGTCATCCCGGGCCTGCGCGAGTCACGGCGGGTCGGCACCGACGGTCTGACGCCGATGTTCGCCGGCTTGATCTCCCGTCTCGTCACCCCGGCCGAGCTGGTGGACGCAGCTCCGGTGATGGCTACCGCCCGACGGACCAAGACGCCGGACGAGATCACCTGCCTGGTGGTGGCGTCGGCCATCGCGGAGGCGGCGCTGAGTGCGCTCGACGACGCCCTCGAACCGGGCATCACCGAGCGTCAACTGCTCGGTCTGTACTACGAGTGTGTGGCCAGTCTCGGAGCTCCGATCGCGCCGTCGGAGAGCGTCGGCTTCGCCGCACCCACCCGCGGTCATGTGACGTTTCGCCATCTGGCATCCGACCGCCCCGTGGGGGACGGCGAGTTAGTCGTCCTGACACCGGGAGCCCTCTACGCCGGATACGAGGCCGGCCTGGCCCGAACGCGGGTGGCCGGGCGCTCCGCTCCTGAAGGCACGGCGGATCTTGCTTCGCGATGCGCCCGAAGCATGGACGCGCTGATGGCCGCCTGCCGACCGGGGAACACCGGGGCCGACCTATACCGCGCCTGGGAGAACGCAGGAAACCCGGACTCGTTCGTGGCATTGGCGCATGGGCTGGGACTCGGCGCCGAACCGCCGGTGATCGGTCTGGGCCGGGGCTCCGCTGCCGCACTCGAGGAGGGCATGGTGCTCAGCGTGCAGTCGTGGGTCACCGAGCAGGGCGTCGGGGGCTGTCTGGAGCGAGCCACTGTACACATTGAGAGCGCCGGGCCGTTGGCACTCACGCGCTACGGAAGGCTGTAATGACCAGTCACCGAACGGTTTTCAACCACGTTGGGTTATGCGTCGCGGATCGGGCGCGATCGCGCCGGTTCTACGAGGGTCTACTCGGGTTCGCGTTCTGGTGGGAACTCGAACCGCCCGATGACGGCACCGACAAGCTTCTGCAGTTGGCCAAGCCGGTCGGACTGCACGCGACGTACCTGGTGCGCGACGGCCTCGTGCTGGAACTCCTCGACTACTCGAAGCGCGACGTCCACACCGGACCGCAGCGGGTGATGGACCAAGTCGGCCTGACGCATCTGTCGCTGTCGGTGTCCGGTCTTGGCGGCGTGCTGGCGCTGGTCGAGGACTTCGGCGGATCGGTTGTCGACGCGACCGTCTCCGAGCAGTCGGCAATGATCCGTGACCCAGACGGGCAGTTGATCGAGCTGCTCGCGGACTCCTGGCTCGCGGTTCTGCCGCCCCGTCCCTAGACCCTCTTGCAATCACTACGTTCGTAGTGGTAACGTCTGCGCCATGACAACCACTACAGACGTAGTACAAGGGAAGTCCTTCAAGGACACCTTCCGTCGGCACGGCTACTTCTTCCGCGAAGCCGCCATGCTCACCATCTCGATCGGCGTGATTTGGCATGTGTATCGGGTGATTTTCGGCGACGACTTGACCATGCGTTACATGGTCACGCCGACGACCGACAAGATCCTGCTGGTGCCGATGACCTACGCCGCGATCACCGGCATCCTGCTCCTGGTGAACCACCGGGTCCGGTTCGCCAACAAGCGACACCGGGCGCTGTTCACCGGCTCGGTGGTCTACATCGCCGGTAGCGTGCCGCTGCACATCTACTGCAGCTACATCATCTGGGACACCACCCTGATGACGTGGTTCCCGATGTGGTTCAGCTACTTCCTGTTGATCGTCGTGTACCCGGCGTTCCTGACGATGTTCTGGCGTCTGCAATACAAGAACTGATGCCGCCCAACCCCGAACGACGCACTCAGATCCTCGACGCCGCGATCGACATCCTCTGCGATGACGGCGTCGGGGGTCTGACGCATCGCCAAGTCGACAGCCGAGCCAGCCTCCCGGCCGGAACGACATCGAACTATTTCAGGACTCGACAGGCGCTGCTCGAGGCGACCGCCGCCCGAACCGTGGACTTGCATTGGCAGCGCGTCGAGATGCTGCAGTCAGCCGTGGGCCCGATCTCCCGCGACGGCCTCAAATCCCTGATGGTCCGAATGCTCGAACCAGACGAGCAGTTCCGCCGCTGGACGCTCGCGAGATTCGAACTCTTCGTGGAAGGCACTCGACGCCCGGAGCTTCGGCCGTTCAT
Source organism: Mycobacterium sp. (assembly GCF_050701515.1). Taxonomy (GTDB): domain Bacteria; phylum Actinomycetota; class Actinomycetes; order Mycobacteriales; family Mycobacteriaceae; genus Mycobacterium. The sequence goes on along the minus strand of NZ_JBOGDB010000121.1, from coordinate 2,387 downwards.
CAAAGAGCTTCAGGCCGCAGCGGTGAAATCGGCCCGTGTCATCTTCGAGGCGGCAGGACTGAGCCCTACCTCCGACCAAATGGAACAGATGAGCAGGCTGCTGAATGGTTTCGTGTTCAGCAACCTGACAATCCCGGGCAGCATCGAAGATCCGGCCAGCCTGATCGACCGACTGTTGAGCGCCTGCTTCGACGACTAGGTCCGCGCCGCCCGGTTGACCGCCGACACCACGGCCCGCAACGACGCGGTGGTGATCGACGTCGCGATGCCGGCACCCCAGATCGTCTGGCCGTTCACCGACGCCTCCACATACGCGGCGGCCTTCGCCTCTTCGCCCGCCGACATCGCGTGCTCGGAGTAATCCAGCACGTGGACGTGGATCCCGACTCCGGACAGCGCGTCGACGAACGCGGCGAGCGGGCCGTTGCCCGAGCCCTCGATCTCGGTTTCGACGCCGTCGATCTTGACGACGGCCTTGATGGTGTCCGTCCCGCCGTCCACCTCCGAGGCGATGACCTGCTGCCGGATCCGCTCCAGCGGCCGCACCGGCATCAGGTACTCCTCGGCGAAGACGTCCCACATCTCCTTGGACGACACCTCGCCGCCCTCGCCCTCGGTGATCTTCTGGATCGCCTGTGAGAACTCGATCTGCAGCCGGCGCGGCAACGCCAGCCCGTGATCGGCCTTCATGATGTAGGCCACGCCGCCCTTGCCGGATTGCGAGTTCACCCGGATGACGGCCTCATAGGTGCGGCCGACGTCCTTGGGGTCGATCGGCAGATACGGCACTTGCCAAATAAGGTCGGCCTCGTCTCGGCCCTCTTGGTCGGCTGACACCTTCATCGCGTCCAGGCCCTTGTTGATGGCGTCCTGGTGGCTCCCGGAGAAGGCGGTATACACCAGATCGCCGCCATACGGGTGACGTTCGGGCACTGGCAGTTGGTTGCAGTACTCGACGGTGCGCCGGATCTCGTCGATGTTGGAGAAGTCGATCTGCGGGTCGATGCCGCGGCTGAACAGATTCAGGCCCAGCGTCACGATGCACACGTTGCCGGTGCGTTCGCCGTTGCCGAACAGGCAGCCCTCGATCCGGTCGGCACCGGCCTGATGGCCCAACTCGGCTGCGGCGACGGCGGTTCCGCGGTCGTTGTGCGGGTGCAGGCTCAGAATGACGCTGTCGCGGCGGGCCAGGTTGCGGTGCATCCACTCGATAGAGTCGGCGTAGACGTTCGGGGTTGCCATCTCGACGGTGGCCGGCAGGTTGAAGATGATCGGGTTGGCCGGCGTCGGCTGGATGATGTCGCCGACCGCGTCACACACCTGCTTGGCGTACTGCAGCTCGGTGCCGGTGTAGGACTCCGGTGAATACTCGAACCGCCACACCGTGCCGGGGTATTTCCCGGCCTCCTCGACGCACTTGCGCGCCCCGTCGGTGGCGATCGACTTCACCGATTCGCGGTCCCCGCGGAACACCACGCGCCGCTGCAGGATCGACGTCGAACTGTAGAAGTGCACGATCGCCCGGGGCGCGCCCTCGCAGGCCTCGAAGGTGCGCTCGATGAGCTCCGGCCGGCACTGCGTCAACACCTGGATGGTGACGTCTTCGGGGATCGCACCCTCAGTGATGATGTCGCGGACGAAGTCGAAATCGGTCTGGCTGGCGGACGGGAATCCGACCTCAATCTCCTTGTAGCCCATGCGGACCAGCAAGTCGAACATGCGCCGTTTGCGGGCCGGGCTCATCGGGTCGATGAGTGCCTGGTTGCCGTCGCGCAGGTCCACCCCACACCACATCGGCGCCTTGGTGGCGACCCGGTCGGGCCAGGTGCGGTCGGGCAGCTCGATCGGTTCGACTTCTTCAGCGAACGGCCGGTAGCGCGATATCGGCATCGAGGTGCCGCGTTGGGTGTTCCACGCCGGCTGGCCGGGACGGGGGGCGCCGGACGGGGTCTTGATAGTGCGCGCCGATACGAAGGCATCGGCGGCGTCGGTTACTTCGACGCGAGGATCGGTGGGAGTCATGGGGCTGCTTTCCAGTCTCAAAGGAATACGACCGGCGCATCGCGAACACCCGCGACGGGAAGCCGGCCTGGATCAGACCCCGTCGCGGCTGCCGAGAAGGAGCACCCGCTGCACGTCGAACACTCTATCAAGCTCGCTTTACGGCTGAAAGGGCTGGCCCCAGCCGCCGGCGAACACCACTTCCGCCAGTGGCAGCCGTTGGCGTCCCTGTGCGTCGCGTTCCAGGATCTCCGGCGGTGCGGTGTCGTAGTCGCCCAGGGAACCGATGGCCACAACGGCAACCGGCCGCACACCGGGCGGAATGCCGAACACGTCGCGGGCACCGTCGGCGTTGAAGCCGGCCATCGGGTGAGCGATCAGTCCCC
>NZ_JBOGDB010000120.1:0-18409 GCF_050701515.1 Mycobacterium sp. | reverse complement strand
GCCCCGGCCGTCGGGTTCGATGGTGAAGCCGCTCTCATCCACCGGAATCGGCCGGATCACCGGGCGCCGCGGCACAATCTCCGGCTGCGACGCCTCATACGCTGACACCATGTCCCACAGGGCGAAGATAAACGGCCGCAACCCTTCCCGGCTGACGGTAGAAACTTCGAACACCGGCCGGCCGTACCGCCGCTCAACCTCTTCGCGGACGAAATCGGCCAGTTCACGCGCCTCGGGCACGTCGATCTTGTTGAGCACCACCGCCCGCGGCCGCTCGGCCAAGTCACCCAGTGTCGTATCACCCTGCAGCGTGGGTGTGTAGGCGGCCAGCTCTGCCTCCAGCGCATCGATGTCGGAAATCGGATCGCGGCCCGGCTCGAGGGTGGCGCAGTCGACCACATGCACCAGCACCGCGCACCGCTCGATGTGGCGCAGGAAGTCCAGGCCGAGACCACGGCCGTCGGACGCGCCGGGGATCAGCCCGGGCACGTCGGCGACCGTGAATGTGTGTTCTCCCGCCGCCACCACGCCCATGTTCGGCGCCAACGTGGTGAACGGGTAGTCGGCGATCTTCGGCTTGGCCGCCGAAATCGCCGACACCAGTGAAGACTTGCCCGCCGACGGGAACCCGATCAGGCCCACATCGGCGACGGTCTTGAGCTCCAGCGTCAGATCCCGTGCCTGACCCTTCTCGCCGAGCAGGGCGAACCCGGGCGCCTTGCGGGCACGCGAAGCCAGCGCCGCGTTGCCGAGTCCCCCACGTCCACCCGCGGCGGCCTCGAAACGGGTGCCGGCGCCGACCAGGTCAGCGAGCATCCTGCCGTTTTCGTCGAGCACGACGGTGCCGTCGGGCACCTTCAGTTCCAGATCGCCGCCGGCGGCTCCGTCCCGGTTGTTGCCGGCGCCCTGCTTGCCCGACGGCGCGACGATGTGCGGGTGGAAGTGGAAATCGAGCAGAGTGTGCACCTGTGGGTCGACGACGAGCACGACGCTGCCGCCGCGGCCGCCGTTGCCGCCGTCGGGTCCGCCGAGCGGCTTGAACTTCTCGCGATGGACCGAGGCACAACCGTTACCGCCGTTGCCCGCCCGCGCGTGGATGACGACGCGGTCGACAAACCGGGGCATCGGATTTCCTCGAGCTACTAGGCCTCCGGACGCGCGACGCGGACGATGCTGACCGTCTTGCGTCCACGTTTTTCGCCGAACTCGACGGCGCCGGGAGCCTTGGCGAACAGGGTGTCGTCGCCGCCACGGCCCACGTTGACGCCGGGGTGAAAGTGCGTGCCGCGCTGCCGGACGATGATCTCGCCGGCCTTGACGATCTGGCCGCCGAACCGCTTGACGCCCAGCCGCTGGGCGGCGGAGTCCCGGCCGTTGCGTGAGCTGGAAGCGCCCTTCTTGTGTGCCATCCGTTCGCTCCCTACTTGATTCCGGTGACCTTCAGCACGGTCAGCTGTTGACGATGACCCTGCCGCTTGTGGTAGCCGGTCTTGTGCTTGAACTTGTGAATGCGGATCTTGGGTCCCTTGGTGTGCTCGAGCACCTCACCGGTCACCGCGAGCTTCGCCAGGGCGTTGGCGTCGCTGGTGACCTTCGCGCCGTCCACGACCAGGGCGACGGGCAGCGAGACCTTGGAGCCTGGGTCGGAGTCGAGTTTTTCGACCTTGAGCACGTCTCCGACGGCGACCTTGTACTGCTTGCCGCCGGTCTTGACGATTGCGTACGTCGCCATCGTGCTGACACTCCTACGTCGTTTCTTGACAGCGCGCTACTGGTGGCTGCGCGTGTCTGGGTTCTCCGACTGCCGCCGGCAGGGCCTGGCGACAACTGCTCAAGGTTACTTTAGGCGCGGCTAGAGGGTCAAATCACCGCAGGTCACGGCTTATGCACGGTCCGTTTCGCCGGGTACCACTGTTCGCCCGCGGGCTCACCTGCCAGATTCCAGCTCCACGACACCCGCGGGGTGATGCGACTGTAGAGGCCCGGACCCATCATGCCGACCCGCTCGATCTGCGGTTCGGCGTCGCCGTACACCCGCAGCGCCCGCGCGACGAAGGGCTCCAGCGACACCAGGTCGTCGATCACCAGCGACACCTTGGAGCGACCCGCGCCGATGTTGCGAAGCTTGCGGGTACCGGCCACGTCGGGGCCCACGCCCCCGACCCAGAAGTGCTCGCCGTCGAACTCAAACGCCACCGGCGCGACGTCGGGTTGACCGCCGTCGTTGACGGTCGCCAGCCGGGCCAGCGGCTGGGACCGCAGGTAGGCGATCTCCTCGTCGCTGAACGACACGGCCTAATCCTCGTGGACCGGTGGGCCCGCCGGTCGTGCGGCGGCGCGTCGACGAGACCGCCCGCCGGAAACGCTCGCCGCAGGTTGTCCGTCGCGGTCGTCGTCGGACACGTCGAAGTCGGATTCGTCCTCGGCGTCGGAGTCCTCGTCGTCCTCGTCGTCATCCTCGTCGTCGTCGTCGTCGTCGGACTCGTCCGAGTCGTCGATCACCTCGATGTCGTCGTCGAGATCGTCGTCTTCGTCATCCTCGTCCAGGTCGACGTCGATCTCGTCGTCGTCCTCGTCCTCGTCGGAGTCGTCGTCGTAGTCCTCGTCGGTGTCCTCGAGGTCGTCGTCTTCGAGCTCTTCCTCGGCCGCGTCGACGACGGCTTCCTTGATGGCCTCGGGGTCGACCTCGGCGACCCCCTCGACGGCCTTCTTGTCCTCGTCCTCGCCCGCCTCGGCATCGTCGTGGCGGTCGTTGGCGGCGGCCATCGCCTTGAACATCGGGTGCTCGCCGGGCGCGTGCGCGGGCACCTTCGCCACCGTGACATCGTCGGAACGGCCCTTCTTGGAGCGCTTGCCGCGGCGCCCGGAGTCGGACTTCCGGCCGCTCGCGGGTGCGGAGTCCACCGGATCGGTGTGCACCAGAATCCCGCGGCCCGCGCAGTTCGGACACGGCGTGGAGAACGCCTCGATCAGGCCGGTTCCCAACCGCTTTCGGGTCAACTGCACCAGCCCGAGCGATGTCACCTCCGACACCTGGTGCCGGGTGCGGTCGCGGGCCAGCGCCTCGGTCAGTCGGCGCAGCACCAGATCGCGGTTCGACTCGAGCACCATGTCGATGAAGTCGATGACGACGATGCCGCCTATATCGCGCAGCCGCAGCTGCCGCACGATCTCCTCGGCGGCCTCCAAGTTGTTGCGGGTGACGGTCTGCTCCAGGTTGCCGCCAGACCCGGTGAACTTGCCGGTGTTGACGTCGACGACTGTCATCGCCTCGGTGCGGTCGATGACCACGGTGCCGCCCGACGGCAGCCACACCTTGCGGTCCATCGCCTTGGTCAGCTGCTCGTCAATGCGGTGCACTGCAAACACGTCAGGCCCGTCACTGCTGGCCGGCTCGTATTTCGTCAACCGCGGAACAAGGTCCGGCGCAACGGAATTGACGTACTCATTGATCGTGTTCCAGGCTTCGTCGCCGGACACAATGAGGCCGGAGAAGTCCTCGTTGAACAGATCGCGGATGACCTTCACCAACACGTCGGGCTCTTCGTAGAGTGGCACCGCCGCGCCGGCCGCCTTCTTCTTGGTGTCGGTGGCCTTCGACTCGATCTGGCCCCAGCGTTCCTGCAGCCGGCTCACGTCGGCGCGGATGTCGGATTCCTTGACGCCTTCCGACGCGGTACGGATGATCACACCCGCATCGGCTGGAACCACCTCGCGCAGAATCTCTTTGAGGCGTTGCCGTTCGGTGTCGGGCAGCTTGCGGCTGATGCCGGTGGACGACGCACCGGGAACGTAGACCAGGTAGCGGCCGGCGAGCGACACCTGCGTGGTCAACCGCGCACCCTTGTGCCCAACCGGATCCTTGCTGACCTGGACCACCACGTAGTCGCCGGGCTTGAGGGCCTGCTCGATCTTCCGGTTGGCGCCACCGAGGCCGGCGGCTTCCCAGTTCACCTCGCCGGCGTAGAGGACTCCGTTGCGGCCGCGGCCGATGTCGACGAACGCCGCCTCCATGGACGGCAGCACGTTCTGCACGATGCCCAGATAGATGTTGCCCACCAAGGATGCCGAAGCCGCCGATGTCACGAAGTGTTCAACGACGACGCCGTCCTCGAGGACGGCGATCTGGGTGTAGCGGGCACCCTCGTGCGGCGGCTCGGTGCGGACCTTGTCCCGCACCACCATCACCCGATCGACGGCCTCGCGGCGGGCCAGGAACTCGGCCTCGCTCAGGATCGGCGGGCGGCGCCGTCCGGCGTCACGGCCGTCGCGGCGGCGCTGGCGCTTGGCCTCCAGCCGGGTCGAGCCGCTGATGCCCTGGATCTCGCCGGTGTCCTTTGTGCTGCGCCCCGCCCGTTCGTGCACGACGGTGTTGGGCGGGTCGTCAGGCGAACCGTCGTTGTCGTCCCCCCCGCCGGACTTGCGCCGGCGGCGACGGCGGCGGCGCCGGCTGGCAACCTCGCCGCCACCCGTCTCGTCATCGCCGCTGTCCTCGTCGGACTCGTCGCCGGAGTCGTCGGTCTGGCCGTCGTCGGAGTCGCCATCGCCGGAGTCGTCACCGCCCTGATCACCCCGACCGCGACCGCGGCCTCGGCGGCCACGCCGGCGGCGACGGCCGGGACGATCGGCCTGATCCTCGTCGGAGTCGGGGCCGTCGTCGGTGTCGTCGTAGTCGTCCGCCGAGTCGGAATCGGTCTCGACCGGCTGCGGCGCGACGAACAGCGGCATGTACTCGGTGGGCTCGGTGCCGGTTTGCGAGGCGGTCTCCGGGGTCAACGGGGACTCCGGTTCGGAGCCGTCCACGCCATCGGCCGGCGATTTACCGCCGTCGTCCGGAAGGTCGGGACTCTCCGCGAGAACGCTCAGCCGGTCTGGCTGGTCCTGTCCGGGCTGAGTCTCTTCCGATAGGTCTTGTGTAGGGGCATCGTCGGCCACGTATTCTCCTCAAGCCCCCGGGCGCGTCGTGTCGACGCGGCCACGCGAGGGCTTCCGCTATGGGCCCGGGCAATTCCACCCGAGCTTGTTATGGTCTCGCCCCGAGCGGTTCGCTGGGAACCCACCCGGTGCCTGGCTGAATGATGGCTGGGACGGTCGGCGCCGCACCGCCGGTGAGCGATGGTCGCGCTCGTCTAAGTCTTCATTCGGGCGTCCGGCCCTGGTGTAAGCCGTCCACCCAAGGTTCAGTATCCCACATCGCCCGACAACGGCGGACCGGCCGCTTCGCCGCGCTAATGGCCGGGGAACCAGAGCTCGATTTCGCGGACGGCCGACTCCGGTGAATCGGAGCCGTGGACCAGGTTGTCCTGGGTGAAAAGTGCCAGGTCACCGCGGATTGAGCCGGGCGCGGCCTTCTCCACCGGGTCGGTGGCGCCGGCGATCTGGCGAAACGCGGCGACGGCGCGAGGACCCTCGACAATCGCGGCTACCACCGGTCCCGAGGTGATGAATTCCAGCAGCGAGTCGAAGAATGGCTTGCCGTCGTGCTCGGCGTAGTGCTTGCGGGCCAGCTCATCGCTGACGTTGCGCAGCTCGAGGGACGCGATGGTCAGGCCCTTGCCCTCGATCCGGCCGACGATCTCGCCGACCAGGCGGCGCTTGACGCCGTCGGGCTTGATCAACACCAGGGTCCGCTCCGTCGTCACGGCGCACAGCCTAGTCGGGCGGGGGCTGTTGCCCGGGCAGCAGGCCTCGCTCCTCCCGGCGCTTGACCTCGCTGCGCAGATAGAGGATGAGCAGCCAAACGCCGGCGAAGATCACCCCGATGAAGCCGACGGCCCCGTGCACGGCCCAGCCGGCGATCAGCACCAGCTGGATGGCCAGGTTCACCCAGATCGCCCACGGCCGGCCCTGCACACCGGCCAGCAGCACCAGCACGACGGCGAATCCGATCAGATACGTGCCGCTGACCGCCGTCAGCCCGCCGTGGGAAACCGATACCACCGGCAGGGCGAGCAGCACCACGATGGCTTCCAGGATCAACGTGCCCGCCATCACCCCGCGGAAGCTCTTCCACGGGTCGGGGGCTGCGCCGGTTGCGGGTCGGTCGCTCATTCGGGGTCCCGCCCGAACAGGGTGCGCGCCGCGCCGGCGGTGACGACCGATCCGGTGATCACCATGCCGCCGCCGGAAAACGCTTCGCCTTCGTAGCCGGACTCTTCGACGAGCGCGGTCGCGGACTCGATGGCGTCGGGCAGCGTGGCCGCACCGATGACCCGCTCCGGCCCGAACCGCTCCTCCGCGCGCAGTGCCAGGGTTTCCACGTCGAGGGCGCGCGGCGAGCCGTTATGTGTCACAACCAACTGATCGAACACCGGCTCCAACGCGGCCAGTATGCCGTCGACGTCCTTCTCGGCCATCACCGAGATGACGCCGACCAGGAACCGGAATTCGAACTCTTCCGCCAGCGTCTGCGCCAGCGCGGCGGCACCGGCCGGATTGTGCGCAGCATCGATGAAAACCGTTGGGGCGCTGCGCATGCGTTCAAGCCGCCCGGGGCTGGTCACCGCGGCGAACCCGGTCCGCACCGCATCGACGTCGAGTTGTCGTTGCGCACCGGCGCCGAAGAAGGCCTCGACGGCCGCCAGCGCGACCGCGGCGTTGTGGGCCTGATGTTCGCCGCGCAGCGGCAGGAAGATGTCGGAGTACACCCCGCCCAGACCCTGCAGCTCGAGCATCTGGCCGCCGATGGCCACCTGCCGGCTCAGCACCGCGAACTCGGAGTCCTCCCGGGCCACCGCGGCGTCGGCGCGCACCGATTCGGCCATCAGCACTTCCATCGCCTCGGGTACCTGCCGCCCGATCACCGCGACGGTGCTCAGGTCTGTGCCTGACGGCACAGGGTCCTCGTCCTGCCTGCGGATGATCCCGGCCTTCTCGGCGGCGATGTCGGCGATTTCGGTGCCGAGATACGCGGTGTGGTCGATACCGATCGGCGTGATGACGACGACCGGCGCGTCGACCACGTTGGTGGCGTCCCACCGGCCGCCCATGCCGACCTCCACAACGGCGATGTCGATGGGCGCGTCGGCGAACGCCGCGAACGCCATCGCGGTCACCACCTCGAACTTGCTCATCGCCGGTCCGCCGGTGGCTTCGGACTGCTTGTCCACCAGTTGCACGAACGGTTCGATCTCTTGGTACGTCGCGACGTACTGCGCGGGAGTGATCGCCTTGCTGTCGATGGCGATGCGCTCCACCGCGGACTGTAGATGCGGGCTGGTGGTGCGGCCGGTGCGACGGTGCAGCGCGGTCAGCAGCACATCGACCATGCGGGCCACCGACGTCTTGCCATTGGTCCCGGCGATATGGATGGACGGATAGCCGCGCTGCGGCGAGCCGAGCAATTCCATCAGCGCGGAGATGCGGGCCGTGCTCGGCTCGAGCTTGGTCTCCGGCCAGCGCTGGTCCAGCAGGTGTTCGACCTGCAGCAGCGACGCGATCTCGTCCGGGGTGGGGACGGGCTCAGTCATCTCAGGTCGGCCAGCCTCGCCCTGATCCGGTCAACCTCTTCGCTTGCGAGTTGCCGGCGGGCGCGGATTTTGTCCACCACGTCGGCCGGCGCCTTGGCCAGGAACGCGTCGTTGCCAAGCTTGCCCGTGGTGCCGGTCAGTTCCTTTTCCGCGGCCGCCAGATCCTTCTCCAGACGGCGCCGCTCGGCGTTCACGTCGACGGTGCCCGAGGTGTCCAGCTCGACAATGACGGTGCCGCGGGTCAACCGGACCTCCAGCGAGGCCGATGTAGTGAAGCCGTCGGAGGCGGGTGTCAGCCACGCCAGAGAAGTCACCGCCGGAATCTGCGAGTCCAGGTCGGCCGCGGCGATGTCGGTCAGCCTGGCCGGCACCTTCTGCCGATCGGCCAGACCCTGATCGCTGCGGAACCGCCGCACCTCGGTGACCAACTTCTGCATGTCTGTGATGCGTTGCGCTGCAACCGAATCCACCGAGTATCCGGAAGGCTTCGGCCACTCGGAGATGACAAGGGACCTTTCGCCGGTCAACGCCTTCCAGAGGGCTTCGGTGACGAACGGCATCACGGGATGCAGCAACTTGAGCAGGGTATCGAGCACCGCGGCCAGCACGGCCGTGGTGTGCGAAACCCCCTCCGCCAGCTGTACCTTCGCCAGCTCGACATACCAGTCGCAGAACTCGTCCCACGCGAAGTGGTACAGCGACTCGCAGGCGCGGCTGAATTCGTAGCCATCGAAGGCCGAATCAACCTCGGCGCGGACCTCTTCGGCGCGTCCCAGAATCCAGCGGTCGGCGTCGGTGAGCTCTGTGACATCCGGTAGCGGTGCTGGAGCTGCTCCATTCATCAGCGCGAAGCGCGTGGCGTTGAACAGCTTGGTGGCGAAGTTGCGGGACGCCCGGGCATGGTCCTCACCGATGGACAGGTCGCCGCCCGGGCTGGCACCGCGGGCCAGGGTGAACCGCAACGCGTCCGCGCCGAACTTCTCCACCCAATCCAGGGGATCGATGCCGTTGCCGCGGGACTTGCTCATCTTGCGGCCAAACTCATCGCGAATGAGCCCGTGCAGGAAGACATTCCGGAACGGCATCTGCCGCCCGCGTTGTCCATCCAGCGTGATTGCAGGGTCGCCGGAGACGAACACGCCGAACATCATCATCCGGGCCACCCAGAAGAACAGGATGTCGTATCCGGTGACCAAGACGCTGGTGGGATAGAACTTGGCGAGCTCGGGGGTGTGTTCGGGCCAGCCCATGGTGGAGAACGGCCACAGCGCCGAGGAGAACCAGGTGTCCAGCACGTCGGGGTCCTGTTCCCACCCCTCGGGCGGGGTTTCGTCAGGACCGATACAGACGGTCTCGCCGTTGGGGCCGTGCCAGATCGGAATGCGGTGGCCCCACCAGAGCTGCCGGGAGATGCACCAGTCGTGCATGTGGTCGACCCAGTCGAAGAAGCGCGGTTCCAGGCTGGGCGGGTGGATAACGGTGTCGCCATTGCGGACCGCGTCGCCCGCGTCCTTGGCCAACGACTCGACCTTCACCCACCACTGCAGCGACAGCCGCGGCTCAATGGCTTCGCCGCTGCGATCGGAATGGCCGACGCTGTGCAGATATGGTCGCTTCTCCTCGACAACCCGGCCCCGGGCGGTCAGTGCTTCGCGCACCGCGACGCGGGCGTCGAGGCGGTCCATCCCGTCGAATTCGGTTCCGGTGTCGACGATCCTGGCCTTGGTGTCCATGATGGACGGCATCGGCAGCTTGTGCCGCAGGCCGATCTCGAAGTCGTTGGGATCGTGTGCCGGTGTGACTTTGACTGCGCCGGTGCCGAATTCGGGATCCACGTGCGCGTCGGCGACGACGAGCAATTCGCGGTCGACGAACGGATGCGGCAATGTCTTACCGACCAGGTGCCGATAACGGTCGTCGTCGGGATGCACCGCGATCGCGGTGTCGCCGAGCATGGTCTCGACGCGGGTGGTGGCCACCACAACGTGTGGTTCGGCATCGTCGAGCGAGCCGTACCGGAACGACACCAACTCGCCCTCAACGTCCACGTAGGAGACCTCGAGGTCCGAGATCGCCGTCTGTAGCACCGGTGACCAGTTCACCAGCCGCTCGGCCTGATAGATCAGCCCCGCGTCGTAGAGCCGCTTGAAGATCGTGCGCACCGCGCGGGACAGACCCTCGTCCATGGTGAACCGGTCGCGGCTCCAGTCCACGCCGTCGCCGAGCCGGCGCATCTGATCACCGATGGTCCCGCCCGAGTCGTGCTTCCAGTCCCAGACCTTGTCGATGAACAACTCGCGGCCGAAGTCTTCCTTGGTCTTCCCGTCGACCGCCAACTGCTTTTCCACCACCGACTGGGTGGCGATGCCGGCGTGGTCCATGCCGGGCAGCCACAGCACCTCGTAGCCCTGCATCCGCTTGCGCCGGGTCAGGGCGTCCATCAGCGTGTGGTCCAGCGCGTGACCCATATGCAGACTGCCGGTGACGTTCGGCGGTGGCAGCACAATCGAGTACGGCTCGTTGTCGCTCGCCGGATCCGCCTCGAAGTACCCGGCGTCCACCCAGCCCTGGTAGAGCTCGCTTTCTACCGCGCCCGGATCCCATGATTTGGGTAGGGCGTCCGCATCTGGCCTCGAACTGGCGGTCACCGCAACATTCTAGGAAGTGCGGCGGGCCAGCCGCCGGACAGCCTTGCCGGCTCGGCCGGGGTGCCTACTTCTTGCCGCCGAGCAGGCCACCGAGAATGTTGCCGAGCGCACCGCCCTGTTGGCCGCCGAGCACGCTGCCCAGGATGCTGCCGAGCGGGTTGCTTCCGGCGCCGCCACCGCCGGCGCCACCGAGGATGCTGCCGAGCACGTCGCCGAGGCCGCCACCGCCGGCCGACTGCGCCTGTGCCTCGGCGGGAGCCTGCCCCGAGCCCTTGGTGAGCTGCTTGCCGATGTAGGCGAGCACGATCGGCGCCAGGATGGGCAGCAGTTTCTTGATCAGATCACCACCACCGGCGCCCGTGCCGGCCAGGGCGGAGGCGACGGCGTTGCTGTCGTTGCCGCCGAAGATTTTCGCGACGAACTGGTCGCCCTGGTTTGCATCGACCTGGTCGACGTTGACCCCGCCGTCGAGCAGGCCGCTTGTGCCTTGCTCGGCGACGGTGGACTCGAGCTCGCTCGAGTCGATGTCGTCAGCCTGGACGTTCTGCGCCAGCCCTCCGACGAGTGCCGGGACCAGCGTCTTGATGGCATTGTTTACCTCGCCTTGGTCCGCACCAACTTTGCTCGCGATTTCCGCCACCGGGATCTGTGCGAAGAGATCGTCAAGACCTGCCATTGTCGTATCCACCTTCATTGCTGGTTATCGCATGTCGAAGACGACACTAGCCCAATTGATCTTGGTTGACAGGTGTTCTGCGCCGCGCAGATCAATTCAGCCGGGAGGTCTCCAATGACACACCGGCAGCGGGGAATCGGGCGAGCAACGCGTCGCCCATCGCGGCCGCCGGGGTCAGCACGCCGCGCAGGTCAGACAGCCGGTCGCGGTCCAACGCGAGCGCCAACCCGCTTTCGCCGAGCAGCACCGATGTCGCCTTGTATGCGGGGTCACCCCGCTGCGACATGGCGGCCAGGTAGCGGGCGCCGATTGTGGTGGTGGTGTACGTCTCGACCCGGTAGTGGCCCTTCTCGCGGACCCGTTCGCTCGGGCCGGTACCGGGCTTCGGCGCGATGCGTTCGACGAGTTTGCGTGGCACCCTGTCGAAGTAGCGGCTGCCCAGCCTGACGACTGCGCTGCTCACCCCGGCCGCCATGGCCGATGCGACGGGCGCGGCGATCGACGATCCGAGGCTCAGGCCCTCTGCGTACCGGAACCGCCTGCCATAGGCCCAATCTTGTAATGCGTTGCTGCGCCTGACGATCCGGGTGTTGTAGGGCGCCATGACGAACCCGGAAGTCCAAACCCGGCCCAGCTCCGGTGCGATCTGCCCGCCGCGCCGCCACGGCATGTCCGGCTGCGGACCGAGTTCGGGTTCGGCTCCGCGGTCCGGGGTCAAGGTGTACGGGTATTCGAGCAGGCGCCGCACCTCGGGGTCGCTGGACATCGCGCGCATGACTTCCATCATCGAGGCGATGGTGCCGCCGGAGAATCCGCCGGCCATCGAACGCACCACGAGATTGGTGTCGCCCAGTTCGCCGGCATTATCTTCGATCGCCCGGCGGTACAGCGCGTAGACGCTGAGATCCGAAGGGATGGAATCGAATCCGCAACCGTGCACGATGCGGGCACCGGTGTCGATGGCCTGCTTGTGGCACAGGTCGATGCTGTTGCGGACGAACATCGCCTCACCGGTGAGGTCCGCGTAATCGGTTCCGGCCTCTGCGCACGCGGCGACAAGCGGCATCCCATAGTGGGTATAGGGCCCGACCGTGGTCACCACCACCTGAGCCCGGGACGCCATCTCGTCCAGCGTCGACGGCCGCGAAGCGTCGGCTTCGATCAGCGGCCAGGACCGCGCCTTGTCGGCCAAGGACTCCCGGACCGCGAGCAGCTTGTCCTGGGACCGGCCGGCCAGCGCGATGTGCGCGTCGCCGCCTGCCTTGGCCAGGTAGTCAGCGGTCAGTTTCCCGACAAAACCGGTCGCGCCGTACAGGACGATGTCGAACTCCCGCTGCGCGGCGCTCATGGGAAGCGACGCTACCGGAGCGTGCACGCTAGTTTCGACGGGTGACGCAGCAACAGATCGTTGTAATCGGGGCGGGCATCGCGGGTTTGGCGACGGCGGTCGCGCTGCAGCGACGCGGTCACGACGTCACGGTCATCGAGGAACGTTTGGACACATCGAGCGGCGCGGGTATCAGCATTTGGCCCAACGCGCTGGCCGCACTCGACGAGATTGGTCTCGGCGATGCCGTGCGCGGGGCCGGTGGCCGGGTCACCGCCGGGGCGCTGCGCTGGCATGACGGCACCTGGTTGCGTCATCCGTCGGCGGAGCGAATCGTCAAGGCGCTCGGCGAACCCCTTGTGGTGGTGCGCCGATCCGACTTGACGACCGTGCTGTCCGGCGCCCTGTCGAGCGGCACCCTGCAGAGCGGGGTGGCGGCCACCGAACTCGGCCTGACCGCGAACGGCGTGCGGATCACGCTCTCGGACTCGACGACGCGCGAGGCGGCCGCGGTGGTCGGCGCGGACGGCACGCGCTCGGTGGTGGCCCGCAACCTCAACGGCCAACTGCGCGATCGCTACGTCGGCTATACAGCCTGGCGGGGTGTGGCCGACTTCGCGCTCGATCCCGACCTGTCCGGGGAGACCCTGGGTCCCGGCATCGAATTCGGGCACGTTCCGCTGGGTCCGGATCGGACGTACTGGTTCGCCACCGAGCGCGCCCCGGAGGGACGGGTAGCGCCCGAGGGTGAGCTCACATACCTGCAGAAAAAGTTCGCGTCCTGGGCCGACCCGATACCGGCGCTGCTGGCGGCGACGAAACCCGAGATCGTCCTGCACAACGACCTCTACGACCGCGACCAGGCGCGGCACTGGTCGAGCGGCCCGATGGTTCTGGTCGGCGACGCCGCCCACGCGATGCGCCCGCATTTGGGCCAGGGCGGCTGCCAAGGACTGGAGGACGCCGCGATCCTGGCCGCCTTCATCGACCAGACCGACGACCTGGCGGCGGCGTTCGCGCGATTCGCGAAGTTCCGCAGGCCGCGGGTGCGGGCCCTGGTACGCGAGTCCGCGTTGATCGGCAAGATCCTGAACCTGCGGCCGGGCTTCCTGAGTGCCGCGTTGAGCCGCGCCTCGGTGTTGATGCCGGAGGCGATGGTGACGCGGCATCTGGCGTCGGTGGCGTCGCGGTCGGCGTTCGCCGTGCCGGCGAGCGTCTCAGCCTAAGCCGAACGGGCTGAGGAATGTCGAGCACAGCTGTCGCAGATCGACAAGCCCGAGCACGCTGCCGCCCCGCACCACCTGGCAGCCCGTCAGCGAGCTGGGCGTGCGCCACAGCGCCGGGCCGCCCGCGTTGGCACCGCACGTCGGCCAGGCGCCGATGCCCTGCGTCCGCAGCACGTTCTCGGCGACCCGGATCTGCTCCGCCCTGGACGCCATCGCCGGGGATCCCACCCCGCCGTTGGCCGCCCAGGTCGTGGGCTTGAACTGCAGGCCGCCGTACTGGCCGTTGCCGGTGTTCGTCGACCAGTTGCCGCCGGACTCGCACTGGGCGATGGCGTCCCAGTCCACGCTGTCGGCGTGCGCGCTGGCTGTTGACATGGCCATCGGGACGACGGCAAGCGCCCCGGTGATTGCGGTGACCCAGGCTGCCTTCTTGCCCGTCCGGATGGCTGACTGGCGAATCTTCATCACTTGGTCCTTCCCCGACCTTGCAACTAATGGGTCTTTCGGGTGAGGAGTGTCAGGCGTTACAAGGGAGGTGCAAGTACGTTATCGATACGCAATAGACCCCAGCTAGCGATGGGACAAATGAGTAAGAAGCGCCAGATGTGCAAAATGGGGCAGATGAGTAAAAAGAAGGTGCCGGGCCCTTTCGGACCCGGCACCATCCAAGTGTTCCCAGAGCTGGGTTTTAACCGCCCCCGCCGCAGCTCGGCCAGGCGCCGATGCCCTGCGACTGCAGCACGTTCTCGGCCACCCGGATCTGCTCCGCGCGGCTGGCGTTATGCGGCGAGCCCGAGCCGCCATTGGCACGCCAGGTGCCCATGGTGAACTGCAGGCCGCCGTAGTAGCCGTTACCCGTGTTGATTGACCAGTTGCCACCGGACTCGCACGCGGCGATGGCGTCCCAGTCCACGCCGCTGTCCGCACTCGCGGTGCCGGTTGCCAGCGCCATCGGTGCCACAGCGAGCGCCCCGGCGATGGTGGCCAGACCGAACGTCTTGCGGATGTTCTTCACTTCGTTCCTTTCGCCAAGCGCGCGCCAACAACGCCCGCTGACGCGGGCGCAGCTGCCTGTACAGGCCAGAGACTTGGGCCGTGCCGTCTCGGTCAGGCACGACATGGGAGGCAAGAGGAGCCTCACCGGGCAGCACGCCCGGCGGCCACCGAAGGCGAACCCGCCTTCCGCGGCCCCACTCACACGCAGGTTCGTGGGTTTGAAATTATTTGCTCCTTTTGGAGCCGTGCTGGACCGTACAAACCGATTCGCGCAAAGTCATATCGGGTGAAGAACGTGTCGCGGTTGGATCACGGTCAGATCACGACCGAGTCCGTCAATCGTCGGTGCAGGTCACTACGGCGAGTTGCCGGCGCGCAATGCGCAGGTAAGCGGATCGCTTACGTGAGTCAAATCACGGCCAAATTGTGAGCTGGGACACGGCGGTTCCCCTTGGCGGAGCCCCGATTTGGGGCAAGATCGGCCGCCAAGCATCGAGCCGGCGATTTGGCGGCCCTTGGCCACGATCGGTTCGCTGGCCCCCATATCACCATCTCTGATGAAAGCCGGTGCGGCGAAGGCTATTTGGGTCGACGTCCTACCTGTCTTGACCTCGACGGCTTCCCCGCCGTCTCAAGCGACGAGTTGAGTCAGGCTTCGAAACACCCACCAAACCAATGTGTTTCGCATTGTGCTCGTCATGTACCCAGCGGGCCCCAGCCCCGCTCACCGTGATCGCCGTTTCGGTGTGCACCAGTTTCGGTGGTGTTGGCGACCCGCTCTCCCGTTGAGCGCGATGGCGTGCCCGAAGCGGATCTAGACACTCCGCCAGGCGGCCCCAGAAATGGTCACGCACCGGCCTGAAACCCGCACTGCGCTAAAGGATCTCACGGGTATATGCCGATCGCCCGCACCGACAGGCCGATTTGGTAATCAAATACATTGCCAACTAATCGCAGAATTGTTGTCGGCGAATAACGGCGAAAGGCACGGAGAATTTGTGAGAAAACGGGCCAAATTCAGAAAGTGACTTTGCTAGAACAATTACCTTAAGTAATTACCCCCAGCTCAGGGCAGATCAGCGGTGGTGTTCACGTTCGTCAGGGACCGCTGCGCGGCCATCACGATGCGTTGAGTGTCGACGGTGTCGACAAGCGCCCGCATGCTGCGCTCCCCCGCCGCCACCAGCGCGTCGGCGCGGTCGGCCAGCGCGGTCCGGTACACCCCGGCCAGGTAGTGATCCCGGCCATCCCAGGGCAGCACCACATCCACGCCCAGCCGGGAGGCGCGTTCTGCCAGCTCGTCGATGAGTTCGGTCGAGATGAACGGCATGTCCACCGCACACACGAAGGCCAGTTCATGGCCGGCGTCGGCCGCCGCCCGCAGGCCACGGCCGGTCGCCAGCAGCGGCCCAACTCCGCGAACCTCGTCGCGCAGCACCTCGGCGGGCAGCTCGGGAAGGGGTTGGCCGGGGGCGGCGATCACATAAACCGGAAAACACCGCGGGCTGACAACCGATACCACGTACTCGACCATCGTGGTCGGCCCGCCTGCGCCGGTGAACGTCAAGGTTGCCTTGTCGCGGCCCATCCGCCGCGAAGCCCCGCCGGCCAGCACCACCGCTGCCAGCGGGGTTTGTGAGGGCACGTTGGTCCCGTCTAGTCCACGGTCCAGGTGTCGCGACCGCGCAGCAGGGATTGCAGGCCGGCCGTGTCGTGGGCGGTGGCTTCCATCGCCGAGCTGACCTGGGTGCGGGCGGCATCGTCGTACGTCGGCCGGTGCACCTGGCGGAAGATTCCCATCACGGTGTGATCAAGGTTCTGCTCCGACAGCCGCGACAGCGCGTACGCGTAGGCCGGGTCGTCGAGCTGGGCGTCGTGCACCACGATCTCGTCGACCGAGACGTCGGCCGTCTTGGCCACCTCGAGGCCGAATCCGGACTTCACGACGCAGTACGCGCCGTCGGCACCGAACGTGATCGGTTCGCCTTGGTGGACGTTGATCACCCGTTCCTCGGCGCCCTCTTTGCGCAGCAGGTCGAAGGAGCCGTCGTTGAAGATCGGGCAGTCCTGCAGGATTTCCACCAGTGCCGAGCCACGATGGGCGGCCGCGGCCCGCAGCACCTCGGTCAAACCCTTGCGATCCGAATCAAGGGCACGGCCCACGAATGATGCCTCGGCGCCCAGCGCCAGCGACACCGGGTTGAACGGGTGGTCCAGCGAGCCCATCGGCGTGGACTTGGTGACCTTGCCGACCTCGGAGGTCGGCGAATACTGACCCTTGGTCAGCCCATAGATCCGGTTGTTGAACAACAGGATCGTCATGTTGACGTTGCGTCGCAGCGCGTGGATCAGGTGGTTACCGCCGATCGACAGCGCGTCGCCGTCCCCGGTGACGACCCACACCGAAAGATCCTCCCGCGCGACCGCGAGACCGGTGGCAATCGCAGGAGCGCGGCCGTGGATCGAGTGCAGGCCGTAGGTCTCCAGGTAGTACGGGAAACGGCTCGAGCAACCGATGCCACTGACGAAGACGATGTTCTCGCGGCGCAACCCGAGTTCCGGCAGGAAGTTACGGATGGTGTTGAGGATGACGTAGTCGCCGCATCCGGGGCACCAACGGACCTCCTGGTCGCTGGTGAAATCCTTCGACTTCTGCGGTTGATCGGTGGTGGGCACCCCGGACAAACCAGGTGTGAGGCCCAGGTCTTGGTGGGCCGTCCCAATCACGTCAGTCATGCGCTAACTCCCACGCCAGTCTCGACGGTAGCCGCCGCCAACCGTGCGAACTTGGCCTTGTCGCTTTCCTTTTCGCTCAGCGTTCCGTCCAGGGCGGCATCGATGATGCCTTCCACCTCGTCGGCAAGGAACGCCATGCCTTCCATCTTCGTAACCGACTGCACGTCGACCAGGAATTTGCCCCTCAACAACAGTGCCAGCTGCCCAAGGTTCATCTCCGGGGCCACCACCTTCGGGTAGCTGCGCAGCACGTCGGAGAGATTGGCCGGGAAGGGATTGAGGTGGCGCAGATGTGCATGGGCCACCTTGATGCCCTTACGCCGGGCCCGTCGGCATGCTTCGCCGATCGGGCCGTACGAGCTGCCCCACCCGACCATCAGCAGTTCGGCATCGCCGGTCGGGTCGTCGACCTCGAGATCCGGCACTTTGATGCCGTCGATCTTGGCGCGGCGCAACCGGACCATGAGGTCGTGGTTCTTCGGCTCGTAGGAGATGTTGCCCGAGCCGTTGGCCGCCTCCAGGCCGCCGATCCGGTGCTCCAGACCCGGCGTGCCCGGCACCGCGAACTGGCGGGCGAGGGTTTCCGGGTCGCGGGCGTAGGGCTGGAACGGCTCGTCGGGCTTCGCGAAGGCATGGTCGATCGCCGGGTAGCTGCTGACGTCGGGGATCTTCCACGGCTCAGAGCCGTTGGCGATGGCGCCGTCGGACAGGATGATCACCGGGGTGTGGTAGGTCACCGCGATCCGGACCGCCTCGATTGCGATCTCGAAGCAGTCCGACGGTGAGCGCGGTGAAAGCACCGCCACCGGCGATTCACCGTTGCGCCCGTAGAGCGCCTGCATCAGGTCGGCCTGCTCGGTCTTGGTGGGCAGGCCGGTGCTCGGCCCCCCGCGCTGGATGTCGAAGATCACCAGCGGCAGCTCCGCGGTGACCGCCAGGCCGATGGCCTCGCCCTTGAGCGCGATGCCCGGGCCGCTGGAGGCGGTGACCCCGATGCAGCCGCCGAAGGAGGCGCCGATCGCCGCGGTGGCCGCCGCGATCTCGTCCTCGGCCTGCAACGTGCGCACCCGGAAGCGCTTGTGCAGCGCGAGCTCGTGCAGGATGTCGCTCGCGGGCGTGATCGGATAGGCGCCGAACACCACCGGGATCTTGGTGCGCTCGGCGGCGGCGAGCAGCCCCCACGCGAGCGCGCGGTTGCCGGTCATGCTCCGGTACGTGCCGGGCGGCATCTCGGCCGCCTCGACGCCGTAGTGCTCGGCGAACATCTCCGCGGTCTCGCCGAAGGCGTGGCCCGCCTTGAGGGCGCGGATATTGGCCTCCACGAACTCGGG
>NZ_JBOGDB010000119.1:0-3484 GCF_050701515.1 Mycobacterium sp. | reverse complement strand
CCGGTACAGCGTGCTCCGATCGGAGGGCGGTGCCGTGCATTTCAGACCCACTGACCGTACAGACTCAACCGTCAATCGGGGTCGCACCGCGCCGCGGCAGGGATTTCAGGTCGCCGCTGTGACGTTTCCGCGAGGCTGTGGAGCCAACCCGGTGTGACGGTACCGTGTTTGCCAACGCTTTTGTGATCGATGGCGAGCGCTTGTTCAGCCTGCGCCGACGAGTCGCCGCGCGAGGCCCGTCGCCCGGATCGAGATCGGCCTCGCCTGTCGCTACGAGGTGGGCGACGCGGGCTCGACCGTGACGCCCGGAAACCACGCTGCCGGGGTGTGATCCGGCGGGGCCTGGGCGCCGGCAGCAACACCGCCATCTCAACAGACCCACGAACGGGATTGCCTCTGGTGAGCGTTGGCACGGTGGTGACCTCCGAGGATGTGCGGTCGTTGGAGGATGAGGAGTGACGGCGCTGCTCGACGCGAACGTGCTCGTCGCACTGGTTGTCGCCGAGCATGTCCATCACGACGCCGCCGTGAAATGGCTATCGGCGTCCGATGCAGCCTTTGCGACGTGCCCGGTCACCCAGGGAAGCCTTGTTCGATTCCTGCTGCGGGCCGGCCAACCCGCCGCGGCTGCGCGGGATGTCGTCGGCGCGCTCGAGCGGACGAGCCGCCACCAGTTTTGGCCCGACAGTGTCTCTTTCGCTGAGGTCCAGATGGAGGGTGTCGTGGGTCACCGTCAGGTGACCGATGCCTACCTTGCTCAGCTCGCGCGAAGCCGCAACGGGCAGTTGGCGACCCTCGATAGTGGGCTGGCGCACCTGCATGGCGACGTTGCGGTGCTCATCCCCACAGCCACGTGACGAGCGCTGACCTTGGCGTCTCGTCCCGCGATTCCCGTTGCGCCGAAATAGCATTCGCGTGCTTTACGGTTTCGGGTGGAGCATCGTGTTCTGCCCGGCCGCCAGCCACCACTGCCCATCGCGGCGTACCAGGACGTAGAGGGCCATCTCCGAGAACGCCGACGCGTCGTCGATCGGGATCGGTCGGCCCTGTTCGTCGAGCGCCACGCGGCGCACGTGGGCGACCGCCACGTCGGGGGCCGGCGCACCGATGTGAACCGCCTCGTAACGGGACGACGAACCCGCGACGCGTTCGGCTAACAAGCGCCGGTGAATGGCATGCAGGGTGTCGAACCCAACGACCGTCTCACCGTAGGGGCTGCCCCACAGCACATCGTCGGCGAAGTGGGCGTTGTAGGTCCGGGCGTCGGCGTTGTCTATTCCCGCCTGCAGTTCGGCGACGAACTCGTCGACGGCCTCGCGCGCTTCTCGCAATCGCTCGGGATCGTTGCACAGCGTTGGATTGGTCTGCATGAAACCGACCGTAAAACCTCAACAGTTGTTCATGTCAACATTTCTCGGGAGGCAATGGCGCCGCGTAGCGATCCCGATACAGGCGTTGTGCCAGCCCCGACGCCCGGATCGCCCGACGGTCGACCGCGGCGCGCACCGACGGCTCCGAGCCGACCACCCGGATCCTCTCCTTGGCGCGCGTCACCGCGGTGTAGAGCAGCTCGCGGCTCAGCAGCCGAGATTCCTCCGGCGGCATCAGCACCGTGACCTCTCGTGCCTGGCTTCCCTGGCTCTTGTGGATCGTCATCGCATACATGGTCTCGACGTCACCCAGGCGGCTTGTCGCGAAGTCGTTGGCTCCGATGCACGCCCTCAATCCGTCAGGCGACGCCACCACCACACCCGTGTCGCCGTTGTACACCCCCAACCCGTAGTCGTTCGCCGTCACCAACAACGGCCGCCCGACATACCACGGCGACCAAACCGCCTGGCCCGTCTCCTCCGTCAGCCACCGCTCCGCCTGGCCGTTCCAATACGCCACCCCATACGGTCCCTCCCGGTGCGCGCACAACAGCCGGTGCTCGTCAAGCGTCTTCACCGCAATCCCGCCTGCGCCCAGGACCGCGGCCTCCCGCACCCGCAGCGCGTGCGGCACCAGCACCTCCCGCAGGCGGGCCGCCGGATCCTCCACCTCGATGAACTCGATGTGCTCGTCACCGGCACGCAACAACTCCAGCGCCATATCCGCGCTTCCGTCGCGAATCGCCTGCGCCAGATGGCCGATCGACTCGCCGAAGCGATGCGACGTCTTCAGCGCCGCGATCTTCATGTCGCCCTGTCCCGACATGCCCTCAACCAGGTCCGCCAGCACCGCGCCGGCCTGCACCGACGCCAACTGATCCGGGTCACCCACCAAGATCAACCGGGTCTCCGGGCGCACCGCCTCCAGCAGCCGCGCCATCATCGTCAACGACACCATCGACGCCTCGTCCACCACGATCACGTCGTGCGGCAGCCGATTTCCGCGATCATGCCGAAACCGCGTCGAGGTGTCCGGCCTGCTGCCCAGCAGCCGGTGCAGCGTCACCGCCCGCAACTCGCCCAGCCGCTGGCGGTCCGCCTCGTCGAGCTTCGCGACCTCCGCCGCCACCGCCTCCTGCAGCCGCGCCGCCGCCTTGCCGGTCGGTGCCGCCAACGCGATTCGCGGACGCTCCTCAGCGTCGGCGATCAACGCCAACAACCTCGCCACCGTCGTCGTCTTCCCGGTACCCGGCCCGCCGGTCAGCACCGTGACCGACTGCGACAGAGCGATTTCCGCGGCGGCCCGCTGCTCCTTGAACTCCGGCGGCGGGAACAGCCGATCGAGCGCCTCCTGCGGAATCGACGCATGCGACGGCGCCGACAGCGCCGACAGGTCACGCGCGACCTGCTCCTCCTCCCGCCAATACCGGTCGAGGTACAGCAGCCCGTCGTCATGCAGCCGCAGTACCGGCGGCTCGCCCGACAGGCTGCTCGCCCGCACGGCCGCCACCCATTCCTCCGCCGACGGCCACGGCAGGTCCGGCGCGTCCGCCTCGTCAGCCACCGTCCGCAGATCCACACACACCGATCCGCCCCGCAGCGCTCGAACTGCCAATGCCGCAGCCAACCCCACGGTTTCGTCGGGCTCGTCGGCCAGGTCCGTGATCCGCCGCGCCACATGGACGTCGGACGGCGCAAGGATCTCCGCCTGGCTGAACTCCGCGAGTAGGTTGTTCACGCTGCGGCGCTCCCTCGGTCCAGCAGGTCGGACAGGTCGGTCACCAGCCGCACCGGTGGCTGCCAGCCGAACACCCCGCACGGATGACCCTCGATCATCGGCGTCTGCGCCCCGCACATCCCGCGGACGAACAGATACATCACCCCGCCCAGGTGCCGCTTCGGGTCGTAGTCCGGCAATCGCCAGCGCAGATATCGGTGCAGCACAACCGAATACAGCAGTGCCTGCAGCGGATAGTCGGAGTGCAGCATCGCCTCGGCCAGCCGCGGGAAGGCGTAGTCCGCGGCGCTGTCGCCGAGCTTGTTGGTCTTGTAGTCGACCACCACGAACCGCTGATCCGCTAGCCGCAAGACGACGTCGATCGACCCCGACAGAT
>NZ_JBOGDB010000118.1:0-4813 GCF_050701515.1 Mycobacterium sp. | reverse complement strand
CCGATGTCGAGCAGGACTTCGTCACGGTCAACCTTGACGATCGTCCCTTCGACGATGTCGCCATCGTTGAAGTATTTGATGGTTTTGTCGATGGCGGCGAGAAAGTCCTCGCTCGAGCCGATGTCGTTGACGGCTACTTGTGGCGAGGTGACGGAGGGACTTGGCATGTGGTGGGTTGCTCCGGACAGGTTTGGGTCGTAGGGACAGGTGTTGTTGGTGTTGCCTGCGGTCACGCACACAGGTACCGGTCAAGGCTACTCGACCGGGTAGATGCAGGACAAACTCGGTCTCCCGGCCGGCAAATCAAGATCACCGCCGATACTTCGTGCTGCCTCGAGAATCGCGGGTATTGCTGACCACCTTGGCGTAACACTCGTCGACCGGAATGGCACGCTCGTCGCACCACCGGTTGGCCGCGTCCGGATCGCCGAACGTGACACCGGCGATGGTCACCCACCATCCGCGCAAGTCGAAGGTCCGCCACTCGTCGCTCCAGACCAGGCGCACTTCCGGATACTGCAGCCGCAGCCGCAGATGCTGGCGCAGGATTTCGCAGGGCGTCCAGGTGACCACTCGGCCGTCGACGTCCGGTGCGACCAGGCCGGGCTGCTTGGACGACAGCTGGGCAACCCAGCGATCCGCGAGCTCTGATTGGACGACGGGCCGGTCGGCGTCGACTTGCACCCGCAATGCCTCCAGCGCTTCGGCGTCGGAGCCGCAGTCGCCGACACCGTCTTGGTTGGCCGAGATCTTCGACCCGGTCGAGTCGGGCGGCTTGTCAGTGCTGTTCGGCCCGACGCTGGTGCCCTCGTCCTCACAGTCGACGACTTCGCTGCCCGTGGCGGTGGCCGTCGTCGATCCGGGGTCGGATCCCGACCGGTCGCCCAGGGTGTTCGGGTGCCGCAGAATCGAGCCGTGGTCGAAGGTCAACTCGATGACCGTGGTCTCCGAGCCTTCGCCGCCAAGGGTCAACGGGTCCTTCGAGAAGTCGAACACCCCGGAACAAATGGTGCCGCGGTCGTCCCTGATGGTCACCCGCATCCGGTTGGTGCTGATGATGTCGCCGCCGGGGCAGGTCGCCTTCACCTCCATCTTCACCACCATCGCGCCGGATTCGGCGCGGTACTCGAGCGGACGCATCTGCGGGACGCGGCCGCACTTGGTGATGAGGCCCCCCTCGTCGGCGTCGGAATCGACGCTGTCGGCGGGCTCGCCGCGGCCCGGGGCCACCGAGGCGCCGCCGGTCGGTGGGTAGAAGGTGATCGACTCTTTGTCGAACGACGCGAAACCGTCGCCGGCCTGCGCCAGGTCGTGGATCAGTTCGCCGGTGAGAACCCAGTCCGCCTGTCCCGTTGCCAGGTTGATCGCCGCCACCCCGTCCGGGTGGCCCACGATCGCGCGCGCGCCGTCCGACATGCCGGTGCTGCCGGCATCGTCGTTGCTCCACAGATGCTCGCCGGTGGCCGCGTCGAACGCCATGAGCGGGCCGCCTCCCCTGTGGGGCAAATACGGTCCGGATCCGAAGACGACATCGCCGATGATGGCGTTGAGCATGATGCCCGGCTGACCGACCCAGCGTTGTTGGCCGGTGGCGAAGTCGTAGGCGGTGTCATCGGCGAGGTACGGGACATCCGCGCCCGGCGACACCAGGATGGGCCCACGGCCGCCGGTCTGCGCGTCGACGGTGCGCAAGACCTTGCCCTCGGGGTCGGCGACCACTGTCTGCATCCGGCTGCCGTCGGTACACACGCCGCCGGTGAATCCCTGGCCGGGGTATTCCAGAATCATCTGCGGTTCGCCGTCGATGAGCCGCCGCCCGTCGTCGGTATCGGCCACCACCACTCCCGCGTCGCTGCCGAAATACACGATGTGGTCGGTCACCCCGTGGTACTGCGAGTCGCCGGAGCCCGGGCAGTCCGGTTCGATGGTGTAGGACCGCTGCCACGACGCGGTGAGGTTGTCCGTCGTTCCGCGCGCCATCACCTGGTAGCCGAGGGTGTACACGTCGGAGCCGTGCACTTCGACGGTCTCGGCCCCCCGTGGCGCCTCGAGCCTGCGCTGGACCGAGCCGTCGGACATGTCGAAGAACTGAACGGACTCGGCGACGACGCACGGCAGCAGGCCGTCGACGGTCTTCGAAGCACAGGCAGCCGTGCTGACATCGAGGCCCGACGCTGACTCGACACCCGATTCGAGCGTTGTCTGCCAACGGATGTCACCAGTGTTCGAATCGATCGCCACCAGGTCGAGTCCACGGTCCGTATTCATGAGGGCCGCCTGGGTGACCAACGTGTCCCCGAGGTCGATGAAACCGGCCCGGTAGTACGAATTCGAAATCGGGTCGGGCCGAACGAAAGCCGCCCTGGCGAACACCTCGTCCGCGTCCAGCTGCCAGCCCGCTGAAGGTTCGGTGGGATAGGTCATCCGCAGCTGGCCCTCTACGGCCTGGCCCCGATCCTGTTCTGCGCCATCACGATTCCAGAACAGCAGCACCCCGGCGAAGACGCCGGCAAACACCATGATCGGCACCACGATGAGCACCACGGTCGCCAGGTGACGGCGACGCGGCGGCGGTGCGGAGGGCGGCTGCGACGGCCATCCGCTATACGGCGGAGGAGGCGGCTGGTAGGTCATCGCGGCGAATTATCGCCGATCGGGGCGCACGTGGCGGGCGATTTGGGTCCGCCGTTCGTACGACTCGCGGCTACCCTGCTCTGGTGTCATACACCGCGATGCCGCGGCAGCCGCACCAATTCGGTCCCGGACTGCCCAGACGAATCCGCAAAGTCGGGGCGCCAATCGGCGTGATCATCGTGCTGGCCACCCTCACCGGGCTGATCGTGATCGGGATGACCGCGGCCAACCCCGTCGGCACCGCCATCGGGTTTGTGCTGTCCAGTGTGGCGATGACGGTGGTCGTGCTGGCCTATCTGTGGTTGGACCGGTGGGAACCGGAGCCGCCCAGGCTGCTGGTGCTGGCATTCCTGTGGGGCACGTCGGTCGCCGTCATTATCGCGTCGATACTGCAGCTCGTCGCCGAAGCTGCGCTCAACCCCGGCCAGACCGAATCGGTCAGCGCCACCACCATCGTGCTCGGCGCACCGCTGACCGAAGAGGCGGCCAAGGGCCTGTTCCTGCTGCTCATGATGACCGGCCGGCGTCGCAACGAGCTCAATTCGCTGACCGACTGTCTGATCTACGCGGGACTGGTCGGCGCGGGCTTCGCCTGGCTGGAAGACATCCTGTACATCGCCAATAACGAGACGCTGGGCGCGTCGCTGGTCACCGCCGCGATGCGGCTGATCATGGCGCCGTTCGCCCACTCGCTTTTCACCACGGTGTTCGCCATCGGCGTGTACTTCGCACTGCACCGGCGAAACGTCATCGCCAAACTCGGATGCATCCTGCTCGGCTACGTCGGCGCGGTGATCATGCACGGGTTGTGGAACGGCTCGGCGCTGCTGAGCGTGGAGGCCTACTTCGGTGTCTACCTGTTGTGGATGATGCCGATTTTCGGGCTGGCGATCTGGCTATCCGTGGCCAGCCGCCGCAGGGAACAGCGAGTCGTCGCCGCCAAGCTGCCCGGGATGGTCCAGGCCGGCCTGGTGACCCCCAACGAAGCGACCTGGCTGGGCTCGATTCGCACCCGCAAGTCGGCGATCGCCGAGGCGACCCGGCTCGGGGGCCAACGCACAGGCAAGGGGGTCAAGACCTTCGCCGCGCAGGTGGTCGAGCTGGCATTCGTGCGGGACCGCATCGATCGTGGCTTCAACGACCGACGGGTCTCCGCGCTGCTCCAGGAAGAGGTCGACGGGGTCGCTGCCGCGCGGGCGGCAACGCCGGCATTGCAGAAACTGGCCGGCTACCGGGCCCGATAGCACCAGCGGCGCCCGCTAGTGCGCGGCAGAGTCCCAGCTGCGGCCGTAGCCGACCGACACCTCCAGCGGCGCATCCAGCGGGTAGGCGCCGCCCATCTTGTCGCGCACCAGCTTTTCGACCTCGTCCCGCTCCCCCGGCGCGATCTCGAACAGCAATTCGTCGTGCACCTGCAGCAGCATCCGCGACTTGAGCACGGCGTGCTTCAGCGCCTTGTCGACCTCGATCATCGCCACCTTGATGATGTCGGCGGCGCTGCCCTGGATCGGGGCGTTCAGCGCGGCCCGCTCGGCGGCCTCGCGGACCTGCCGGTTGCTGCTGTCCAGCTCGGGCAGGTAGCGGCGCCGGCCGAGCACGGTCGACGTGTAGCCGTCCTTGCGGGCCTGGTCGACGACCTCGTGCAGGTAGTCGCGCACCCCGCCGAACCGGGCGAAGTACTGCTCCATCTGTACCTTGGCTTCCTCGGTGGAGATCTTCAGCTGCGCGGCCAGCCCGTAGGCGCTCAGCCCGTACGCCAGCCCGTACGACATCGCCTTGACCCGGCGTCGAAGCTCGGGGGTGACCTCGTTGATCGGCACGGAGAACGCCCGCGACGCCACGAACGAGTGCAGATCCTCGCCGGTGTTGAACGCCTCGATGAGCCCCTCGTCGCCGGAGAGGTGCGCCATGATGCGCATCTCGATCTGGCTGTAGTCGGCCGTCATCAGTTCGTCGTACCCCTTGCCGACGACGAACGCGTCGCGGATCCGGCGGCCGGCATCGGTGCGAATCGGGATGTTCTGCAGGTTCGGCTCGGTCGACGACAGCCGGCCGGTGGCGGCGATGGTCTGGTTGAACGTGGTGTGAATCCGGCCGTCGGAGGCCACCGAGTTCAGCAGCCCGTCGACGGTGACCTTGAGCCGGGTGGCGTCGCGGTGCGCGAGCAGATGCTGCAGGA
>NZ_JBOGDB010000117.1:0-3616 GCF_050701515.1 Mycobacterium sp. | reverse complement strand
GCTCGTAGTTGTATCGGCGGTCGTCGGCCGGGCCGTGCTTGTCCTCGTCGACCGTGATGTCGGCCAGCCGGTCCAGGATCCGCTCCAGGCTGACCCTGCCCTCGACCCGCGCCAGCGGTGCACCCGGGCAGGAGTGGATCCCGCGGCTGAATGCGATGTGCTCGCGGACGTTCGTGCGGTCGAGCTGGAACTCGTGCGGGTTCTCGAACCGGTCGGGATCGCGGTTGGCGGCGCCCGGACTCACCATCACCGTGGTGCCTGCCGGGACATCGGTGTCGCCCAACGTGGTGGACTTCCGCGCCATCCGGAACACGCTCTTCACCGGGCTGTCCATGCGCAGGCATTCTTCGATGAAAACCGGAATGAGGCTGCGGTCCTCGCGCAGCTGATGCTGGATGTCGGGCCGGTCGCCGAGCACCCGCAGCGCCGCGCTGAGCAGCTTGGCGGTGGTTTCCTGTCCGGCGCCGAACAGGAAGGTGGCGGTGCGCACCACGTCGGTCACCTCGGGGGTCGACCCGTCCGGGTACTTGGCCGTGGCCAGCCCGGTCAGCACATCGTCGCGTGGTTCCCGACGCCGGTCCTCGATGTAGTGCACGAACTTCTCATCGGCCCACTCCAGCGGGTTGGCCGCGATCGGCTCGTGGTCGAGTCCGCCGATGGTCGACCCCGGCCGGCGGGCCCCGAACGCCTCGCGAAATTCCTCGTGATCTTCCTCGGGGACGCCCAGCAGGTCCGCGACGACCAGCAGCGAGAACGGCCGCGCGTAGGCCGAGAGGAACTCGCAATGCCCGTCTTCGATGAACTCGTCGATGTGGCGATCGGCCAGTCGCCACATGAAGTCCTCGTTCTCCTTCAGCCGCTTCGGGGTCAACAGCCGGCTCAGCAGCGACCGGGCATCCGTGTGGTGCGGCGGGTCCATCGTGACCATGTGCTCGTACATCGGGATCTCGGCGCGGTGCTCCTCGAGCTGCGCGCAGATGTCGTCACCCTCGGGCACGAAGGGGATCGGCGTGAACGGGCCCGCGACCGCCACACAGGACGAATAGCTCTCGCTGTCCTTGTACACCGTGTTGGCTGCTTCCCATCCGGTGACGGCCAGCACACCGTTGTTGATCGGGCAGCACGTCGGATTCTTCATCCGCAGGTGGTCGAAGTACGGATGCGGGTCCGGAACCAGCGACGGATCGGTGAAGTAGTCGACCGTCTCGAAGTCAGTCATGGATTACGTGCCTCCCGGGCCGCGGGGTGAAAAGTCGAAATGACCGTGAATGTGCTGAGCACCTGCTTAGCATGGCGGTAGAGTGATGGTCAAGGTCACATCGAGTCACCGGGGTGAACGCATGGCATCGGCGCGAAGAATCGGGGCGCCGGACGCGAAGAACAGGGGCGTGCTGCTGGACGCCGCCGAGCGGTTGATGCTCGACGAGGGCTACGCCGCTGTGACGTCGCGCCGTGTCGCGGAGAAGGCGGGGCTGAAGCCGCAGCTCGTGCACTACTACTTCCGCACGATGGACGACTTGTTTCTGGCGGTGTTTCGCCGGCGCGCCGAACAGGGGCTGATCGACCAGGCGCACGCACTGGATTCCCCGAAGCCGCTGTGGGCGCTGTGGAGATTCGGCACCGATCCGGCCGCGAGCCGGTTGACGATGGAGATCATGGGCTTGGCCAATCACCGCAAGGCGTTGCGGGCCGAGATCGCCTACTACGCCGAGCGTTTCCGCGCCGAGCAGACCAAAGCGATGACGACAGCCCTGCAGCGCTACGGTGTCGACGTGTCGGAGGTGCCGCCCGTCGTGTGGACCGTCTTCGCCACCAGCGTTTCTTCGGTGATCATGATGGAGCAGGCCCTCGGCATGTCCGCCGGTCACGCGGAAATGCTGGAGTTCTGCGAGGGGTGGCTGCGCCGGCTGGAGGGTGAGCCGCCGCCGGCAGATGCCTGAGTTCGTCACCAGTTGCGTATCGAGCAGAGCGTCCCCTTGGGGCCGCTGTGGGTCTTGACGACGACGCCGTCGACCGCAAGCACGCAATGGAAGTTCGGCGTCGCGGTCGACTCGCCGGCGATGCTGGCGGCGACCATGGCCCACGCTTCGGGGTTCGCCAGCCAGACGTCCATCATCCACATCTGGTCGGGACCGACATCGGCTTCCACATTCGGACTGAAGAAATAGGGGTTGTGGCTGTATTCGGCCCAGTTCGGTGGGTCGGTGTCGCGGTAGTAGATCTCCGCGTGGTAGGGCTGCTCGGTGAAGACCGTGTACTGGACGTGGCGCAGCGGCGGGTTTTCGGCGCCCGATGGGGCGGCCGTCGTTAAGCCTGCGGCCAGCACCGCGGCCGCGAGCAGGGCGAACCGACGCGGAAACATCATTTCCGGATTTTAGAACGTCCTTCCCGCGCCCGGACCCGGTACGGCGATTTCTGTACGGACCCGTTGACGCCCGACTAGCCGACTGGCTACCCTACCGGATAGCCGATCGGCTAGGTGGAGAGAGGTGTGGGAAACGATGGATCTCAGGTCGCAGCGGATAAGTCTGTGGATCACCCCGTTCTTCGGAGCCGTTCTGCTGCTCGCGTTCGTGGCGTTTCCGGGGTTCTTCCCGCCGATGTCACCGGAGATGACGGCCGATCAGGTCGCCGCGTTCTACCAACAGAACAC
The DNA here is from genome assembly GCF_050701515.1 of Mycobacterium sp. GTDB lineage: Bacteria > Actinomycetota > Actinomycetes > Mycobacteriales > Mycobacteriaceae > Mycobacterium. Next base: position 963 of record NZ_JBOGDB010000117.1, on the reverse strand, counting down.
CACGATGATCCGCTTTTCCATGATCACCTTCAATCTCTGCGCGATCATGCTGATTCCGTTCTTCATGGTGATCGTGGTGCAGATCAAGCGAATGGCAACCCCCAGCCACGTCCTCGCGTACAGCTACCTCGCTGCCGCCGCGACCGGCGCAACGCTGTTCGCCATCGCTGACATCTTCTGGTTGATAGCTGCGTTCCGGCCGGCCCGCGATCCACAGCTCATCCTGCTGCTCAACGACTTGGCCTGGCTCGTCTTCGTCGCGCCGGTCGGCATGATCGTCGTGATGAATCTCTGTCTTGCACTGGCGATTTACCTCGATGCACGTCCGCAACCGATCTTTCCGCGGTGGGTCGCCCCGTTCAACCTCGTGACGGCGGCGGCGATGACTCCGGCGGTTTGTGCGGTCGTCTTCAAGACCGGTCCGCTCGCCTGGAACGGCGTCATATCCTTCTGGCTGCGCCTCGGCGCCTTCGCCCTCTACATCGCGGTTATGTTCTTCGTGGTGCGAACGGCGATCTCCCGCCAGGCCGCGGAGGAAGCGGCGGAAACCGAAACGGCGGTAGCCACCGACGCGAAGGTGGCGCCGTGAGCGGCGCGGTGTCGGCACCGGCGGCGCCGACCGTCACCGGCAGCGCACGGCCTGCGTGGACGCGGATCCCCAAGATCGACCAGCGGATCTGTTGGTGGACCATCCCGATCTTCTACAACATCTTCGGGCTGATTTTCGTGGTGCTCGCCAGGGTGATGCCACCGCCCAGGCCAGACATCACCCAAGAGCAGATCGTCGCATTCTTTGAAACTCACTCGCTGACCATCCGCATCGGCTTCGCCCTGTTGATGTTCTTCATCGGATTCACCGGCGTTGCCAACGGATTGATAGCGCTGCAGATCAAGCGGATGTCGGTGAGCCCGGTGTTCGCGTACTCCTACATCGCAGCACTGGTCGTTGGCGCCCTGCCGGGC
>NZ_JBOGDB010000116.1:0-12011 GCF_050701515.1 Mycobacterium sp. | reverse complement strand
GGCTATATCATTCCCGCCGTGAAGTTCGCCGCCCGCTGGGTCAGGCCGGCACTCACATAATCGCTGTGGGCGAAGGGATTTCGCCCCTTAGAACAAATCGGGTCACCATCCTTGCACAAGTCGATCGCCCTGCCTGCAAACAGACCGCTCGACGACACCGGATTGCCGAACTTCGTTGCGGGATTTCCGAACACCGCGACCGATGCGACGGTGACTGCGCTGGTGGCGGATAGGGGGGCCGCCGACCCGATGTCGCCGATTTTGTTACCCAGCGGCGGAATGCCGGCCATCATGTCGACCACTGCCGCACCCTGTGAGTAGCCGCCGAGCACGATCCGGGTAGACGGGCATTGCAGCGCCATCTTCGCGATGTGTGCCGTCGCGTCCGTCGCTCCCGCTGCGGTGGTGAGGAAGTCATAGCTTGCCGGATAGTCCACCGCGTACGTGCTGATGGTGCGGTCGGGACGCTGTGCGCTCAGCGCGTTGACGAAGGCCTGGCCGGTACGGCCGATGCCCACGGCTTCGTTCGTGCCCCGCGCGAACACGACCTCGACGTCCGAGCACGCGGAACCTTGACCATGGGGCTCGGCGGCGACGGTCGGGGCGGTGCCGACGATCAGGGCGGTCGCGGATCCGATGGCTGCTGCAATGGCGGCCACCCGGGCCGGCGTACGTGGCAAAGTCACGCGGACAATATTTCACATTCTGACCGTCAGCGGCTAACTGCTACCCCTGGCGCTGGTGGTCAGCTCCTCAAACCCGCCACCGTCCGGCCAGGTCGCGGCGGCGACCTTCTCGGTGCGGTCGCCCTGGCGGGCCAGTGCCAGACCCACCAGCACGACCGCGCCGCCCACGGCCTGCGTCGGGGTGATGGCCTCACCCAGCAGCACCCAGGCCGCCAGCACGGCGAACATCACCTCGGCCAGACCGACCAGCGAGGCGAACCGTGGCCGCAGCCGGGCAATGCCCATGATGCCGAGCGTGTAGGCGATCGCGGTGGCGATCACGCCGAGCGCGATCACCGGGACCACCCACGACATCGTCAACCCCGCGACGGCGGTGTCGTTGGCGGTGAAGATCAACGGCATCACCCCGGTCACGCCGAGCGTGGCGACCGCGGTCGCGCCGACGATCAGCCCGCCGGCGGCCAGCGTGATCGAGTTCAGGCTTCCTTCATCGGAGCTGTCGGCGCTCACCTTGTCGGACATCACGAAGTAGCATGCCGCACACACCGCGGCGGCCAGTCCCCACGCCACGCCGATCGCGTTGATGTGCGCGCCGGCAAACCCGCCGTTCTCAAAAATATTGAGCACCAACATGATTCCGGCGATGGCGAGTGCGACGCCTACCAGCGTCATGTTGCGCGGCCGGCGCCGGGTGGTGGCCCACAGCCAGCCCACCACCAGGATCGGGGCGATGTACTCCAGCAGCAGCGCAACGCCGACCGACAGGTGCGCGACGGCGTTGTAGTAGCACAGCTGCGCGCCCGCGATCGGGATCAGCCCGTAGGCGATCACGATCCTGCCGTGCCGCATGGCCTCGCGGAACCAGTCCGGCTTGACGACGGTGGCGAAGATGGCCATCACCAACGCGCCGCCGGCCAACCGGGCGATGACCGCGGCGGTGGGGGTCCAGCCGGCCTCCATCAGCGCCTTGGCGAACGGCCCGGACATCCCGAAGGTGAAGGCGGAGCCGACGGCGAACAACAGGCCGAGCCGGAAATGATCCACGCCTCGCGTTGTCGACGTCATCTGGGACCCTCCGGGGATGTAAGGAGTAAAATGATCTTTGGTCGTGACACTAGCCGGGAGGGAGGTCAGGAGTCAAATGATTTTTACTCATGACACTGAGCTCACGTTGCGGGCCGCGTGCGCGCTGATCAACACCGACCGCGTCGACGGCGAGCGGCTCGGCGAGATGGCGGCGCTGAATGCGTTCCTGGACGGCTGGGGATGGACCGGCCGCCGCGACCATGACGACGCGGAACTGGCGTCCATCCACCGGCTGCGCGAACGGCTGGGCATGATCTGGGCGACCGCCGACGACGAGGAGGCCACGGTCGGGCAGATCAACGCGCTGCTGTCCGACACCAAGGCCCGGCCGTGGCTGACCCGGCACCCGGAGATGCCGGAATGGCACCTGCACCTGGCGTCGGTCCGCGATCCGCTGTGGCAGCGGATGGGGGCGGAGCTGGCGATGGCGCTGGCCGACCTGATCCGCGCCGGGGAGTTGCGCCGGCTGAAGGTCTGCGCGGCCCCGGACTGCGAGGCGGTGCTGATGGACTTGTCCCGCAACCGCTCACGGATGTTCTGCGACACCGGCAACTGCGGCAACCGCCAGCACGTTGCGGCCTACCGCGAGCGGCGGGCGCAGCGCTAGCCGGGTTCAAGGCATGTAGATCCCGCGGATGCGGTAATAGCGACCGCGGCCGAGTAGCGCATTCGCCGCCTGCAGGCCCGACATCACCGCGGCCTCGATACATCCGGCGTTCATCCCGCAGTCGGTCCAGTCACCGGCCAAAACGAGGTTGTCGTAACCACTTTCGTCGGGCCGCAGGCGGAATTCGTCGCTTCCGGGAACGGACTGCACATAGCGATCCGACGGGTCGATGTTCACGCTGACGTGTTGGGTGGCCAACGCCGCCGGGCCACGTTGGCCGTCGGCGCCGCAGAGCAGGTGCCAGGCAAAGCCGTCCGCAGTGACGGTGTTCGGGTAGAACAGCCCGAGGTGGCGGTCCACGTAATCGGCGGCATCGAGGTGAACCAGGTCCCGGTACCGCCGGATATAGCTCTCGTAGTCCTCGGTGGTCGGCCACGGCGCGTCGAGGCTGCCGCAGAAGTAAGCAACCGTGCCCGGACGATCCTCGTCGGGCCAGTCTTCCGCCCAAAGCGTTTGCGGCATCGACGCCCACGTTTCGAACGGGCGGATATAGGCGGTGACTGTTGCGCCAGGTCTCGGCCATCCGAGCGCGGGTTCGTCTGGGCGCAGCCAAAGCTGGAATGCCTGTGTCGCGACCGTGCGGACGTGCGTTGTCATTTCGCGCCAATCCGGTCGATCTTCGATGAGTTCTTCCGCCACGACGGGAATCATCCCCAGTGATACGGCGAGCACAACGTGATCGAAATCCTTGCCGTGCCGGAGAACTCTCGTCTCGACGTCGTCGCGGCTACCAAAGTGTGATTCAAGATCGTCGAGCCCGTCCCTGGCTTGGATCTGCGCGACCAGTGGCGCGTTGGGAAAGACGGGAAGGCCGCGAACGGTGACCAGCGGATCGTAGGCGTCGACACCGTCGGCGAGTCGTACCTGACGGCCGATGGCGATTGCGTCGACAGCCTTCCGTCGCCCGTCGAGATGCAGCGCGTCAACGCGATGGAAGAACTCGAATTTCACGCCGCGCCTGCGGAGTGCTTGATAGAGCGGTGCCATCACGACGTCGCCCATCCCGGCCGTCATCTTCCAAAAGATCGCACCCTTGTACTCGAACAGGACGAATCCGATGAGGAAGATCATGACCCCGGCGCCGACCGCGGGCCGCTGGGGATCGGCCTGCTCGTAGCCGAAAACCAGGTCGTAAAGACCACGCACGAACGCAGACTCGAGCACATCGGGATGGCCGCCGTGACGGATTACCCAGTCGCCGAATTCTTCGTCATTGATGGCCCTGAACCCGTGCGGGTGAGTGATGAGGTTGTCTGCGATGACACCGCGCACGGCTGCGACGACAAGCGAAATCAGCAGCCAACTGCGTTTGTGGTCAAGGCGATTCTCATAGTCAATCGCGTGACGGATCGCATCGACTGCATGATCGAGGATTTCGGCCGGCGGGCCTTTCCTCACCTGTGGGTCCGCCACAGTCAGCATTGCTGCGAGCACCCCGCGCTGCACGGCTGCGATCGCTGGCGATGACGACGTGTGGGGCGGCTGTGGCGAGGTGGAAAGCTTCAGGCTGACCGGACTTGCATCACGCAGCGAGTCGGTGAAAGCGATTACCAACTGCAGCGCGCGGTCGATGAATTCGACCGCAGTGATCTCGCGGCCGGTGCCATCGGGTTCACCCGGCACCATCTCGTTGTGGGGGTGTGTACCAAGCCAAGTCAGCCAAACGTCGCCCCATTCGTCCGCCAACCCGGGATTGCCGGCGGGAATGATGGCCTCATCCCAGTATTGGATCGGTGCCGCGGAATCCGTTGTGGGTCTGTCTAGTTCGGCGTAGCACTCGCGAAGGAGTGCAAAGGCGTTCTCGTACGACCCGAGCCAAACGTGCAGACCGTGTTCTTCGATTCTGTCGTTCTTGCCACGGCTTGATGCACCCTTGCCGCCCAGTCGCCAGCCGCGTTGATAGACGGTGATGGATTCGAATCGATCGTGCCAACCCGGCTCGCTGAGTCGCCAAGCCGCACTCAGTCCCGCCATACCGCCACCGAGGATGGCGACCTTCCCGCCGGGTCGCCTCACCCGAGCAGCGTCCTGGCGCGCATCACGTCCGGCCAGTCGCTGTCAGCGGGAAATCGGGCGAGCGCGTCCGTGAGTGCTTCGCGGGTGGATTCACCGAATAATTCGAAATAGTCAGTGGCAGCGCGCAATTCAAAGATCCGCGCGTCTTGGCTTCGGGCCAGCTCGATGGCATCGCGGAGGGCAGCACGCTGCAATTCGCTGTCATCAGTGGTGAATACGCGAAGCCTCGTGAGCTCGGCGTCGTAGAAGTGCATGGTCGTTTGTCGAGCGAGATCCAGGCCCGCCAGCAACCTGGACCGCGCTTCCTCGAGCTGGCCCGTGGCGGTCAGCAACCGTGCCAGCAGCGCGTCGTAGAAAGTTATGAGGGCGATCACGCCGACTGCGCGCCACGTGTCGACAAACGCGGTGAGTGTTGCGATGTGCGGAGCCAAGGGCGCAGAGTCGCCGGCGTTGTCGGCCAACGCAATCAGCGCGCCGACAGTAGCATATTGCGCTGCTCCGGTCAGCTCCCAGGAATCAAAGCCGTGCTGCTCGCCGAGGGTGCCGAGTTCGAGCGCCACCTCGGAAGCGCGCTGTAGCTCGCCGGCTTCAATACGTATCAACACCTCAATCTGGCGTGCATAGGCCAGGCTGAATGCCCCTTTGGGGAAGGGCAGTTGGTCACACCTGCGTTCCGCGCTCCGGAGCTCGGCGTCGACGCCGGCTAAATCCCCGTCTAGACAGCGGCTCAACGCGAGATGGGTGAACAGGCCCGCGGTTGGATCGTTGGGCATAAACAGCATCGAGTCGAGTGCCTGCGCACCTTCCTCGGTGAGCGTTTGCGCCGCCGTCTCCATCTTTGTACGGGCGTAGCCGAACTCGCCGCGATACCAGGCCAGCATCCCGAAGGCGAAGTCGTTGACGGGCATGAACTTCTCGCGTGGACCGGTGAGGCTCCCCCGGATGGACTCGACCAGCCGCTGCGCGCGATCGAGATCCGCATGCATCGTGTAGTACGGGTACAGCGACATCACGGTCGACAAGAGGTCGTCATCATGTAGATCGCTGCTGCACAGCTGAAGGCACCGCTCGAAGTCGGCCGCGGCATTGGTGCTGAATACACCCTCGGCTGCTTGCGCGAGGAAGGCGCGTCCCAATCGGAGGGTAACCTCCAGCCGGTCGCGGTCCGGCCCGGTCGCCGAGCGCTCGACCTGCGAAACGGCATAGCTCAAGTAGGTCAGGGCCTCTCCGAGGGCGCCACGCTGGCGTGCATTCGCCGACGCCTGTGCATAGCTTGCCGCGGCCTCGATGTAGCGCTCTGCGCGCTCGTAGTGGCGTGCGATCAGTGGCCAGTCAGGGTTGCCATCGGCCGCCGCGGAAACCAACGCGTCAGCGGTGCGGCTATGCAGCTCGCGTTGAAGGGTGGGTGGTGACAATTCCGCGGCCACCTCGCGCAGCAGCTCGTGGTGGAAGCGCAAGCTGTCCAGATCGAGTGGTTCAAGCACCCGCCCGTTCACCAATTGCTGAATCGCTTGTGCGACTTCGTGCTCGGCGAGGTCAACGACCGTGAACAGCAAGCTGCGTTCGACGCGGCTACCGATGATTGCCGCTGCTTCGGCGACCCTGATGGCGTTGCTGCTCGATCGAAGCCGCGCATACAGTGCCTCGTAGAGCGTGTCCGGCACGCCCACAGCGGTGGACAGATCGGATGGCTGTTCCTTGATTTTCGCGACGACTTCTTCGATGTATAGCGGCACGCCGTCACAGCGATGCCGCACCGCCTGCAGTTGGTCGGGGGTCACCTCGGGGTGGAGGGCCACGGTCAGCTGGTCGACCTCGTCGTCGGTCAGCGGTTTCAGATGGAACGCCACAGCCTGTGTACTGTCAGGCAACATCTGCTCACGGCTGGTCATCACGACGAGGACATGGCCGTTCAGCTCGGCATCGAGGAGTGATTGGATGACCTCGGCGGTGTCTTCGTCGAACCAGTGCATGTCTTCGACGAGCACCAGTGCCGGCGTTTCGCGAACGCACGCGAGTAGGTAGTCGCGAACCGCGTCGCAGATTTTGTCGTATAGCTTGCGGCCTTCGGCGTGTACCGGCTGATAGCCGAACTGGGGATCGATGCCGAGAAGGGGTGCCAACAGCGGAAGCAGGGCCGCAGGGTCGAGCGACCGTTCCTCGATCTCGGCTCGTAGATGTTGAAGACGTTCTGTCGGATCGGATGTCCGGCCGATGCCACAACGTCGTTCGAGCAATCGGCGGATCGGGCGCAAGCCGACATCGGTGTGGAACGGCGACCCGATCAGGTACAGGACGGTCCCATGGGATTGTTCGGCTATATCGACGGCTGACCAGGCCAGCCGACTCTTGCCAATGCCGGCCTCACCCTGAAATGTCACGCCGGGTGTGCGCAGCTCCCCGGCGTTCGCCTGCGCCCAGGAGTCCTTGAGGTATGCCAACTCTCGTTCCCGTCCGACCAGGGGTCCGAGGGGAGTGCGCGTCACCTCGCGTTCGGCGATCACCCGATAATGGCGGACAGGATTGTCCACGCCCTTGACCTGTGCAGGCAGCTGAGCCTGCAGTTCGAATCCACCGTGGACGAGGGGCTCTATCGCCTCCGATATCGCGACGGTGCCCGGGTCGGCGAGACTACACATCCTGGCCGCGAGATTCGCGGCGAAACCGTAGACGTCGTCTTGTGCGGTGTCCAGGTACACAATTCCGCGGTGAATACCCACCCGGACATCGATGTCGAAGCCGAAGCGGTGCCGGACCCTTCCGCTGAGAGCGGCAACCTCGCGGGTGATGTCCAGGCTGGCCTGCACCGCCCGCTGCACGTCGTCCTCGTGGGCTTTTGGATGTCCAAAGAAAGCCAGTAGCCCGTCACCCTTGGTCGAACCGATGTGGCCCTCATACTGGCCGACGATGCGCAGTACGTCGTCACGGTAGCGCCCAACGACAGTTCGATAGGTCTCCGGTTCAACCTTGGTCGACAACGCGGTGGAGTCGACGAGGTCGGCGAAAAGGATCGTCAGGCGGCGGATTTCGCCGTATTCACCCGGCGCGGCAAGAAGGTCTTCGGCGTCGGCATTGTTGCGGTCGACGGCTAATACTTGACCGGCGAGGAGGTTGGCGGTCGCCCGATCGCCTTCGGCGGCGGCGCGCAACGCGCGATCGAGCAGCTCGTCGACGCCTGCAGGTCGATCAGGATGACTCACAGTGCAAATGACACCTCTACAGTCTTCTCCGCTGTATTCGTGTCAAGTTTGTATGCCTTGACCGTACCGACATAGACGCCGCTCGGAAGGCCCGCGGAGTTCGCGACCATTCTGAAGGAGTCCACGTTCGCGGGCAGGGTGCCGTTCGGCAGGTCGATGCTGATCAGTGTGGCGACATCCTCCTTGGGAACGGCTTTGCGGGCCAGCTTCTCGACCTTCAACGTGCGGTCGTAGGTTTCGGCCTTGATGTGGATGTAGTCGGACTTCAAGACCGGGTCCGCGTATGCACCAGGACCTGCGGCGATGGTCTGTGCGATTTCAGCGCTGCGCAGCATCCCGATCCGGGCCACCTTCACCGCCGACTTCATCAATTCGTTCCTGTCGACGTCCATTGGATCATCGTCGATGAGGGCAGCCGCATCGGCGGCGACCTGAGTGGCTTCCAACAGGCCACGGCGCAGGACCGTCGTGATGTGGTCGGCGAGCAGCAGCACACGAGGATCGGGCGGGGTCTGCAGCGGAATGCGGGCGATGTCGGCGGCGCCCTGTATGGCGATTCTGCTCAGGTCGTAGAACGACTTGATTGCGTCTTTGGTTTCGTACGCGGGGGGGTCGGCGTTGATCTTGTCGTACGCCTCGGTTGCGACCTGAGAAGCGTCATCGATCGCCTCGTTGACCTCCTTGGCATACCGGGCCGCGATGACTTTGGGGTCATCCATTGGCTTTCTCCTTCGGAGGCTTGACATTGCGTTCGGCCGTCTTGTAGACGTCCATCGACCAGTCCTTGAGGTCCTTGCCCATCTGCTTGGTGACGTCTTCGACATCGTCTTTGATCAGGCCGTCCAGCCAGCGGCTCGCGGCGTCTCCGAGATTGCTGGTCACCCTGTCGATGAGGCTCTTCGCCAGTCTGCCAGCGTCGTCCACAGTGTCGGGGAAGTTGATCGGCAGTGTGGGCGGGACATCGGGTGGAATCGTCGGCGGACTGTTATCCACGAATTGCTGCTGAAAGGCGGCGGAGCTTGGCCACGACTTGAGCGTTCTCCCCTGGGGCAACTGCAGGTCGTTGTTCATCGCTTTGCGGGCGGTGCCTGCGAGCATTTCCTTGCCCGCATCCGACCAGCCAAGCAGGCAGCCGAGCGCCGATGTCGCCGTGGGACTGAGGCCGTTGACCCGCTCTTCTTTGCTGGTGCGGATTCGCACACCCTTGCCGTCTGGACGTTTGCGGGTCGGGGTCACCCAGATGTAGCCGTTGTCGATCTCGACAATGCCCGCGGACAGGCCTTCGTTCTGACGATTCGGGTCCAGCCTGTAGTTGATAATGAGGCCGTCGTCGCGCTTTTCCAGCGAGAAGATGAGCGCGGTGTTCAGCAGGTACTCATCGGGCTCGGCGGAAATCGATTCGACGATCCGGTACCAGCGGTCGGCAGTGAAGCGGTTGGGCAGCTGCTCGGCCATCTTGTGAAAGAAGGTGGGGCAGCAGATGTCCCAATTCAGTGGATGGAGGATCTTCTCGATTTCATCCACTGTCAATTCGTCGTCTTCCGAATCGGTGTAAAGCGTGCTGCAGTATTGCCCGCCGGAATCCTCCAGCGTTCCGAAGCACGGTTTGGCGCGTTCGGCGAACTGCTCGCTGACCTGTTCGCCGGCGATGCGCACGAACGACTTCTGATCGACGATCTCAGCGATCCTGCCCTCCAACGCAAAGGCCTTGTCGTCGCCGGACAATAATTCTCCTTCTCTTACCGTGGGCCAGGCATCGAGGACACCGGGCAGTATCGCCAGCATTTGGTTGTCCCGAATCTCGGGCTGCTCGAGGTAGCCGCTCCTGACCTGACGAATCTTTTCGAAGATCACGCTTGCGTAGGCTGCGCGCGCCAACGCGGGATGGCGATCATCATCCAGCACCACAGGGTCGCCCAACGTCCGAGTCACGCGTGGTAAGTCGGCCAGGTGTGCCCTCGCGTCCTCAAACCCAGGAAATTCAAACGGTTCGCGACCCTCCCGCACCTTCGGGCTGTTCAGGAATACTTGCAACTCGCGATACCAGCCGCGCTGGCCCAGCCCAGTGCTATTAGGCAGAAGGTTCTCCACCGTGGCGAGCACAGCGTCGTTCATGGGGCTGGGATCCTGATCGGCGTCGCTTGCTATCTGGTCGATTTGCCCAAAGAGCGCCATAGAATACGCGCGAATATTCGGCATGGCCCCGCCTTCCGCGATATGCGGACTTAGCATACCGTTGTGCACTCCAAATGCTCGGCAAAACGGATGGGTAGGGCAGCAGCAGTTGACTGAGCGGGGGCTAGGGGACGACAGCACGATCTCGGATCTGCCATGGGCAGCGGTGTTCGACCCTGCCGCCAACATCCGCGCGCTGGGCGCCGTCCAATCGCAGGGCCTGCGCGCAGCAACCGAAATCGTCGACCGCTTCGTTCAATTTGCCGGTAACGACTCGAACCATAAAGCCGGTGACACCGATGTTGCACAGCCGGTGGATAAGGCGAGAACATCGCAGACGTCAGCCGCGAACGCGGACCGAGTGCTGGCGACATGGGAATCGCTGGTAGGCCGGCTCGCCCGTACGACCGCCACGCCCGGCCCGATTCCAACCGGCACCCCGACACTGGACTTGGCCGGGTCGGGCGCAACGACCGCCATCCACATGGAGACGCGAGGTGCCGGCCCGGTGTGCGCAGAGGTATGGCTGCACAACGGCGGAGCGACCAATCTCGGTGAAATCGGACTGCGGTGCAGCGACCTGTTGTCCCACAGCGGTGACGTGATCAAAGCTGACGCCGTTTGTTTCGAGCCGGATCCGGTGCCGATGCCTGCGCGCAGTAGCCGCGGTGCGGTCGTGTCGGTCCAGGTATCGGACGGAGTCGCGCCCGGTGTCTACCGCGGTACGCTGCTCATCGACGGCCACCCCCATCTGTGGCTTCCCCTGGTGCTCATGTTGCAGCCCACTGACGGATGACAGAGCTCGCGGACCGCGCCGCCCTCGTTACCAGTGTCGAGGACCGACTGCGCGAGGTGGGCCGTGCCGTCCGGCGAACGATGCTTGACGCGATGCCTGACGGTGAGCCGGTGCAGTGGCTGTACGGTCCGATGCGCGAGTATCCATCCCGCCCCGGCAAGGCTCTCCGCCCTGCATTGTGCCTGTCGGCGGGTCGCGCGTTTGGCGCCAGCTCTGAGGAGCTGCTGGGGATAGCCGTAGCGATTGAGCTGTTGCACAACGCGTTCCTCGTCCATGACGATGTCGCCGACGGCAGTGAAATGCGGCGGGGCAGACCGACACTCGCGGCGACGTATGGACTCGCGGCAGCCCTGAACGCAGGCGACGGGCTGGCGATTGTGGCGGGTCAGGTACTGCGGCGGGCCACTCGACGGCTAGACCGTGACCTCGCTGACCTCGTGTGGGGCGAGTTCGACACGATGGCCATGCGCACACTTGAAGGCCAAGCGACGGAGGTCGGGTGGCAGCTCGACAACGTCGAGGATCTGGGCCCCGAGGACTACCTGCACCTGATCATGCACAAGACGTGCTGGTACACCACCATCCATCCGCTTCGTGTCGGCGCGATCGTCGGTGCTCGCGGCACCGTGGACCTGGGTCCCATGGTGCGGTTCGGATTCCACTTCGGCGCGGCCTTCCAGATCCGCGACGATCTGCTCAATCTCGTCGGCAGCGAACGGATGTACGGCAAGGAGATCCTTGGCGACATCTACGAGGGCAAGCGCACGCTGCCGCTCATGCACCTGTTGTCCAGCGCAAAAGGCGCAGACATTGCTCTGTTGCGCGACTATCTTCGCCGGACGCGCGCCGAGCGGTCGCCCGAACTCGTCGGCAAGATTCGGGCACTGATGGACGAATACGGCAGCATCACCTTCACCGGCGAGTACGCCGAAGGCATTCTGCTGGTGGCCGAAGAGTACTTTGAGCAGGCATTCGCCGCCGCGGAACCCGGCCCGGATCTCGACTTCCTCCGGTCGCTGGTGCCCTACGTGTGGGCACGGTGGCGATGAGGGCGTCGCCTGCTTCGGCCCGGCCGTCAGCGGGTGCGTGACAATCCCGCCGAGAACGACGCGGCACTGTGGGAACGTATACCGTTTCGCCGGGGCTTGCGCTTTCGCGGCCGGCCAGGGTTCGGGGACTGAGCCTCCTGCGGGCGCGCGCTGGCCTTCGGCTTACCGAAGGTGCGCTCGCCCGGGGCGATCTGCTGCAGCACCGGATGTGATGCTCCGCTGAACCGGGTGATGGTCGGCTTGACTCCCGCCTTGCGGGTCAGGTGCCGCACATCGGACACCTGGTCGTCCTGCATCAGCGTCACCACCGTGCCGTCGGCTCCGGCGCGCGCGGTG
>NZ_JBOGDB010000115.1:0-8738 GCF_050701515.1 Mycobacterium sp. | reverse complement strand
GCTACCGATTGTCCGACCGGCTGTTGGCCCGGCAGCGACGCCAGGACGATGCGATCAACCCGCAGATGCGGTCCTGGGACGGCACCTGGACGACATTGGTGATCACCAGTGTGGGCATCGATGCGCGCACCCGCGCAGCATTGCGAACCACGTTGCAGCAGAACAGGTTCGCCGAGCTGCGCGAAGGTGTCTGGCTGCGGCCCGACAACCTGAAGGTCGATCTGCCACACGATGTGCTGTCGCGGGTGCGGGTGTTGCACGGTTACGACGACAGCCCCGCGGAACTGGCCGGGCAGTTGTGGGATCTGCCAGGCTGGGCGGGTACCGGCAGGCAGCTGCTGGAAGAGATGGCCGCTTCCGCCGATATCCCGGGCCGATTCGTCGCGGCCGCCGGGATGGTGCGCCACCTGCTCACCGATCCCGTGCTGCCCGACGAGCTACTGCCCAGTGGCTGGCCGGGTGCCGCGCTGCGGCGGTCCTACGCGGAATTCGCCGCCGAGCTGGTGGCCAGACGAAACGAGTCCGAACTGATGGAGGCGACATGAGTGTGCGAGTCGAGAAGAGCGGCCCGGTCACCACGGTCATCATGAACCGGCCCGAGGCGCGCAACGCCGTCAACGGCCCGACGGCCGCCGAATTGTTCGCCGCCTTCGAAGAATTCGACCGCGACGACTCGGCGTCGGTCGCGGTGCTGTGGGGTGACAACGGAACCTTCTGCGCCGGAGCCGATCTCAAGGCGTTCGGTACGCCGGATGCCAACCCGGTGCATCGGACCGGACCGGGGCCGATGGGACCAACCAGGATGGTGTTGTCCAAGCCGGTGATCGCCGCCGTCAGCGGCTATGCGGTGGCCGGTGGCCTGGAGCTGGCGCTGTGGTGCGACCTGCGGGTGGTCGAAGAGGACGCAATCATGGGTGTGTACTGCCGGCGGTGGGGCGTCCCGCTGATCGACGGCGGCACCGTCCGGCTGCCGCGGCTGATCGGACACAGCCGGGCGATGGACATGATCCTGACCGGCCGCGGTGTCGACGCCGCCGAGGCCCACGCCATCGGTCTGGCCAACCGCGTCGTGCCGAAGGGCCAGGCCCGCGAAAAGGCCGAGGAGCTCGCCGCCGAGCTGTCCGTGCTTCCGCAGCAATGCTTGCGGTCCGACCGCATGTCGCAGCTCAACCAGTGGGGGCTGTCCGAATCCGACGCCATGGACTACGAATTCGCCAGCATCTCCCGCGTCAAGGAAGAGTCGCTGGCGGGCGCGCAGCGTTTCGCCGCGGGCGCCGGTCGCCACGGCGCGAGCGCCTAGCCCTTGCTGACGTTGTTGTTGTTACCGGTGTTGTTGATCGACGGGTTGCCGTCCTCGTAGGTGACGGTGTTGTTGAAGCCGACGATGCTGAGCTCCTTGTCGACCCGTTCCAGCGTGATCTTGTTGTCCGAACCGCCGATGTTCACGTTGGCGCAGGTGCCCTTGACGGTCAACGTGTTGTTGGAGCCGCCGACATTCAGCGACTTCCCGTCCGCGCAGTCGATGTCCGTTGTCGTGCCGACCGACCCGTAGTTGATGGTGTTGCCGATTTCGATCTGGGCGCCCGGCGTCCCGAGGGTAGCCGTCGGCTCGTTGGTGTCGGTGCTTTCCGAACCGCAGCCGGCCAGTCCGATCACCGCGGCCGCTGTCACACCGATGAATGCCGGCAGGTATGCGCGCATGGCTCCTCGTTTCTCGCTCGGTGCAATCACGCCGGAACGCGGTCGATCCGGTTCGTCATGCCCAGTTCGCGGCCGCGATCCCAGATGAACGGCTCGCCGTTGTGGAAGAGGACGGTCTGGTCGTAGCCGTACACCGTGATGTCGTTGATGACGTGGTGGGCGACCACGATGTTGTTTGCGCCCTGCACGGTGACGGCCCAACACGTGCCGAATGCGGTGATGGTGTTGCCGGTTCCGTTCACATGCAGTGTCGAGTCGTGGCAGTCGATGGTCTGCACGCTGCCTGCCGCGGTGATGTGGGTGTCTTGGCCTTGGTGGTCACCGACAGGCCGTGCATGAGCGGGGGCCCCCACCGCGACCGCGACCGGCAATGCGATCAGGCATGCCGCCAACGACCGGCCCACAGCTGACACCGCGATCATGGGTGTAGAGCGTACGTTGTGGGCCCAATTCATGGCAGTACTTGACCGGTTCCTTCTCCAGTCGCCATCGACCAGTGCGCTGGGTAGCGTGTTCAGCGATGCGTTGGCGTCTCAAAGCGGTTGCTGTCGCGGCGGTCACAGCGATGGTGACCGTCGCCGGATGTTCGCAGACCGTCAGCGGGACCGCGCGGAGGGCCCATCCCTCCGTGCCCGATCCCGGGCGGAGCTACGGCTACGTCGACGACAGGTGCGGGTTGCTGACCGACAGCACTATCCAGGAAATCCTCGCCGCCGACCACGTGGTGCGGCCCTACAGCGGTGCGGTGTGCCAATACGTGTTGTCGCGCGGCTCGGGCCCAGATGTCGGCGCCGCCGCGCCTCCGGTGACGATCGACGTCACGTACTCCTGGTTCGAGACCGGCAGCCTGGACCGTGAACGAGCGCTGGCCAAACAGCGGGGCGCGCAAATCACCAACACCGTCCTCAAACGGCACGACGCCTTCCTGGCGCGCCGCACCGTGACCGGCGCGGGCTGCTCGGCCACCGCCGCGGCCGGTCCCGGCGTGCTGAGCTGGTGGGTGCAGTTCCGCGGTCAGACCAACGTCGACAGCTGCAGAGACGCCGAGAAACTGCTCGCCGCCACGCTGTCGTCGGAGATGTGACGATGGCCGCCCGCCGCAGATACTGCGTCGCGCTGCTCGCCGGTGTCGCGGTGTTCGCCGCCGGATGCGGCTCGTCGGACCAGCCCGTCGCCCCGGACACGCCGGCACTGCTCCCAGGTAGTGGATTCCAGAGCGGGGACTGCAACAACGTCACCGACGCCGACGTGACGCAGGCTGTGGGTTCGTCGATGTTCACCAGGGCCGCGGTGAGTGACGCCGGCTGCTTCTGGCAGGAGAACACCGTGCTTGGCAATTTCGGTGCGGGCATGGGGATTTCGACGTGGTGGTATCGCGGCAGCGACCTGGACACTGAGCGGACGCTGGAGCAGCAGGCCGGTCGCACGCTGACCGAACTCTCGATCGACGGGAACAAGGGATTCAAGGCCTTCGACGCCAATGCCTGCAGCATCTACGTGTCCAAGGACAACGATGTCATCACCTGGTCGATCCAGACGATGAATCCGGCCAGCCTGCCCGATCTGTGCAGCATCACCGACAAACTCGCCCGACTCAGTCAGGAGCGTGTCAACTGAGCTCAGGGAAACTAGAGGTGTTAGTTTTCGCATATGGCAGCCCGGCCAGAACCGCCGCAGCCGTCCGGAGTCGCCCGGCCGGCGACATCGGGCACCGCTGCCCGGCGTCCCGCCAAGCTCAGCCGCGACTCCATCGTCAACGCGGCGCTGAGCTTCCTGGACCGGGAGGGCTGGGACGCGCTGACGATCAACGCGCTGGCCAACCAGCTCGGCACCAAGGGCCCGTCGCTGTACAACCACGTCGTCAGCCTGGAAGACCTGCGCCGCACGGTCCGGATGCGAGTCATCGGCGACATCCTGGACATGTTGACCACGGTCGGCCACGGCCGGGAACGCGACGACGCGGTGATGGCGATGGCCAGCGCCTACCGCAGCTATGCCCACCACCATCCGGGCCGCTATTCGGCGTTCACCCGGATGCCGCTGGGTGGGGATGATCCCGAGTTCACCGAGGCCACCCGGGCGGCGGCCGGGCCGGTCATCGCGGTGCTGGCGTCCTATGGGCTGGACGGCGAGAACGCGTTCCATGCCGCGCTGGAGTTCTGGTCGGCCATGCACGGATTCGTGCTGCTGGAGATGACCGGGGTGATGAACGGCATTGTCGACACCGACACCGTGTTCAGCGACATGGTGATGCGGCTGGCGGCCGGCATGGAGCGGCGGGGCTGACCTGCGGTAAGACGGTCCGTCGCAGGTTTGGAGCGGCGTGTCCGCCCTGGTATTGTGGACGATCGTGCCTGGCCGATAGGCGCCTGCGATTACCGAAATTGCAGGCCCGCACGCCGGGCCAATTCGCATGTCGAGCATCGGAAATCGCCAAAATCCCGGTGCGGGCGCATGCGACACTCCCGGTCGCGGGGTAAGGGGCCGGGGCATAACTGCAGTACAGAGACTTCAACGACAGCACGAAACAGAGAAAGCCGGTAGATGCCAACCATTCAGCAGCTGGTCCGCAAGGGTCGCCGCGACAAGATCGCCAAGGTCAAAACCGCGGCCCTCAAGGGCAGCCCGCAGCGCCGCGGGGTGTGCACCCGCGTGTACACCACCACCCCGAAGAAGCCGAACTCGGCGCTTCGGAAGGTCGCGCGCGTCAAGCTGACCAGTCAGGTTGAGGTCACCGCTTACATCCCGGGCGAAGGCCACAACCTGCAGGAGCACTCGATGGTGCTGGTCCGCGGGGGCCGGGTGAAGGACCTGCCCGGTGTGCGCTACAAGATCATCCGCGGCTCGCTGGACACCCAGGGCGTCAAGGACCGCAAGCAAGCCCGCAGCCGCTACGGCGCCAAGAAGGAGAAGAGCTGATGCCGCGCAAGGGTCCCGCGCCCAAGCGTCCGCTGGTCAACGATCCGGTCTACGGATCTCAGTTGGTCACGCAGCTGGTCAACAAGATTCTTCTGAAGGGGAAGAAATCGCTGGCCGAACGCATTGTTTATGGCGCCCTCGAACAGGCTCGCGATAAGACCGGCACCGACCCGGTCGTCACCCTCAAGCGCGCTCTCGACAACGTCAAGCCCGCCCTGGAGGTTCGCAGCCGCCGCGTCGGTGGCGCGACCTACCAGGTGCCCGTCGAGGTGCGCGCGGAGCGTTCCACCACGCTGGCGCTGCGCTGGCTGGTGGGTTTCTCGCGGCAGCGCCGGGAGAAGACCATGGTCGAGCGGCTGGCCAACGAGATTCTCGATGCCAGCAACGGCCTGGGCGCCAGCGTCAAGCGGCGCGAGGACACCCACAAGATGGCCGAGGCGAACCGCGCCTTCGCGCACTACCGCTGGTGAGAACACGTCGGCGGCAGGGCGGCCGCCGAGCGTAACGACGACAGCAACTACGCAAACCGAAAGAGTGAGACTTCTGTGGCACAGAAGGACGTGCTGACCGACCTGAACAAGGTCCGCAACATCGGCATCATGGCGCACATCGATGCCGGTAAAACCACGACCACCGAGCGCATCCTCTATTACACCGGCATCAGCTACAAGATCGGTGAGGTGCACGACGGTGCCGCCACCATGGACTGGATGGCGCAGGAGCAGGAGCGGGGTATCACCATCACTTCCGCCGCCACCACGACGTTCTGGAAAGACCATCAGATCAACCTCATCGACACCCCCGGCCACGTGGATTTCACCGTCGAGGTGGAACGCAGCCTTCGGGTGCTCGACGGCGCCGTTGCCGTATTCGATGGCAAGGAGGGCGTCGAGCCGCAGTCCGAGCAGGTCTGGCGCCAGGCCGACAAGTACACCGTTCCGCGCATCTGCTTCGTCAACAAGATGGACAAGGTCGGCGCGGACTTCTACTTCTCCGTGCGCACGATGGAGGAGCGCCTCGGCGCGAACGTCATCGCGATCCAGCTGCCGATCGGGGCGGAGAGCGAGTTCGAGGGCGTCGTCGACCTGGTGGAGATGAACGCCAAGGTGTGGCGCGGCGAGACCAAGCTCGGGGAGAGCTTCGAAACCATTGACATCCCAGCGGATTTGGCCGAGAAGGCCGACGAGTACCGCACCAAGCTGCTCGAAGCCGTCGCCGAGACCGACGAGGAGCTGCTGGAGAAGTACGTTGGCGGCGAGGAGCTGACGGTCGAGGAGATCAAGGGTGCGCTTCGCAAGCTGACGATCACCTCCGAGGCGTACCCCGTGCTGTGCGGCAGCGCGTTCAAGAACAAGGGTGTGCAGCCGATGCTCGACGCGGTCGTCGACTACCTGCCTTCGCCGCTGAACGTGCTGCCGGCCACCGGCCACCCCCCCGGCAAGGAGGACGAACTCGTCATCCGCGAGCCGTCGACGGAGCAGCCGTTCGCAGCGCTGGCGTTCAAAGTCGCAACCCACCCGTTCTTCGGCAAGCTCACCTACGTCCGGGTGTACTCCGGCAAGGTCGACTCCGGTTCACAGGTCATCAATGCCACCAAGGGCAAGAAGGAGCGGCTGGGCAAGCTGTTCCAGATGCACTCCAACAAGGAGAACCCGGTGGACACCGCGTCCGCCGGTCACATCTACGCGGTGATCGGCCTCAAGGACACCACCACCGGTGACACCTTGAGTGACCCGAACGACCAGGTCGTGCTGGAGTCGATGACCTTCCCCGACCCGGTGATCGAGGTGGCCATCGAGCCCAAGACCAAGAGCGACCAGGAGAAGCTGTCGCTGTCCATCCAGAAGCTCGCCGAGGAGGATCCGACCTTCAAGGTGCACCAGGAGGTCGAAACGGGCCAGACGGTCATCGGCGGCATGGGCGAGTTGCACCTGGACATCCTGGTGGACCGGATGAAGCGCGAGTTCAAGGTCGAGGCGAACGTCGGCAAGCCGCAGGTGGCCTACCGCGAGACGATCACCAAGAAGGTCGAGAAGCTCGAGTTCACCCACAAGAAGCAGACGGGTGGCTCCGGCCAGTTCGCGAAGGTGCTCATCTCCATTGAGCCGTTCACCGGCGAGGACGGTGCCACCTACGAGTTCGAGAACAAGGTCACCGGTGGACGCATCCCGCGCGAGTACATCCCGTCGGTGGACGCCGGTGCGCAGGACGCCATGCAGTACGGCGTGCTGGCCGGCTACCCGCTGGTGAACCTCAAGGTCACTCTGCTCGACGGTCAGTACCACGACGTCGACTCGTCGGAGATGGCGTTCAAGATCGCCGGCTCACAGGCACTGAAAAAGGCTGCGGGACAAGCGCAGCCGGTCATCCTGGAGCCGATCATGGCCGTCGAGGTCACCACGCCCGAGGTTTACATGGGCGATGTGATCGGCGACCTGAACTCCCGCCGTGGCCAGATCCAGGCCATGGAAGAGCGCAGCGGTGCCCGCGTCGTCAAGGCGCATGTGCCGCTGTCGGAGATGTTCGGCTACGTCGGAGACCTTCGGTCGAAGACCCAGGGCCGGGCGAACTACTCCATGGTGTTCGACAGCTACGCCGAGGTACCGGCGCAGGTGTCGAAGGAAATCATCGCGAAGGCGACGGGACAGTGAGCATCGAGCGCGTAGCGCGAGGAGCGGAGCTGGCCCGGAGTCGAGCAATGCACTCAGCGAAGGCGACGGGCCAGTGAGAATCGAGGCCGGAGGCCGAGGCCCGGAGCTGAACCGGAGTCGAGCAATTAGCACAGCGAAAGCGACAGGTCAGTAATCTTCAAAATCTGACCTGCCGCCACCGCGGCGAACAACAACTGCAAAGATCAACACTGCTTTACCAAGCACCGACAAGAAGTCCAGGAGGACACAGAAGTGGCGAAGGCGAAGTTCGAGCGGACGAAGCCGCACGTCAACATCGGGACCATTGGTCACGTTGACCACGGCAAGACCACGCTGACCGCGGCTATTACCAAGGTTCTGCATGACAAGTTTCCCGATTTGAACGAGGCGTCGGCCTTCGATGACATCGACAAGGCTCCCGAAGAGAAGGCGCGTGGCATCACGATCAACATCGCCCACGTGGAGTACCAGACCGAGAAGCGTCATTACGCACACGTCGACGCTCCCGGCCACGCCGACTACATCAAGAACATGATCACCGGCGCGGCCCAGATGGACGGCGCGATCCTGGTGGTCGCGGCCACCGACGGCCCGATGCCGCAGACCCGTGAGCACGTGCTGCTGGCCCGTCAGGTCGGCGTGCCCTACATCCTGGTGGCGCTGAACAAGGCCGACATGGTCGATGACGAAGAGTTGCTTGAACTCGTCGAGCTTGAGGTCCGCGAGCTGCTGGCCGCCCAGGAGTTCGACGAGGAAGCCCCGGTCATCAAGGTGTCGGCGCTGAAGGCGCTCGAGGGCGACGAGAAGTGGATCAAGTCCGTCGAGGAGCTGATGCAGGCCGTCGACGAGTCGATCCCGGACCCGGTCCGCGAGACCGACAAGCCGTTCCTGATGCCGGTCGAGGACGTCTTCACCATCACCGGTCGTGGCACCGTCGTCACCGGCCGCGTCGAGCGTGGCGTGATCAACGTCAACGAGGATGTCGAGATCGTCGGCATTCGTCCGGAGACCACCAAGACGACCGTCACCGGTGTGGAGATGTTCCGCAAGCTGCTCGACCAGGGTCAGGCCGGCGACAACGTCGGTCTACTGATCCGTGGTATCAAGCGTGAGGACGTCGAGCGCGGCCAGGTGGTCGTCAAGCCCGGCACCACCACGCCGCACACCGAGTTCGAGGGCAGCGTCTACATCCTGTCCAAGGACGAGGGCGGCCGGCACACGCCGTTCTTCAACAACTACCGTCCGCAGTTCTACTTCCGCACCACCGACGTGACCGGTGTGGTGACGCTGCCGGAGGGCACCGAGATGGTGAGGCCCGGTGACAACACCGACATCTCGGTGAAGCTGATCCAGCCCATCGCGATGGACGAGGGCCTGCGCTTCGCGATCCGCGAGGGCGGCCGCACCGTCGGCGCCGGCCGGGTTACCAAGATCACCAAGTGATCTGACGTAGAGCCGCAGTGACGC
>NZ_JBOGDB010000114.1:0-39263 GCF_050701515.1 Mycobacterium sp. | reverse complement strand
GTGCGAGAGCCTATTTCGTGCTGTTGGCGTACACGCTCAACCAGGCGGCGTATCAGGCTCGCGGGCCGTACCCGGGCCTGCATACGTCGCTAGCCGAGGAGTGGGACTACGACGCCAGCTTCGAGTACGGCCTCGCGTTGGTCATCACCGGTATCGCAACGACGGCGGGTTAGCGACGCTCGCCCAGCGCGCCCGGGGAGGGCCAGACGGGGTGCTGCTCGAACCGGGTGCGGATGGCGTCCACGTCGTGCTCGACGCGAAACGCGTCGCGGTCGTCGAAGAAACGCCCACCCATCGGCGCGGCCAGCCGGAACTGGTCCAGGCGCACACGGAGCGCGCCGGAGCGGTGTGCCGCCCAACTGAGGGCGGCGGCCACCACGAACGGGGCGATCAGGATCAAGAAGGTCAGTGCAGTGCTCATGGCAGTAATCCTCCGCTGATAAATATCCCGCCAACAGTGGCAGAACTGACGCTATGCGTTAAAATGCTGCCATGGCGCTCAACAGCGTATCGACACTGGTGCTGGACGGTCTAGCGGTTTTCGAGTTCGGCGTGATCTGCGAGGTCTTCGGAATCGACCGCTCGACCGACGGCGTTCCCAACTTCGATTTCAAGGTCTGCGGCCCGGAACCGGGCAAGCCGCTGCGGACGTCGATCGGCGCCCAGCTGACCCCTGACCACGGGCTGGACGACCTGCAGGGCGCGGACCTGGTGGCCATCCCCGCCATCGGCGGATCCGAATACTTGCCCCAGGCACTCGAGGCAGTCCGGGCCGCCGCCGATTCCGGCTCGATCATCCTGACGGTGTGCTCGGGCGCCTTCGTCGCGGGCGCCGCGGGGCTGCTGGACGGCCGGCCGTGTACCACGCACTGGATGCACGCCGACGACTTGGCGCGCCGGTTCCCGACAGCGCGGGTGGACCGCAATGTGCTCTTCGTCGACGACGGCAATCTGATCACCAGTGCGGGCACGGCGGCGGGCATTGACGCCTGCCTGCATCTGGTTCGCCGGGAACTGGGCAGCGAGGTCACCAACAAGATCGCGCGCCGCATGGTGGTCCCACCCCAGCGTGACGGTGGTCAGCGGCAGTACATCGACCAGCCGATACCGGTTCGCTGCTCGGAAGGATTTGCGCCACAATTGGATTGGATCCTGTCGAACCTGGACAAGCCGCACACCGTGGCGACGCTGGCCCGACGCGCGAGCATGTCGGCGCGCACCTTCGCCAGGCGGTTTGTCGACGAGACCGGCACCACGCCGATGCAATGGGTCACCGACCAGCGGGTGCTCTACGCTCGGCGACTCCTCGAGGAGAGCGACCTCGACATCGACCGGATCGCCGACCGGTCCGGTTTCGGCACCGCGACGCTGCTGCGACACCACTTCCGGCGCATCATCGGGGTGACACCGTCGGACTACCGGCGCAGCTTCGCCTGCAGCATTGACCCGGAGTGCGTCAAGACCGCCTAGCCACGCAGCAGGCCGTACACCCGCCACCGGCCCGGCACGCCCTTGAGGTCGTGCTCGCCGCGCTCGGTGAACGAGCGGCGTGACCCGGCGACGATCTCGCGCACCGTCGAGGAAACCAGCACCTCGCTCGGTCCCGCGAGTGCACCGACGCGCGCGCCGATGTGCACTGCCATCCCGGCGATGTCGGCGCCGCGCACCTCAACCTCGCCCGCGTGAATACCCGCCCGCACCTCGATGCCGAGCGAGCGGACGGCCTCGACGATCGCCTCCGCGCAGTCGATCGCCACGCTGGGACTGGTGAAGGTCGCGACAAATCCGTCGCCGGCGGTGTTCACCTCGCGGCCCCGGAATCGCTCCAACTCGTGTCGGATGATGCGGTCGTGGTTGTCGAGCAGGTCGTGCCACCGAAGGTCGCCGAGCTCCGCGGCGCGTTGTGTTGAGCCGACGATGTCGGTGAAAACGATTGTGGTGAGTACGCGTTCGGTGTCGAAGCCGCGGGCACCGGTGACGAACTCCTCGATCTCGTCGAGAACCGCCGCGGCATCGCCTGTCCAGTGCAGAGTGTCCGCGCCGGGCAACTCGACGTAGCGCGCTCCCGGGATGTGTTCAGCGAGGTAACGGCCAAATCCGGCGGGGATCATCACGGCATCCCTGCGATGCAGGATCAGGGTCGGCGCGGTGATGCGCGCAAGTTCGTCGCGCATGTCGCCGGTGGCGACCGCGTCGACCGCGGCACGCGCTTCGCTCGGCGACTGGGCCCGGTTTCCGGCGAGGTCCCACCAGCGACGGAAGGTGTCGTCGTCGGCGACGCTCGGCGCGAAAGTCCTCAAGACGTCGAAGCCGTGTTCGATTGCGTCGGGATCCAGTGCGACCGTTCCCCACGGCTCGCCGGCGCTCGGGTCAAAGCCGATCGGGTAGTCGGGCGCCCACAACACGCGGGCGGCGCCGTTCACGATCACCAGGCTGCGTACCCGCTCGGGATAGTTGCCAGCCAACCCCAATGCAGTCATGCCGGACCAGCCCGACCCGAAGATCGTGGCCTGCTCGCATCCCGCGGCGTTCATCACCGCGATGGCGTCCTCCGCCCAGAGGTGGGGCCCGATCATGTCGCGCGACCTCGGGCGCGACGACGCGCCCATTCCGCGCTGGTCGAACCGGATCACCCGGGCAAACGACGCGAGGCGACGGTGAAACCGGTAGAGCGCCGGCTCGGCCTCGATCGAATCGAACGAGACGAACGGGCCAGGCAGCACGAGAAGGTCGACCGGGCCATCGCCGAGGACCTGATAGGCGATGTCCATGTCGCCGCACTTGGCGTAGCGAGTCCGGAGAGCCTGCGGCACAGTCTCAGGTTAGCTACTCGCCTTCGCCTGCAAGCGCAAACCTGCCGTTGGCGGTCTGCTCGACCAGCCCGTCGACAAGGAGCGAATCCAGGGCGCGGTCGCGCTGTGCCGTGTCAGTCAGCCAGGCCACGTCGAGTTGCGCGCGGGTGACTGGAGAGTCGTTGCCGCGCAACACGTCCAGCAACCGGCCACGGACCTGACGGTCGGTGCCGGCATAACGCTGGACAGGGCGCGACGGTGTGGCTGTCGGCGGATAACCGACAGACCGCCACCCGCACGAGCTCAACGGGCAGATGCCGCAGCGCGGAGCGCGCGCCATGCACACCTTGGCACCGAGCTCCATCAGTGCCGCCGAAAACCGGGGCGCCGCTTCGCCTTCGGGCAGCAGCGCGGCGATGTCGGCCAGGTCCCGGGCGCTCGCCGGGGCGTCGGCGCGGCCGTGCACGGCCCTGGTCACCACGCGACGGACATTGGTGTCGACGACGGGCACCGCCTGTCGATAGGCGAAGCACGCGATCGCCCGGGCGGTGTACGCGCCGATGCCGGGCAGCGTCAGCAGGGTGTCAACGTCCGCGGGCACCACGTCGTGGTGTTCGGTGGCGATCGCGACCGCGCATTCATGCAGCCGCTTGGCCCGCCTCGGATAGCCCAACTTGCCCCACGCGCGAAGCACATCCGCGGCGCCGGCGGCTGCCGTCGCCGATGGGGTGGGCCAGCGCGCCACCCAGTCCAGCCAGATCGGCTGCACCCGCGACACCGGCGTCTGCTGCAGCATGAATTCGCTGACCAGGATCTGCCATGGCGTGACGCCCGCGCGTCGCCACGGCAGGTCACGCTGCGCGTGGTCGTACCACCGCAGAAGTTCGCCCGGATCGATGTTCACAACCCGCTCCGGCAGAATGTCGGCCATGCCCAATCCGAATCCGGTAGCCGCATGGAAGGCACTCAAGGAGGGTAACGAGCGGTTCGTCGCCGAAAAGCCCGAGCATCCCAGCCAGAGCATCGATCACCGGGCCGCACTTGCCGAGGCGCAGAAGCCGAGGGCGGTCTTGTTCGGCTGTGCCGACAGCCGGGTGGCCGCCGAGATCATCTTCGACCAGGGCCTGGGCGACATGTTCGTGGTGCGCACCGCGGGCCACGTCATCGACTCGGCGGTGCTGGGTTCCATCGAATACGCGGTCACCGTGCTGAACGTGCCGCTGATCGTGGTGTTGGGTCACGACAGCTGTGGCGCGGTGAAGGCCACGTTGTCCGCGCTGGACGACGGCGTGGTACCCGCGGGATATGTGCGTGACTTGGTCGAACGGGTCACCCCGTCGATTCTGTTGGGCCGCCGCGACGGGTTGAGCCGGGTGGACGAGTTCGAGGCCAGACACGTCACCGAGACGGCTGCCCAGCTACGCGCGCGGTCGACGGCAATCGCCGAACGAGTGGATGCGGGGACGCTGGCGATCGCCTGTCTGACCTACCAACTGTCTGACGGGCGGGTGGTGTTGCGGGATTATCTGGGCGATATCGGCGAAGCCTGACTTGCGACACGCCGAGTCGGGTCGGACGACTGGGCGTGACCTGGGCTTACCGTGATGGCTGTGTTGGATCTGGAACCGCATGGCCCGCTACCCCCGCAGATTTACTGGCGGCGCAGGGCACTGGCGCTGGGCATAGCGGTCCTCGTCGTCGGGGTGATCGTCGCCGTTGTGGTGATGATCGTGATGAACACCGCAGGGGCCGAGACGAAGAATGCAGGCAAGCCGACGCCGGCTCCCGCGGCGACGCCGACACCGCTGCCGGGGGAGAACCCCGAGATCAAGACGCCCGTCGTGCCACCGGCCCAGCGGGCCCCGGCTCCCACGCCAACCCCGACCGCGGCCGTCACGCCGCCGCCGGTGTTGCAGGAGGGCGACGACTGCCCGGATTCCACACTGGCCGTCAAGGGCATCACCAGCCAGCCGCAATACGTGATCGGCGACCAACCGAAGTTCACCATGGTCGTCACCAACATCGGGTTGGTGGCCTGCAAGCGAGATGTTGGCGCCGCGGTGCTGGCCGCCTACGTCTACGGGCTGGACAACACCCGGCTGTGGTCGAACCTGGACTGCGCGCCGTCGAACGAGACTCTGGTCAAGACGTTCAATCCCGGCGAACAGGTGACCACCGAGGTGACCTGGACCGGCATGGGCTCAGCGCCGCAGTGTCCGTTGCCACGCCAGCCGATCGGGCCCGGCACGTACAACCTCGTGGTCCAACTGGGCAACTTGCGGTCGGCGACAGTGCCATTCATCCTCGCCCAACCTGCGCCGGCCCAAGCGCCACCCGCAGAAGGCGTTCCGGCGCCCGCACCGCAGCCCCAGCCCGGCAACTGACTCCGTCGCTAGGCCAGCCGGTCGGCTATCGTCGACTCGGCCAATTGCGACAGGCCCTCGCGGATATGACGCGCCCACATCGACCCGATGCCCTCGACCGACTGCAGATCGTTTGCGCTGGCGGCAAGCAGCCCCTGCAGCGATCCGAACGATCGCACCAGCAGATCGACATGGGCGAACTGCAGCCGCGGAATACCCGCCATGGCGCGGTAGCCGCGTGAACTCATCGCCGAGTCCTGCGCCTCCGGCGTTGATGGGTAGCCGAAAACCCTTGCCAGGGTTGTGAAGTCAAGCAGCTCCGTGTCCGACAAGCCGTCGAGCTCTTCGAGCGTCGCGCTCACCTGCACCGCAGTGGGCGGGTCGGGGTTGGCGTGGTAGTCGCGCACGATCAGCTCGCGAGCGATGTCGTTGTCGCCGACCAGTTCCTCCAACTGCAGTTTGAGTTGACGCCCGTCGGTGCCGAGTTCGACGACGTAGGCGTCGATCTCGAGGCTGATTCTGTGCACCATCTCGAGGCGGTGCACCACCGTCATCACATCGCGCAGCGTGACGAAATCCTCGATCTCGGCCGTCGACAGCTGCCGGCCCACCTCGTCCAAGCGCGACTTGTAACGCTCCAGCGTGTCGATGGTCTGGTTGGCGCGCGACAGGATCGTCGCCGAGTCGGGAACCACGTGCCGCTCGCCCGCCACATAGACCGTCACGATGCTCATCGAATGGCTCACCGACACCACCGGATAGCCGGTCTGCACCGCGGTGCGCTCCGCCGACCGGTGCCGGGTGCCGGACTCATCGGTGGGTATCGACGGGTCGGGCACCAGCTGGACGTTGGCCCGCAGGATCCGGGTTCCATCGCTGGACAACACCACCGCGCCGTCCATCTTCGACAGCTCGCGCAGCCGGGTCGGCGCATACCGGACGTCCAGCGAGAAGCCGCCGTCGCAGATGGCCTCGACGCTGTCGTCATAGCCGAGCACGATCAGCGCACCGGTGCGGCCGCGCAGGATGCGTTCCAGGCCGTCGCGCAGGGCGGTGCCGGGGGCCAGCCGCCCGATGGTCTCCCGCAGCGTGGGGCGGGCCAACTGCACCACGTTCCGGCGGCTGGACTTCACGGCCATGGCCCCTCCTCGGAGCGGCCGCCATTGTCGCAGTCCTTGCTGATCTCCGTCAGCACCCTCATCGCAGCGGTGATGTTGTCGGCCGCTATCGCCCGTAAGCCTATCGGCACCGTTTTCACGCCGGGCGGAACTACCGCACAAGTGAATCCGAGCCGGGCGGCCTCGGCCAGCCGCCGCTCCATACCGCTGACCCGTCGCAGATCGCCGGCCAGACCGACCTCGCCGATCGCGACCGCGGTGGTCGGCAGCGGCAGGTCTGCGTAGGCCGACGCGATGGCCAGCGCCACGGCGAGATCCGACGACGGGTCGGTCAGCCGCATGCCGCCGACCGTCGACAGGTAGATGTCGCAGGGTCCGACCCGCAGGTTGGCGCGCTTCTGCAGTACGGCAGTGATCATCGCCGCGCGTGCCGAGTCGATGCCGCTGACCGCCCGGCGGGGCGTGGACGTGGTGGGGGCGGCCAGCAGGGCCTGCACCTCACCGATCAGCGGGCGCTTGCCGTCGAGACTGACGGTGACCGCGGTGCCCGACACCGGCGCGGGCCGTTGGTCGAGGAACAATCCGGACGGGTCGACCACACAGTCGATTCCGTTGTCGTGCAACATGAAACAGCCGACCTCGTCCGCGGCGCCGAACCGGTTCTTGACCCCGCGCACCATGCGCAGCGACGACGTCTTGTCACCCTCGAAATGCAGCACGACGTCGACGAGATGCTCGAGCGATCGCGGTCCGGCGATCGCGCCGTCCTTGGTCACGTGTCCCACCAAGATCATCGCGACACCGGTGGTCTTCGCGGCCATGGTCAGCGCCGTGGTCACCGCACGCACCTGGGTCACCCCGCCGGTGACGCCGTCGACCTCGGTGGTGGACATGGTCTGCACCGAGTCCACCACGACCAACGTCGGGCGCACCTCCTCGATGTGGCCGAGCGCCGTCTGCAGATCGGATTCCGCGGCGAGATAGACCTCGTCGTGGCTGCAGCCGGTGCGTTCGGCCCGCATCCGGATCTGGCCCGCCGACTCCTCGCCGGACAGATACAGCGCCCGACGCCCCGCTTCGGCCCAGCGATGCGCGACCTCGAGCAGCAGGGTCGACTTGCCGACCCCCGGATCGCCGGCCAGCAGCGTCACCGAGCCCGGCACGATGCCGCCGCCCAGCACCCGGTCCAGTTCGCTGACACCGGTGTGGTGGTGCCGGATGGCGCCGGGATCGATGGAACTTAGCGGCACGGCAGGTGAGGTCGGCGCGACCGCCCGCCGGGCCGGTGAACCGTTCACCGTGGCGAGCACCGCGACCTCGTCGACGGTGCCCCAGGTGCCGCAGTCCGGGCAGCGGCCGACCCATTTGGCGGTGACGTGGTGGCATTCCGAGCAGCGGTACTGGGAGCGCGCCTTGGCCACGCTGTGACGGTATCTGCCACGGCCGACAGAAAACCGGAAGTAACTAGCTGTGTCGCTCTGCTGCTGCGTCGGAAACCAGATCTGCGAGCAGTCGTTCGAACCGTTCTTCGCCCTCGGGCGTCAGGCCGATGTCGTGCGTGTCCGGCCACGCCGCGATGTCGGACAACGTCTCCTCGCACCAGCGCAGGAGCAGCTCGTTGAATGCAGCGTAGAAGGCCACGGCCCGCTCGGTGAGGTGCAGCCGCTGCGGGAACGCGCCTCCGGTCGACAGCACGTCCTGGATGAGTCCAATGCCGTCGGTGCGCCGCTGCCGCGTCTGCTGAGCCGTGGCCTCGAGCGCGGCGCGCAAATTCCCAACGGTTCCCTGGTCACCCAGGATCAATCGGAGCAACCCTTCAACCTCGAGTGTCGGCGGGGCGGGATCGGTGCCGAGCCACTCGTTCAGGGCCGCGCGACCCGTCGGGGTGATCGTGTAGCGCGTGCGTTGCCGCCGGCTGCCCTCGACCACCTCCGCCTCGGCGTGCCCGCGCTCGACGATCCGCTTGAGTTCGGCGTACAAATTCGCCTCGGAACGGGGCCAGAACCAATGGAGGCTGCGTTTTGCCTGTGCGACCAGTTCGTAGGCCGTCCATGGTTGGATGCCGAGTAGCCCGAGGATCGCGAAGGATGTGGTGGTTGGCCGCGATGTCACACCTTGACAATACTCCAATTCAGAGTATTTTCAGCTCCACATTGGAGTATTGGAGCCCACCATGAACGAGACCGGGTATGTCGCGCTGGTAGACACCACTCGAGCGGAGCTGCGCGAGCGAATCGAGCGGGCATGGAATCGTTTCGATGGCATCGTTCAAGTCGCCGATCCGTCCGCGCGTGCACCGGGCTTCGATTGGACCGTCCAGCAGGTCGTGGCGCACGTACTCGCGGTCACGCACAGGTATCTGGCGGTGGCACGCGGAAACGACTTCCGCCGCGCCACTCATCCCCGTGATCTGGATGCCATCAATCAGCGCGAGATGGAAGCCGCCTTGGCGCCGATGGCCGAACTCGGCGACCAACTGCACGCCGCGGTCGCCGAGATGGACGACTTCTTCGAAGTGACCACGGACAAGCCCCCCGTCTTCGCATTCCATGCCGGGGTTCTCGTTGATGGCATTACCGCGCAAACCAACTGGCTGGGCGAGCTGCTGTTCCACGGACACGACATCGCCCGAGCCATCAAGGCCCCTTGGGAGTTTCCCGAACGCGACATGTTGCTTATTGCGCGAGGACTCATGCAGATAGGCTCCGGCTCCGGCTACCTACGCGCTGATGTCTCACCGGACGCGAATGTCAGCGTGGCGGCCAACCTGCCCGAGGCGCGACCGTACGTCATACACATCCACGACGGCACAGCCGAGATGCGCGCACGTCGGCCGGACGACCGCCCGGACGCGGTTCTGCGGATGCCTGCCTCGACGCTGGCGAAGCTGCTTTACCAACGCATCGGACCGCTGGGCGCCGCCCGCCACGGGCTTCGCATCGTCGGCGGCAGGCGACCGTGGGGGGCGCTGGGGCTCCAGTCGTACTTCGAGCGGCCCTGATCCGCGCCCTAGTGGTGACCGCCGGCTTCGTCGCCCGACTCGCCGCTCCCACCGCGACGCGGCGCCTCACCCGCGGAGATCGGCACCACGACCGTCGTCTGGCCGGCCCGCTGGAAGGTGAAGGTGAAGTCGTAGGTGAGACCGTTGGTGATGGGCTTGGTCAACTCGACAGCGGCCTTCGCCGCCCTGGCCCGCTCGGCCGACTCCAGCGCGGCGATCTGCCCGTCGGGTTCTCCGACCATCAGCACGCCGGCGGGTGGCACTGTGGTGTCGCCGGACAGCGTCACCGTCCCGACGTCGGACGTTATGGATACCAGCTTGTCCCCGGCGTCCGGCGACCCGTTGGCCGAGACGAAGAGCAGCTCGACCTCACTGCCCGGCTGCATGTAGTCGGTCGTCAGGTTGGCCCGCAGGTGCACGTTGCTCAGCGTGATGTCGCCGACCGTCGCGCTGGTGCCGTTGACCGCGGGCTCCTGGGTGGACGTCTGGGTTACCTGCCCGACGCTGCATCCGGTGAGGGCGACAGCAACAGCCAGCCCGCACGCCGCAAAGCCGACGGGAATGGCAGAAGTGCGCGATCTGATCCGGTTCACGGGAAGCCTCCTGCTCTGCCGTCAGGTGCCGGTGATATGGGTCGCCGGTAACGGGCACCTGTTCGACTATGCACAGTAGTAGGTGGCTGGTGGCCGCGGTAGCTGAGGTCTCGAGGAAGCTGCGAACAGACGGCGCCTTGCACGTATTTGTCACCATGTCAACCCCCATTCTTCACCTGCGGTGCCCCTGACCTGCACCGTTGAGCGGCACGTGTCTGAGCGCCGTGTTAGCATGGAGTATCGAAAGGGGCTCGAAACAGATGATTTTTAAGGTCGGAGACACCGTTGTCTATCCACACCACGGTGCTGCGTTGATCGAGGCGATCGAAACCCGGACCATCAAAGGCGAGCAAAAGGAATACCTCGTATTGAAGGTCGCGCAGGGAGACCTCACCGTTCGAGTTCCCGCCGATAATGCCGAGTATGTCGGCGTGCGCGACGTGGTCGGACAAGAGGGCCTCGCCAAGGTTTTCCAGGTGCTTCGTGCCCCCCACACCGAGGAGCCGACCAACTGGTCGCGACGCTACAAGGCCAACCTTGAGAAGCTGGCTTCCGGTGATGTGAACAAGGTCGCCGAGGTCGTCCGCGACCTGTGGCGCCGTGATCAGGAGCGCGGCCTGTCCGCCGGCGAGAAGCGGATGCTGGCCAAGGCGCGGCAGATCCTGGTCGGCGAACTGGCGCTCGCGGAGAACACCGACGACGCCAAGGCGGCGACCATCCTCGACGAGGTTCTGGCCGCCGCTTCCTGACGCGGCCTGATGTCGCCGGCCCAGGCGGCTCCGAGATGAGCACGGTCGCCGTTGTCCCGGCCGCAGGATCGGGGGAACGGCTGGCTGCTGGGGCGCCGAAGGCATTCGTCAATCTGGGCGGGCGCCCGATGCTGGAAAGGGCGCTGGCCGGCCTGCGCGAGTCGGGTGTAGTCGACAGCGTCGTGGTGGCGGTGCCGCCCAGCCGCACGGACGAGGCCAAGCTGCTCTTCGGCGGAGACGCGGTGATCGTCGCCGGCGGAGCGGACCGTAGCGAGTCGGTTCGGCTGGCGCTGTCTGCGGTCGGTGACGCCGAGTTCGTCCTCGTCCATGATGCGGCCCGGGCGCTGACCCCGCCGTCGCTGATCGTGCGGGTGGTGCAGGCCCTGCGGGCTGGTCATGGCGCGGTGGTGCCCGCGCTGCCGCTCGCCGACACCGTCAAGGCCGTCGACGCCAACGGCGTTGTGCTCGGCACGCCCGAACGCGCGGGCCTGCGTGCGGTGCAGACGCCGCAGGGGTTCCAGACTCAGTTGCTCCGCCGTGCCTACGAACGGGCAGGCAGCGGCGGATTCACCGACGACGCATCGGTGGTCGAACTGACCGGTGCGCAGGTGCAGGTGGTCGACGGCGATCCAATGGCCTTCAAGATCACCACCCCGACCGATCTGCTGCTCGCCGAGGCCTTGCTGGGGAGCGCCACATGAGCACGCCCAGGGTCGGCATCGGTGCCGACGTGCATCCCATCGAAGCCGGCAGGCCGTGCCGGTTGCTTGGCCTGCTATTCGACGATGCCGACGGCTGCGCGGGCCATTCCGACGGCGACGTGGCCGCACACGCCCTGTGCGACGCGCTGCTGAGCGCCGCCGGGCTGGGCGACATCGGCGAGGTGTTCGGCATCGGCCGGGACGAGTGGCGCGACGTCAGCGGCGCCGACATGCTGCGTCATGTGCACGGCGTGTTGCGCGCCGAGGGCTACCGAGTGGGCAATGCGGCAGTGCAGGTGATCGGCAACCGGCCCAAGGTGGGGCCGCGGCGCGCGGAAGCGCAGCAGGTGCTTTCCGAGTTGCTGGACGCGCCGGTCTCGGTGTCGGCGACGACCACCGACGGCCTCGGTCTCACCGGCCGCGGCGAAGGATTGGCCGCCATCGCCACCGCATTGGTGGTTGACGCCGAATAGGCCGGTAAGCTGGCCCGTCGTGACCGATCGCGCCGACCTGCGGCTCTACGACACCATGACGGGTGCCGTGCGCGATTTCGTGCCGTTGCGCCCCGGCCATGTGTCGATCTATCTCTGCGGCGCCACCGTTCAGGGACTGCCGCACATCGGCCATGTCCGCAGCGGGGTCGCGTTCGACATACTGCGGCGCTGGCTACTGGCCAAGGGCTACGACGTTTCCTTCGTTCGCAATGTCACCGACATCGACGACAAGATCCTGAACAAGGCGGCCGACGCCGGCCGGCCTTGGTGGGAGTGGGCCGCCACCTATGACCGGGCGTTCTCGGCCGCCTACGACGCGCTGGGGGTGCTGCCGCCGTCGGCCGAGCCACACGCGACCGGCCACATCACCCAGATCGTCGAACTGATCGGCCGGCTCTTGGACGACGGGCATGCCTACGCCGGCGGCGGCGACGTCTACTTCGACGTGCTGAGCTTGCCCGGCTACGGCAAGTTGTCCGGCCACAAGATCGATGACGTGCATCAGGGCGAGGGAGTCGCGACCGGCAAGCGCGATCAGCGTGACTTCACGCTGTGGAAGGGCGAGAAACCCGGCGAACCGTCCTGGCCGACGCCGTGGGGCCGCGGCCGCCCCGGTTGGCACACCGAATGTGTCGCGATGTGCGAGGCCTATCTGGGGCCCGAGTTCGACATCCACGCCGGCGGAATGGATTTGATCTTCCCGCACCACGAGAACGAGATCGCCCAGGCCGAAGCCGTCGGCGACCCGTTCGCCCGGTTCTGGTTGCACAACGGCTGGGTCACCATGGGCGGCGAGAAGATGAGCAAGTCGCTGGGCAACGTGCTGGCCATACCGGCGGTGCTGCAGCGGGTGCGGCCCGCCGAGCTGCGCTACTACCTCGGCAGCGCGCACTACCGGTCGATGCTGGAATTCTCCGAGACCGCGATGCAGGACGCGGTCAAGGCCTACACCGGGATCGAGGACTTCCTGCACCGGGTGTGCAGCCGGGTCGGCGCCATCGAGCCCGGCGAATGGACACCGGAGTTCGCCGCCGCGCTCGACGACGACCTGTCGGTTCCGATCGCACTGGCCGAGGTGCATGCGGCGCGCGCGGAAGGCAACCGCGCGCTGGAGGCCGGCGATCACGAGACGGCGATGGCCCGCGCTCGGTCGATCCGGGCGACGATGGGCATCCTGGGCTGCGACCCGCTGGACGAACGGTGGGAATCCCGCGACGAGACGTCGGCGGCGCTGGCGGCCGTGGACGTGCTGGTGCATGCGGAGGTGCAGCGCCGCCAGGAGGCCCGCGAGCGGCGGGATTGGGCGGAGGCCGACGCGATCCGGGACCGGCTGAAGAAGGCCGGCATCGAAGTCACCGACACCGCCGACGGACCGCAGTGGACGCTGCTGGACGGGAACAGCGCTTGATGCCTGGAACTGCGTAAATGCCTGGAAACTCACGACGCCGGGGTGCGGTCCGCAAGCCCGGCACCAAGAAGGGCCCCAAGGTCGGCTCGGGCGGTGTCCGCCGCCGCGGGCTGGAGGGCCGGGGCGCCACCCCGCCTGCGCACATGCGACCCAACCATCCGGCCGCCAAACGCGCGACCAAGGCGCAGCAGCGCCGCCCACCGAAACGCGCCGACGACACCGAGATCGTGCTGGGCCGCAACCCGGTGCTGGAATGCCTGCGCGCGGGCGTGCCCGCCACGGCGCTGTACGTAGCGCTCGGCACCGAGGCCGACGAACGCCTCACCGAATCAGTAAGGCGCGCAGCCGATGCCGGCATCGCCATCCTCGAGGTGCCGCGCAGCGACCTCGATCGGATCAGCGCCAACGGCCTGCACCAGGGCATCGCGCTGCAAGTGCCGCCGTACGACTATGCGCACCCCGATGATCTGCTGGTTGCCGCGTCCAACGACAGCGCGCCGGCGCTACTGGTAGCGCTGGACAACATTTCCGACCCCCGCAACCTCGGCGCGATTGTCCGTTCGGTTTCCGGGTTCGGTGGGCACGGAGTGCTGATCCCGCAGCGGCGGTCCGCCTCGGTCACCGCGGTGGCGTGGCGCACCAGCGCAGGAGCGGCCGCCAGGGTGCCGGTGGCCCGGGCCACGAATCTCAATCGGACACTGAGGGATTGGGCTGGCTCCGGCCTGCAAGTGGTCGGTCTCGATTCAGACGGTGACACGACGCCCGACGAGCTGGACGGCACCGGGCCGATGGTCGTGGTGGTCGGTTCGGAGGGCAAGGGGTTGTCCCGGCTGGTGCGGGAGAACTGCGATGCGGTGGTATCCATCCCGATGGCCGGGCCGACCGAGTCGCTCAACGCATCGGTGGCCGCCGGGGTGGTGCTGGCCGAAATCGCCCGCCAGCGAAGGCGTTAGGCCTGCGTCCAGGGGTCCGCGCGCTGCCACAGTGTGGGCAGGTGCAGCGGTATGCCGTCGTCGTCGGCCAGCCGGGTGAGCACCCGCATCGAGACGTCGAGGTCGTCGCCGGCGTATGGCAGTGCCCGCAGCGGCTTGGTCAGCGGCCGGAAGAAGTCGTCCCAGTGGATCAGCACGACGCGGCGGGCGCCGACGGCCCGCACGGTCTCGGTCCAGTAGTCGACGAGGTAGCTCTCCGGCTGCAGGCCCAACTGGCCGACACCCAGATACACCACGTCGGCCCGGTATCCGGTCAAGGCGCCGGGAACGGAACCCGCGCTGCCGATGATCAGCAGTCGCCGATCCGACGGCCGATGGTGCACCAGCGTCGACCACGCCTCGCCGCACTTGTAGGCCGACGCCTTCACCGGCGGCACAACCGGATCGGTGATCACACCCGGAAACCGGTCGGGCGGACAGTGTTCCGACTCCACCAGGGTGACGTCGTATGCGCCGAGCGTGATGGCCCCGCCGGGGGTGGCGACGACCAGTCGGTGCTCGGGCAATCCATGGCCGCGGCCGACCTGCGCGGCTGACTCGCCGCCGACCAGGCGTGCGCCGGTGCGGTCGGCGACGACGGCCGAATCCATCGTGTGGTCGTAGTGGGTGTGCACCGGCAGCACCGCTTCCAGGCGGTCCACGCCGATGCGAGCCAGGCAGCCGTCGATGCGGGGCGCCGACGGCGCGATCTGGCCCAAGCCGACGGTCGCCAGCCCCGGTCGGGAGAAGAAGCCGTCGGTCATCAGCGCGGACGCGCCGTCATCGACGAGCAGCGTGGTGACACCGGCCCAGGTCACCGTCAGCGGGGCGTCAGGCGCGGCCTTGGGCACGTCGAAATACTTTGCGTAGTGGGCCAGGTCGGGCCGCCCGGGCTTCAGCCGCATCAGACGAACGCCGCCAGTTTCACGCCGTTGCCGACCAGACGGTCGCGCACCGCCGTCGCGATCTGCACCGCTCCCGGTGAATCCCCATGCACGCAGACGGATTCGACGGTGACGGGAATGGTCGACCCGTCGACCGCGACGACGCGTCCGTCCATCACCATCGATGCCACCCGGTCGGCAATCTCGACGGGGTCGTGCAGCACCGCGTTGCGCTCGCGTCGGGAAACCAGTTGTCCGTCAGGGCGATACGAGCGATCGGCGAATGCCTCGGGCACCGTGCGCAAGCCCAGGCGCTGCGCCTCGGCGAAGAACACCGACCCCGACAGTCCCAGCACCGGCAGGCCTGCGTCGACGGCGTGCACCGCCTCCGCCACCGCGCGGGCCTGGCTGTGATTGTTGACGATGGCGTTGTACAGCGCGCCATGCGGTTTCACATAACTGACCGATGAGCCGGCAACCCGAGCCAGCGCCTGCAGCGCGCCGATCTGATAGATCACGTCAGCGGTCAGGTCGGCGGGGGTGATGTCGATGAATCGCCGCCCGAAGCCGGCCAGGTCGCGGTAGCCGACCTGCGCGCCGATCCGGACGCCGCGCGCAGCGGCCTGGATGCAGGTGTGGGCCAGTGTGGCCGGATCGCCGGCATGGAAGCCGCAGGCTACGTTGGCGCTGGTGACCAAACCGAGCATGGCCTCGTCGTCGCCGAGTTGCCACGCCCCGAAGCTCTCGCCGAGGTCGGCGTTGAGGTCGACCGACTCCATGATGGCCAGCGTAGATGGCAGCATGGCGGCGTGGCCCGTGATGACGTGCTGATCACCGCGACCGAACTGCTTCGGCGGCTGGACGCCGGTGAACCGCTGACCATCCTCGACGTGCGGTGGCAGTTGACGAGCCCCGACGGGCGGGCCGACTATCAGCGGGCGCACATTCCCGGTGCCGTGTACGTGTCGCTCGAGGACGAGCTGAGCGATCACACCGTCGCTGGGCGGGGACGTCATCCGCTGCCCTCCGGGCGCAGCATCGAAGCGGCGGCTCGGCGCTGGGGCATCCGCGACGGCGGGCCGGTCGTCGTCTACGACGATTGGAATCGCGCCGGTTCCGCCCGCGCGTGGTGGGTGCTGACCGCCGCGGGCCTACCCGGCGTCCGCATTCTCGACGGCGGCTGGAACGCGTGGGTCGCCGCCGGTGGCGACGTGGAGAGCGGCAGCGCCGCCCCGGAACCCGGCGATGTCATGGTGCCGCACGACGACCTGTATGCCGGCGCCCGACCGACTTTGACGGCGGAGCACGCCGTCGTGGCGGGACTGACGTTGCTGGACGCGCGTGCACCCGAACGGTTCCGCGGTGATGTCGAACCCATCGATCCGGTGGCCGGGCACATCCCGGGCGCAAGCAACATGCCAAGCACCGAATTGTTGGCCGACGACGGCAGCTTCCGGTCCGACGCCGACCTCACCGGCTTGTTCGACGGCGTGCCGACCGCGAACACCGGCGTCTATTGCGGGTCGGGCGTCAGCGCGGCGGTGGTAGTCGCCGCACTCGCCGCGGTCGGCATCGACGCCGCGCTCTATCCCGGCTCGTGGTCCGAATGGTGTTCTGACCCAGCGCGTCCGGTCGAAAGGGGCTAAGCAGCCTGCGCGATGCGTTCGCGCCGCCCGAGAAGCCAGCACACCAGGAAGATCGCGAACGAGATCGTCGTAACGAACACCGACACCGGAACACCCGGCGCGAGCGACAACACGATGCCACCGACCGCGGAGATCTCGGCGAAGACCACCGACGCGACGATGGTCGCGACGGGCGCAACGAACACCCGCGCGGCAGCGGCGGCCGGGGTGATCAACAGCGACATCACCAGCAGCGCGCCGACGATCTGGACGCCCTGGGCGGCGACGACGCCCACCAGCGCCGCGAACACGATGCCCATCGCGCGGACCGGAACGCCGCGCGCCGCGGCGACCTCCGGGTCGACGGTGGCGAACAGTAGGAGCCGGTAGCAGGCCGCCAGCACGGCGACGACCACCGCCGTCACCACCGCCAGCAGTGCCAGCCCCGAATAGCCCACACCGACGATCTGCCCGGTCAGCAGGGCGAAGCTGGTGCCGGTGCGGCCCGGATACAGGTGAATGAACAGCACCGCCAGCCCGAGCCCGAACGCGAGCACGACGCCGATGGCCGAGTCGCGTTCCCGGGCGCGCTGGCCCAGGATGCCGAACAGCACGGCGGCCAGCGCACTGCCGACCAGCGCCCCGAGGCCGACGTTCAATCCGGTCAGCAGCGCGAAAGCCGCACCGGTGAGCGACAATTCGCTGGACCCGTGTACCGCGAACGACATCTGCCGCATCACGATGAACGGCCCGATCAGCCCGGCGGCCAGCGCCAGCAGCGCCGCCGCCAGCAGTGCCTGCTGAACAAAGTCGCGGCCGAGCAGGTCGACGGTGACGTCGAAATCGAAGAGGTGTGCCAACAGGTCGGCGAGCCGGTCATTCATGCAGATGCCCGCTCGCGTGGCCGGAATGATCCAGGTGCTCGCCGACGACGACGTAGCGGCCGCCGACCTTCACCACCTGGATGTCGGCGCGGTACAGCTCCGACAGCATCTCCGATGTCATCACGTCCTCGACGGTGCCGACCCGGAACCGCCCGTCGACCAGGTACAGCAGTCGATCCACGTACGGCAGAACGGGATTGACCTCGTGGGTGACGAAAAGGACGGCGGTGTTGGCCTCCCGGCGCCGCTGGTTGATCAGCGCGGACACCAGCCGGGCGTTGGCCGGGTCCAGGTTCAGCAGTGGCTCGTCGCACAGCAGCAGCAACGGGTCGCTCGCCAGCGCCTGGGCGATGCGGACCCGTTGCAGCTCGCCGCCGGACATCACGCCGACCGGGACGGTGGCGAGGTGGACCGCGTTGACCTGCCGCAGTGCCGTCTGCACGGCGGTGCGTCGCGTGGACCGGTCGGCGGGACGCAGGCTTGTCATGCCCCACCGGTGGCCGTCATAGCCCAGTGTCACCAGGTCCTGGCCGCGCAGCGAGAGCCCGCGCTCCACCGATCGGTGCTGAGGAACGTAGCCGATCAGGTCGCTGCCCGCGGCCACCCGCTGCCCACCGACCGTCGCGGTGCCTGCGCTCAGTGGTAGTTCACCGAGTAGCACCTGCAGCAGAGATGTCTTCCCGGTGCCGTTGGGACCGAGCACGGCGATGAACTCACCGGGGTGCACCGTCAGGTCGAGGTCGTCCCACAGCACTCGGTCCCCGAAGGCGAGCCGAGCGCCGGCGAGCGAGGCGACGTCCACGGGCAGTGATTACCGATTCGCCTGCGGTGCCTTGTTCAACTGGCCGGCCAGCTGCTCGACGGTCTGGCGTTGCCAGGTCAGGTAATCCATGCCCTGCGGCAGCGTCTCGGTGACCGTGACAACCGGCAACGCCACCCGTCGAGCGGCGTCCGCGATCTGCTTGGTGGCGGCGGTTTCGGTCTGCGGGTTGAACAGCAGCGCCGAAACCTGGTGAGAGTCGATCAGGTCGAGCATCGCGGCGACGTCGGCAGGCGGCGGGTCGTCGCCCTCCGCTACGGCGCTGGCGAAGCCCGGTGGGGTCCGGTCGGCGATTCCCGCATTGCGCAGCAGGTAGTAGGCGACAGGTTCGGTCGCGACGACCGACGCCGACGGGTGGGCCCTGCCGATCGCCCGCCCGGACTCGAGAATGGCATCGGCCAGCTTGCCGAATTCGGTTGCGTTGGAACGGTAATCACCGGCAAGCGCGGGTTCGATGTCGCCGAGCCGGTCCGCGATCACGGCGGCGACGGCCTTCGCGGTGCGCACGTCGTAGAAGACGTGCTCGTTGGCGGACTCGCTGTCGGCACGCAGCGGGTACGCCTCGATCGCGTTGACTTCGGGATGGCTGGCCAGCACGTCGTCGACCCAGTGGTCGTATTCGCCGCCGTTGTAGACCACCAGCGATGCGTCGGCGATGGCGGCCGCGTCGGCGGGGCTGGCTTCATAGGAGTGCGGGTCTGCCGTCACACCGGTCTCGATCGACTTGACGCTCGCGTGCTCGCCCGCGACCGCGCCGGCCACGCTGCCCCACACGTCGGTGGACGCGACGACCGAAACCCCGTTGTCGTCCTGATGCGAAGTCGCCCGGTCCTGGCCGCACGCCGCGACGACAATGGCGACCGTTGCCAGCCCGACCGTTGCCTTCATCGCCGTCGCACGCATCGACGCACCCCTAATACAAATGAAAACCGTTTCCAATAACTCTAACGCACGGCTGGCGGTGGTGCCAGCCGAATCCACTAACGTCACAGAACATGTCCAGTAGTCCCACGCCACGGCGGCGGGCGACCCTGGCTTCGCTGGCGGCCGAGCTGAAGGTCTCCCGCACCACGATCTCCAACGCGTACAACCGGCCCGACCAGTTGTCGGCCGACCTCCGCGAACGCATCCTCGCCACGGCCAAGCGGATGGGTTACCCGGGGCCGGACCCGGTGGCCCGTTCCCTGCGCACCCGCAAAGCCGGCGCGGTCGGCCTGATGATCACCGAGCCGCTGAACTACTCGTTCAGTGATCCCGCTGCGCTGGACTTCGTCGCGGGCCTGGCGGAATCGTGTGAGGACGCCGGTCTGGGCATGCTGCTGGTGGCGGTGGGTCCCAATCGCAGCGTCAGCGACGGATCGGCCGCCGTGCTGGCCGCCGGTGTCGACGGCTTCGTGGTGTATTCCGCCTCCGACGACGATCCGTATCTCCAGGTTGTGCTCCAGCGGCATCTGCCAGTGGTTGTCGTCGACCAGCCCAAGGATGTGGCCGGCACCTCGCGAATCTGCATCGACGATCGGACTGCCATGCGTGAGCTCGCCAAATACGTTATGGGACTGGGCCACCGGG
The DNA here is from genome assembly GCF_050701515.1 of Mycobacterium sp. Lineage (GTDB taxonomy): Bacteria > Actinomycetota > Actinomycetes > Mycobacteriales > Mycobacteriaceae > Mycobacterium. Next base: position 19,291 of record NZ_JBOGDB010000114.1, on the reverse strand, counting down.
ACATCGGCCTGCTGACCATGCGGCTGGGCCGCGACCATCCGCCGGGCAGCGAGAAGCCGGCGGTAGCGAGCGAGGAGCGGCTCAAGACGCCGCACTTCCATGTGCAGCGCGAGCGCATCCACGGTGTCGGGGACGCGATGACGGAAGCGGGTCTCGATCCGGAGTCGCTGACCGTGGTGGAAAGCTGCCAGCATCTGCCGACTTCGGGAGGGGCGGCCGCCGAGGTCGCCCTCGACGCGAACCCGCGCATCACCGCATTGATGTGTACGGCAGACGTGCTCGCACTGTCGGCGATGGATTACCTTCGGGCGCGGGGGATCTACGTGCCGGGGCAGATGACGGTGACCGGTTTCGACGGCATCCCGGAGGCGTTGCGACGCGGCCTGACGACGGTGCTGCAGCCGAGTCTGGAGAAGGGCCGCCGTGCCGGCCGGCTGCTGCACAGCCCACCGCGTTCCGGGCTGCCGGTGATCGATGTGCTCGACACCAAGGTGATCCGTGGCCGCACCGCCGGCGCACCTGCCTAGCCGCTAGCCGCCGAGTAGCTGCGAGCACCGCAGCAGCCCGAGATGACTGTAGGCCTGCGGATGGTTGCCCAGCGCCCGCTCGGCGACCGGGTCGTACTCCTCGGACAGCAGTCCGGTCGGGCCCGCGGCGTCGATGAGTTGGTCGAACAGCGCCTCGGCCTGCGACCGCTGGTCGGTCAGCAGGTAGGCCTCCACCAGCCACGCCGCACACAGGTGGAACCCGCCTTCGGTGCCGGGCAAGCCGTCGTCACTTCGGTACCGGTAAACGGTTGAACCGCTACGCAATTCGGCCTCTGTGGCCACCACGGTGGCGGCGAACTGTGGGTCGGACGGATCGATAAGGCCAGACAGTCCAATGTGCAGCGTGGCCGCATCGAGGTCGGTGCCGTGATAGGCCGCGGTGAACGACTGCACCTCGTCGTTCCACCCGCATTCGCGTACCTGCGCCGATATCGCGTCGCGTAGCGGCGCCCATCCCGGCGGCGCCTGCCGGCCGAACTCGGCTGCCAATTTCAGCCCACGGTCCACCGTCAACCAGCACATCACCTTCGAGTACACATGGTGACGCGGCGCACCGCGGATCTCCCAGATGCCGTGGTCGGGTTCAGTCCAACGACTTTCGACGGCATAAACCATCTCGCTGACCAAGTTCCAGTCGGCGTCGGTCAGCGCGTCGGTCACCCCGTTGGCCACCCTCCGGTGGCACAGGTCGGAGATCAGCTGTACCACCGGACCGAAAACGTCAAGCTGCACTTGGACATTGGCGGCATTGCCCACCCGCACCGGCCGCGATCCCGCATAGCCCGGCAGCGAGTCGATGACGGCCTCCGGACCCAGAATCGCGCCGGATAACGCATAGAGCGGGTGCAACCGCTCGGGGCCGTGCATGGTTTCGATGACGCCATGCAACCAGTTCAAATAACCCTCTGCCTCGCCGATGGACCCCAGCGACACCAAAGCGGACGCGGTCATCGCGGCGTCGCGGATCCAGCAGTAGCGGTAGTCCCAGTTGCGCACACCGCCGATCTCCTCCGGCAGCGACGTGGTGGCCGCCGCCATGATCGCGCCGGTATCGGCGTGCACCAGCCCGCGCAACGTCAGCGCCGACCGCTTCATCAGCGATGGCTGCAGGGCCGGAAATGTCAGCGTGTCCGCCCAATTCGCCCAATAGCCTTCGGCTCGTTGGCGACGGGAGTCATCGTCGACCGGACTCTCCGACAGGTCCTCAGTGCCGCAACGCAATTCGAGGACGACTGCGCCCTGTGACGGGTCGATCACCGTGCGGGCCGTCTGGTGAATGCCGTCGGGGACGATCTCCCATTCCACACCGGGGGCACGCAACACCATGGGCTCGTTGGTGGCGAACACCCGCAGCCCGCCATCGTCGATCCGCAGGTGCACCGGCGCCTGCGCGAACTCGGGTCGAGGCGCAAACGACACCACCGCCTTGGCCTGCCCGCTGATCACCCGGATCAAGTCCGTCCGGCCCGCCCCGACGTCGTGGGACAGGTAGTCGGTGACCAGCAGGCTGGCCCAGCGGGTCTCGACGGTCATGGTGCCGTCGACGTAACGCTGGCTCAGCGGCAGCGCCTCGCGCTCGGGGCCGATGGCGAAATGGCCCGCGTTCTGGTCACCGAGCAGACAGGAGAACACCGCCGCAGAGTCGGCCTGCGGGTGGCACATCCACACGACGTTGGCGTCGGGGGTGAGCAGCGCTACCGTGCGGGCGTTGGACAGCATGGTCAACCGCTCGATGGGCGTGGTGTGCCCGCCGAGCAGCCAGGTACGCCGCGCCTCCAGCAGGCACGACAGCGCCAGGGCGACCTCCTCGGGCGTGTCGATCCGGTAGGAGGCCAGCGTGTCGCCGGGCCCGACCTTGATGCCGACGTCGGGCCCGTGCAGCCGGCGGAAGGCTTTCTCGTCGGTGACGTCGTCGCCGAGGAACACCGCGGCCGATGCGCTCTCCTGGTGCCGCAGGATGTCCAGCGCCTGACCCTTGTCGGTGTGGATCACCGCGAACTCCAGAACCGCTTTGCCCTCGGTGATCTGCGCATCCCAGGACTGCGCGGAGGCCATCGCCTTCTTCATTGCCTCGGCGGCGTCGGTTGGTTCGGCGTTGCGCACGTGCAGGGCGATGCTGGCGGGCTTGATCTCGATCGCCACCCCCGCATATTCGGCCGCGATCGCGCTGAGGGTGTCCTTGATCTTGCCCAGCAGCGCCTTGGCCGAATCGTCGATGCCGTGCACGAAGCCGGTATCGAATTCCGAGCCGTGGCTGCCGACCAGGTGCACTTCCGCCGGCATGCGCGACAGGGTGGCCAGGTCGCGCAGCGCGCGACCGGAGATCAGCGCGGCCGTCGTCGACGGCAGCCCGGCAAGCTCACGCAGCGCGGCCGCCGACTCGGTGAGCGGGCGGGCTTCGTCGGGATTGGCCACGATCGGCGCCATGGTGCCGTCGTAGTCGCAGGCGACCAGCAGCCGCGGAACCCGCGCCACCGTCGCCAGCGCGCGCCTCAGTTCAGCAGGTAAATCCGCCGTCACCCGCTAAATCTTAGGGTGCTCGCCGTCTCCGATGAGCAAACGGACAGCAAGGTCGAGCCGCTTGGCGACGTCGGTTGCCGACGCGCGGCGCGTCAACCAGGCCAGCAGGTTGGACAGCCAGACATCCGAGATCACCCGGGCGATGTGGTACTGATCCTCGGTCGGCTCGCCTTCACTCATGGCACGCGCGAACATCGAATCCATCAGCTTCCCGACGTGATCAACCTCACCCGCGGCGGACGCGTCGGCGAACACGAAGGCCCGGGTCATCGCCTCGGTCAGCAGGGGGTTGCGCTGCATCGCCCGGTTCAGCTTGCCCACCATCAGGTTCAGCCGCTGATACGGCGTGCCGCCGGCCAGCGCCGCGCGGTCGGTCTTGGCGTCGATGCGTTCGAACTCCCGGCCCAGTGCCGACACCAGCAGGTGCACCTTGGATGGGAAGTAGCGGTAAAGCGTGCCGACCGCGACATCGGCGCGTTCGGCGACGGCTCGCATCTGAACGGCCTCGTAGCCGCCCTTGGAGGCGATGGCCAGCGTGGCGTCCAGGATGCGCTTACGGCGCTCCCGTTGGGCTTCGGAACCGAGTTCTGACTCAGCCAAGACGGCCACCGTCATTACCGGCGGTGGCGAATCAGACCCCGCGGACGGGTTGGTTTGTGCTGGCATCGACGTCCCGGACATGCGGCGGGCAGCTCCTTCATCTTGCGATCTCGGTGAAAACGATACGCATGTCGATCCCCAATTTCCCACTTCCGTGTCCCCGGGACACCTACGTGTCCTGCTGTAATGGCGGTCGACTTGACGGTCGAACGCTGGCACCATTAGAACACGTTCTAGTGAGAAGCACGGCCTTCTCGCCCGAAGGCTTAGGAGTCCGGAAATGTCGCAGGCGTCAGCGACAGGCACTGACGAGCAGTTTGCCGCTCGTGAACTGGTCCGCAGCTGGGCCGCGGGTTCCAACGCGGTCGCGGCCGCCCGCGAGGTCGAGCAGGGCGACCCGGGCGCGTGGCGCTCCGCCTATGCGGGCCTGGCTGCGCTGGGCATCTTCGGCGTGGCGCTGCCCGAAGAGTCCGGTGGTGCCGGCGGCACCGTCGAGGATCTGTGCGCCATGGTCGACGAGGCCGCCGCCGCGCTCGTCCCCGGTCCGGTTGCGACCACCGCACTGGCGACGCTGATCATCCCCGGCTCGCACGGTGATCTGCTTGAGGCCCTCGCCTCCGGGGAGCGGACCGCCGGCGTCGCGTTGACTGCCGACCTGAAATATGACGACGCCCGGGCATCCGGCGCCGCCGGGTATGTGTTGGGCGCCGACCCCGCCGGTGTGCTGCTGCTGCCCGCGGGCGGCAAGTTTGTGCTCGTCGATGCCGGCGCCGACGGTGTGGTGGTCGAACCGCTGAAGGCCACCGACTTCTCGCGTCCGCTGGCCCGGGTCGTGCTCACCGACGCACCCGCCGAGGAGCTCCCCGCCTCGCCGCAGCGCGTGCAAGACCTGGCCGCCGCGGTGCTGGCGGCCGAGGCCGCCGGGCTGGCCCGGTGGACGCTGCATACCGCCACCGAATACGCGAAGGTGCGTGAACAGTTCGGCAAGCCGATCGGCAGCTTCCAGGCGGTCAAGCACATGTGCGCCGAGATGCTGCTGCGTTCCGAGCAGGCCTCGGTGGCCGCCGCCGATGCGGCGCGCGCGGCCACCGGCTCCGACGATTCGCAATTGTCCATCGCCGCGGCCGTCGCCGCCGCCACCGGCATCGGGGCGGCGAAGGCCAACGCCAAGGACTGCATCCAGGTGCTGGGCGGCATCGGCATCACCTGGGAGCACGACGCGCATCTGTATCTGCGCCGGGCGTACGGGATTTCCCAGTTTCTCGGCGGCCGGTCGCGCTGGCTGCGCCGGGTCGCGGCGCTGACGCAGCAGGGTGTCCGGCGCGAACTGCACATCGACCTGGCATCGGTCGAGCACCTGCAACCTGAGATCGCCGCGGCGGTCGCCGATGTCGCGGCCCTGCCCGCCGAGAAGCGCCAGATCGCGCTGGCCGAGGCCGGACTGTTGGCACCGCACTGGCCGCGGCCATACGGCCGCGACGCCTCGCCGGCCGAGCAGCTGCTGATCGATCGGGAGATGGCCGCGACCGGGGTGGAGCGCCCCGATCTGGTCATCGGCTGGTGGGCGGCGCCGACGATCCTCGAGCACGGCAGCCCGGAGCAGGTGGAGCAATTCGTGCCGGCCACGCTGCGCGGTGAGCTGTTCTGGTGTCAGCTGTTCAGTGAACCCGGAGCGGGTTCGGACCTGGCATCGCTCCGCATGAAAGCGGTGCGCACCGAAGGGGGTTGGCGGCTCACCGGGCAGAAGGTGTGGACGTCGCGGGCGAACTGGGCGCAGTGGGGCGTGTGTCTGGCCCGCACCGATCCGGACGCGCCTAAGCACAAGGGCATCACCTATTTCCTGGTGGACATGTCCTCGCCGGGCATCGACATCCGGCCGCTGCGCGAGATCACCGGCGACGATCTGTTCAACGAGGTGTTCTTCGACGACGTGTTCGTGCCCGACGAGATGGTCGTCGGCGAGGTGAACGACGGCTGGCGGCTGGCCCGCACCACGCTGGCCAACGAACGGGTGGCGATGGCCCACGGCACCGCGCTCGGCAATCCGATGGAAGAGCTGCTGCGCACGGTGACCGAACGGGAACTCGACCCGGCCGAGCAGGACCGCCTCGGCGGGCTGATCCTCGCCGCGCAGGTCGGCTCGCTGCTCGACCAGCGCATCGCGCAGCTGGCGGTCGGCGGCGCCGATCCCGGTCCGCAGGCCAGCACCCGCAAGTTGATCGGCGTGCGGTACCGGCAGGCGCTGTCGGAGTTTCGGATGGAGCTGTCCGAGGGCGCCGGCGTCGTCGAGGACAAGACCGTGCACGACTTCCTCAACGTCCGCTGCCTGACCATTGCCGGCGGCACCGAGCAGATCCTGCTCACCATGGCCGGCGAGCGGCTGCTGGGCCTGCCCCGCTAGCTAAGCTAGCTATAGGTGGTCTGGGCGCAGGTGCTCGGCGACGTGACGTTGACGCCGGCGTACACCACCTGGATCTGCGCGCACACGATGTAGTCGGCGTCGGTCTTGGGCCGGCCGGTGCTCCAGTCCGACGTCCAGCTGTACCCGTTGATCTGATACTTCTCCACCGGGCCGGACCCGAAGTAGATGGTGGTGAACTCAACGGGCCCAATCGATTTGAACATCCGAGTGTTGGGGGCGTCGAAATCCGAATCCAAGAAGACCATTCGGTCCGACGACCGCACCGTGGTGGTCTGGCGGGCCCACAGGTCGGGCGGGAAACCCGTCGGGCCTTCCGGTGTGCGCAGGTTGGCGGCGGCGCGGAAGTAGCAACGGGCATCGGCCAGCACACAATTTGCGGTCGTGTGCACTTCCAGTTGAGTGAACTCGTTGATCGGGAAAGAGGTGTCGGCGTTGTCCAGCGCGGCCGACGACACCGCCGTGGGCGTGACGAGGGCGAGCGTCATCCAGGCCGCCGAGATCAACGCCAGTGCGCTCGCTAACCGCTTCACGTGTGCTCCCCTCCGGTGCGGCGAATCGTAGCCCGGCCGTTATTCGTCGTAGGTGACTTCCACCGAATCCGAGCGCGGCCGCGCCTGGCAGCCGAGGATCAGGCCATCGTCGAGGTCTTGCTGCTCCAGCACGTCGTTGCACTCCATCTCGACGTCGCCGCTCTTCTTCAGCACCGCGCACGCGCCGCAGTGGCCTTCGCGGCAGGAGAACGGTGCATCGAGGCCCTTGTCGAGTAACAGGTCGAGCAGCTTGGCGTTGCGCGGCCAGCGGATCTCGTGGGTGTCCCCGTCCAGCGTGACGATCGCGGTGGCGGGCGGCTCGTCACCGTCGTCCTCCTCGATGACGACCGCGGCGAACGGATCGGTATCCAGCGACTTGAACACCTCGATGTGGATCCGGTCGGCCGGCGTCCCCACGTTCTTGAGCGCCTCCTCGGCGGCGGTCATGAACGGACCGGGCCCGCAGATGTACGCGTCGTGGCCGGTGTACGGCGCCGCCAAACCGGCCAGCGCAGACGCACTCGGCATGCCCTGCACCGTTTCCAGCCAGTGCACGACCGTGAGCCGGTCGGGGTACTTGGTCGCCAGCTCGCGCAGGGCGGCGCCGAAGATCACCGAGTTCTCGTCGCGGTTGGCGTAGATCAGCACCACCCGGCCGCCGCCCTCGGCGAGCGCCGACTTGCAGATCGACATCATCGGGGTGATGCCGCTGCCGGCCGCCAGCAGCAGGAAGTCGGTGTCCAGCGTCTTCGGGACGAAGTTGCCGGACGGGGCCAACGCATGCAGCTTCATGCCGCGGTGGGCGTGCTCGCACAGCCAGTTCGACGCGTACCCGTCGTCGGTGCGCTTGACAGTGACGGTCATCGGGTCGCCGGTGAACGGGGAGCTGCACAGCGAGTAGCAACGGGCCACCGAGCCGGTCCGCTCGCTGGGCACCCGCAGGGTCAGGAACTGCCCCGGCGCATAGCGGAGTTTTTCGGAAGGAATCACGGGGTCTCCTGGGCCGTCGGGCACGGTGAACACCAGGGATCGCGCGTCGGCGGTCTCCTCGACGACGTCGGCCACCTGCAGTTCCAGCACGTGGCTGCCCAGCGGCTCGTCGGTCACCGTGAACCCTCCCTTCCCGCGATAACTAGAACAGGTTACAGAAAGAGGCTTTCGCAGGTCTACCTGCTGTAGGAATGCCCTACTCGACTTAAATCGTAACGTGTTCTAATCTTGCGACAAGCCCACACCCCTGGAGGGAAGCAGTGACGTCCATTCAACAACGCGACGCCCAGTCTGTCTTGACCGCCATCGACGACCTGTTGCCGAAGCTGCGGCAGCGCGCCCAGGAGACCGAGGACCTGCGGCGGCTACCCGACGCCACGGTCAGCGAACTCCAGGAAATCGGCTTCTTCAGGCTGCTGCAGCCCGAGCAGTGGGGCGGGCTGCAATGCGATCCGACCCTATTCTACGAGGCGACCCGCCGGCTGGCCAGCGCGTGCGGGTCCACCGGCTGGGTTGGCTCGATCGTGGGCGTGCACAACTGGCATCTCGCGCTGTTCGACCAACAGGCCCAGGAAGAGGTTTGGGGCGAGGACACCGACGTCCGGATCTCCTCGTCGTATGCCCCGATGGGGGCCGGCCAGGTGGTCGATGGCGGCTACCTGGTCAACGGGTCGTGGAATTGGTCGTCGGGTTGTGACCACGCGACCTGGACGTTCGTCGGGGGCCCGGTGATCAAGGACGGCAGGCCGGTCGACTTCGGCAGCTTCCTGATCCCGCGCAGCGAGTACGAGATCGACGACGTGTGGCACGTGGTGGGGCTGCGTGGCACCGGCAGCAACACGCTGGTGGTCAAGGACGTCTTCGTGCCGCGGCATCGGTTCCTGTCGTACAAGTCGATGAACGACCACACCGCCGGGGGTTTGGAGACCAACAGCGCGCCGGTGTACAAGATGCCGTGGGGCACCGTGCACCCGACCACGATCGCGGCCCCGATCGTCGGGATGGCCTACGGCGCCTACGAAACCCACGTCGAGCACCAGGGCAAGCGGGTGCGCGCGGCGTTCGCGGGTGAGAAGGCCAAGGAGGATCCGTTCGCCAAGGTCCGCATCGCCGAAGCCGCCAGCGACATCGACGCCGCGTGGCGCCAGCTGATCGGCAATGTCGGCGACGAGTTCGCGCTGCTGTCGGCGGGTAAGGAGATCCCCTTCGAGTTGCGCGCCCGCGCCCGCCGCGACCAGGTACGTGCCACCGGCCGCGCCATCGCGTCCGTCGACCGCCTGTTCGAAGCCTCCGGCGCCACCGCGCTGGCCAATAGCGCTCCGATCCAACGGTTCTGGCGCGACGCGCATGCCGGCCGGGTGCACGCCGCCAACGATCCCGAACGGGCCTACCTGATCTTCGGCAACCACGAGTTCGGCCTGCCGCCCGGCGACACAATGGTCTGATGACATCCTTCGCCGCCGAAACCGCTCAACAGCAGGAGATCACGTTCGAGTCGACCTCCCGCTACGCCCAGGTTCCCGACGACATGCGGCTGCACTATCACGAGGCCGGCGTCGGCAACGACGAGACGGTGGTGCTGCTGCACGGCGGTGGACCCGGGGCGTCGAGCTGGTCGAACTTCGGTCGCAACATCGGCGTGCTGGCGCAGCACTTCCACGTGCTGGCGGTCGACCAGCCCGGCTACGGCCACTCCGACAAGCACACCGAGCACGAGCAGTACAACGCCTACAGCGCCAAGGCGCTGCTGGGCCTGTTTGACCACCTCGGGCTGAAACGGGCGGCGCTGGTGGGCAATTCACTGGGTGGCGGCACCGCGGTCCGGTTCGCGCTGGACAATCCCGATCGTGCCGGCCGGCTGGTGCTGATGGGGCCCGGCGGCCTGAGCGTCAACCTGTTCTCACCGGACCCCACCGAGGGCGTGAAGCTGCTGACCAAGTTCTCCTTCGAACCCACCCGGGAGAACCTGGAAGCCTTCCTGCGCATCATGGTCTTCGACCAGAAGCTGATCACACCCGAACTGATCGACGAGCGCTTCGCGATCGCCAGCACGCCGGAGTCGCTGGCGGCCACCCGGGCGATGGGAAAGTCGTTCGCGGGCCCCGACTTCGAGCTCGGCATGATGTGGCGTGAGGTGTACAAGCTGCGCCAGCGGGTACTCCTGATCTGGGGTCGCGAGGACCGGGTCAACCCGCTCGACGGGGCGCTGGTGGCCCTCAAGCAGATTCCGCGGGTGCAGCTGCACGTCTTCGGCCAGTGCGGGCACTGGGCCCAGCTGGAGAAGTTCGACGAGTTCAACAAGCTGACCATCGATTTCCTGGGAGGCGGATCATGAGTATCCGGTCACTGGGCTACCTGCGTATCGAGGCCACCGACATGGCGGCCTGGCGCGAGTACGGCCTCAAGGTCCTCGGCATGGTCGAGGGCAAGGGCCTGACCGACGGCGCGCTGTACCTGCGGATGGACGACTTCCCCGCCCGACTTGTGATCGTGCCCGGCGAGCACGACCGGCTGCTGGAGTCCGGCTGGGAGACCGCGAACGCCGCAGGGCTGCAGGAGATTCGCGACCGCCTCGATCTCGAAGGCACGCCGTACAAGGAGGCCACGCAGGCCGAGCTGGCCGACCGCCGCGTCGACGAGATGATCCGCTTCCAGGATCCGTCCGGCAATTGCCTGGAGGTGTTCCATGGGGCTGCTCTCGAGCACCGCCGGGTGGTGAGCCCCTACGGCCACAAGTTCGTCACCGAGGAGCAGGGCCTGGGCCACGTGGTGCTGACCACGCGTGACGACGCGGAGTCGCTGCACTTCTACCGTGATGTGCTCGGTTTTTATCTGCGCGACTCGATGCGGCTGCCACCACAACTGGTCGGCCGGCCCGCTGACGGACCGCCCGCCTGGCTGCGGTTCTTCGGCGTCAACCCTCGTCACCACAGCCTCGCGTTCATGCCGGGCGAGACACCCAGCGGCATCGTGCATCTGATGGTGGAGGTGGAGAACTCCGACGACGTCGGGCTGTGCCTGGACCGCGCGCTGCGCCGCAAGGTGCCGATGTCGGCGACGCTCGGCCGCCACGTCAACGACCTGATGCTGTCGTTCTACATGAAGACGCCGGGTGGCTTCGACGTCGAATTCGGTTGTGAAGGACGCCAAGTCGACGACGATGGCTGGGTCGCCCGCGAGAGCACCGCGGTCAGCCTGTGGGGTCACGACTTCAGCGTCGGCTTCAAAGACTAGTGGCTTCCGAGCCGCTGGACCCGCGCACGTTCCGTCACGTGCTCGGTCAGTTCTGCACCGGCATCACCGTGATTACGACGATGCACGACGGCGCTCCGGTCGGGTTCGCCTGCCAGTCGTTCGCCGCACTGTCGCTGGAGCCGCCGCTGGTGCTGTTCTGTCCGACCAAGGTGTCGCAGTCGTGGAAAGCGATCGAGGCGACCGGCAAGTTCTGCGTCAACGTGTTGCACGAGAAGCAAAAGGACGTCTCGGCGCGATTTGGCTCCAAGGAGCCGGACAAGTTCGCCGAAATCGACTGGAGCCCGTCCAAACTGGGCTCACCCATCATCGACGGCACGCTGGCACACATCGATTGCACGGTGGACTCGGTGCACGACGGCGGCGACCACTTCGTGGTGTTCGGTGCGGTGCACTCGCTGTCGGAAGTGCCGAAGAAGAAACCGCGGCCGCTACTGTTCTACCGTGGCGATTACACCGGGATCGAGCCGGACAAGACCACCCCCGCGCAGTGGCGCGACGACCTGGAGGCGTTCCTTACCGCCACCACCGACGACACCTGGCTCTAATCTGCGCGAGCTAGGCCCAGCTCGCCGATGAACGCGACGATGGTCTCGGCTACTTCGCGGTGCATGGTTTCGTTGAGGATGTCGTGGCGTCCGCCGGGAAACTCCTTGAGCTGCAACGGTTCTATCTGCTCGGCATAGGCCTGGACAGCGCCGATCGGGGCGATCGGATCGGCGACGCCGTGCAGGGCCAAAGTGGGCACCGCGAGGCCGGGCAGGTCGGAGCCGAACCGGTCCCAGGCGGTGTCGAGGGCCCTCGACAATGGCGCGCCGTCGGCGTCCACGAAGGCCAGTGGGTCGTTCTCCAGCGAGTCCAGATAGAAGGGATCGCCGGAGAGCCAGCCCGGGTCCAAGTCGAATGAGCTGTCCGCGTCCAGCATCTCGGGGATGGGTACCAGCGGAGCCCCGGAGATGATGCCGGCCGGGTAGCGGTCGGGCTGATCGATGAGCCGGATCAGGGTCACCACCGAACCGAACGAATGCCCCTGGGCGATCAGTGGCACACCCGGGCGTTCGGCCTCGGCGAGTTCGGTCAACGAATCGGCAAGCGCCGAGCTGTCCTCGATTGAGCCGAAGTCGCCGCGCGGGCCCGGACTGAGCCCGTGGCCGAACTGGTCCACCGCCCAGAGATCGATGCCGGCGGCATTGAGCGCGAAGCCGTAGCGGTGGTATACGCCGGTGTGTTCGCCGAAGCCGTGCAGGAAGACGACTGCCGCGCGCGGCTCGTCCGCTGCCCAGTGCCGGTAGTAGGCCTTGCCCTTCGGGTGATCGATGAATGGCATGTCCACGACTGCATCAGGTGCAATACCGCGCGCGCAAGACTTCGGCTGGGGCGCGCCGTCGTACGGGGACCGATTTCTGCCAACCGGCGATCAATTGCTGCCACCGGAATTAATACCTTGACCTCGCTGTTTAGGCAGTCAGATCGGCACGAAGAACAACCGGCCGACACAGCGTCCGAACCGCGACTTTCGCGCCACGGCTCGAACACGACCGAAGAAGGAAGACATCACAATGAAGAAGTTCGGATTTGCCACAGTCGTCGCCAGCGGGTTGGCTGCCGGCGCCCTCGGGTTCGCCACTCCGGCGCTAGCGATCACTCCCGCAACCGCACCGACCATCTCGGCGTCGGTCCCGACCGGCGTTGACCATCTCGATTGGCTCGATGACATCCAGCCGAATGTGAACGTGCCGAAGGTCGACACGACGGTGCGGCATAACCCCTGAGCACAACTTCATACGGAAGGGGCACCCGTGTTGGGTGCCTCTTTTTCGTGGGTCATTGCGGCTCGGAGATGGCTGCATGAATACTCACCTGCATGTGCAGCGCGTCTCCGCAGGCGGGAAACGAGCCGGGCCCGATTCCGACCGGACTCAAGAGGGTGGTCATCGCATCGATGGCCGGCACGGTGGTGGAGTGGTACGAGTTCTTCCTCTACGGCACCGCGGCGACGCTGGTCTTCAACAAGCTGTTCTTCGTCCAGGGCGCCAGCGAATACGACGCGATCATCCAGGCGTTCCTGACCTACGCGGTCGGGTTCGTCGCGCGCCCACTCGGCGGGATCGTGTTCGGACACTTCGGCGACAAGTACGGCCGCAAGAAGTTGTTGCAGTTCAGCCTGCTGCTGGTGGGTGTGGTGACATTCCTGATGGGATGTCTGCCGACGTTGGCGCAGATCGGATACTGGGCGCCGATCCTGCTGATCGTATTGCGGTTCCTGCAGGGCTTCGCCGTCGGTGGCGAATGGGGCGGTGCGGTGCTTCTGGTGGCAGAGCACAGCCCCAACCGAACGCGTGCGTTCTGGTCCAGCTGGCCGCAGGCAGCCGTGCCGGTCGGCAATATGCTCGCCACCGTCGTTCTGCTGGTCCTCACCGCGACGCTGTCGGAAGCGGCGTTCCTTTCGTGGGGATGGCGGGTGGCGTTCTGGTTGTCCGCGGTGGTCGTGCTCGTCGGCTATTACATCCGCACCAAAGTCAGCGATGCGCCGATCTTCATCGAGGCCCAGCGGGAGGTCGAGCGGGTCAAGGCGGTCTCGTATGGCGTGGTCGAGGTGCTGAAGCGTTACCCGCGTGGAGTTTTCACCGCGATGGGACTGCGGTTCGCCGAGAACATCATGTACTACCTGGTGGTCACCTTCTCCATCACCTACCTCAAGCAGCAAGTCGGGGCCGACACCAGCGACATCCTCTGGTGGCTGCTCATTGCCCACGCGGTGCACTTCCTGGCCATCCCACAGGTGGGGCGGCTGTCTGACCGCTTCGGTCGCCGGCCGGTGTACATCGTCGGCGCGACCGCCGCGGGTACGTGGGGCTTCTTCGCGTTCCCGATGATGGACACCGCCAATTACCTGCTCATCATGGGCGCGGTCATTATCGGGCTGGTGATCCACGCGATCATGTACGCGCCGCAACCCGCGATCATGGCGGAGATGTTCCCCACCCGCATGCGGTATTCCGGTGTCTCCCTTGGGTATCAGGTCACATCGATCGCGGCTGGGTCGGTTGCGCCGGCCATTGCTACCTGGCTGCTGAGGGATTACGGTTCCTGGGTGCCGATCGCGCTGTATCTGGCCGGTGCCGCCGTCATCACGCTCATCGCCGCGCTGTTCATGCGCGAGACGAAGGACCTTGATCTGGCGGCGCTCGATGAGGCCGACCGCGAAGAGCTCGCCAAGGCCGGCGTGACGTGAGCGAGCTGGCCGGGCGTACCGCGCTGGTCACCGGCGGTGCGAGCGGCATCGGCGCGGCCTGCGCGCGGGAGCTCTCGGCTCGGGGAGCCGTGGTGACCGTCGCAGATCTCGATGACATCGGCGCCAAGGCGATCGCGCAGGAGATCGGTGGAAAGGCGTGGGCGGTTGACCTTTCCGATGTTGCGGCACTCGAAGGCCTGCAGCTGGAAACGGACATCCTTGTGAACAACGCCGGTGTGCAGCACGTCAGCCCGATCACCGACTTCCCGCCTGATCGCTTCCGATTCATCCTCGCGCTCATGGTGGAGGCACCGTTTCTGCTGATCCGCGCGGCCTTGCCGCATATGTATGCCCAGGCATTCGGCCGGATCATCAACATCTCGTCGGTGCACGGACTTCGGGCTTCGGAGTACAAAGTCGCCTACGTCACCGCAAAACACGCGTTGGAGGGCTTGTCGAAGGTCACCGCGCTCGAAGGTGGTCCGTACGGCGTGACGAGCAACTGCGTGAACCCTGGGTATGTTCGAACACCGTTGGTCACCAAACAGATCGCTGATCAGGCCGACGCACACGGCATTCCGGAGCAGGACGTGGTGGAGAAGATCCTGCTGAAGGAGAGTGCGATAAAGCGACTGGTCGAGCCGGAAGAGGTTGCCACCCTGGTCGGTTGGCTCGCGTCGCCGAATGCCGGGATGGTGACCGGTGCGTCGTACACGATGGACGGCGGGTGGAGCACGCGGTGAGCTAGCCGAGCCAGCCGCCGATGCGGCGCAGCGCTTCCTCGATGTCGCTGGTGGCACCCGCGAACGATAACCGGATGAACGAGCCGCCGCGCGCGGTGTCGAAGTCGATCCCCGGTGCGATGGCAACTCCGGTGTCCGCCAAGAGCTTCGAACAGAACGACAACGAGTCGCCCGTCAGGTGCGACACGTCGGCGTAGACGTAGAACGCCCCGTCGGTCGGTGCGAGCCGGTCGATTCCGAGCCGCTGCAGACCACCCAACAGCAGCCAGCGGTTCTCCGCGTAGTGCTGGAGGTGGCCGTCGGCCTCGGCAGTCGACTCCGGTGTGAACGCGGCGACCGCCGCCACTTGCGCAAGGGCTGGCGGGCAGATGGTGAAGTTTCCGGTCAGACAGTCCACCGCGCGCTGCAGCTCCCGCGGCACCAAAAGCCAGCCGAGCCGCCACCCGGTCATCGCGAAGTACTTCGAAAAGCTGTTCACCACCACGGCATCCCGCGACGTCTGCCATGCGCAACTGGTGGCCGGCGCGCCCTCGTAGACCAGGCCGTGGTACACCTCGTCGCTGACCAGCCGCACTCCCGACGACCCGCACCATGACGCGATCGCCGCCAGCTCGTCGGGTGGAATCACCGTGCCGGTCGGGTTGGCCGGGCTCGCCACGACCACACCCTGCACCGGTGGATCCAGCTCGGCGAGCATCTGCGCGGTGGGCTGGAACCTGGTGTCCGGTCCGCACGGTATCTCGACGACCTCACAGCCGAGTGCGGAAAGGATGTTGCGGTAGCACGGGTACCCGGGACTCCCGATCACCACCCGATCGCCCACGTCGAAGCACGCGAGGAACGCCAGCAGGAATCCGCCCGACGAGCCGGTTGTCACCACGACCTCGTCGGGTTCGACGTCGAGCCCGTGACGGCTCAGGTACTCGCGCGCGATCGCGGTGCGCAGCTCCGGGATGCCGAGCGCCACGGTATAGCCGAGCTGATTTCGGCCCAGCGCCTCTACCGCCGCCGCCCGCACCGGTGACGGCGCTCCGGCGCTCGGCTGTCCCGCTGACAGATTCACCAGATCGCCGTGTCTGCGCTGGCGTTCCGCGGCGGCCAGCCACACGTCCATCACATAGAACGGTGGAATGCCGGCGCGCAGCGCAACGCGATCAGTCATTGGCGTAAGGCTAGTCCGATGACACAATTTTGCGGATGACCAGCCAGCTGGAAACGCGGGACATCGTGGTCGACGGCATCCGCTCCCCGGTTGTCGTCGGCGGGCCAACCACCAATCCGCACGAAGCAGTGGTGTTCGTCCACGGCAACAACGCCGGTGCCGACTGGCGACCGTTGATGACGCCGGTGAGCGAGTTCGCCCGCGTCGTCGCGCCTGACCTTCCCGGATTCGGCGATGCCGACAAACCCGCGGACTGGCAATACACGGTCCCGGCTTATGCCGCCCATCTGGCGGGCGTCGTCGAACAACTCGGCATCGAGCGCGCGCATCTGGTGGCGCACGACTTCGGCGGTCCGTTCGCACTCGCATGGACCGCCGGTCACCTCGAGGCGGTCGGCAGCATCACGCTCATCAACACCCCGGCGCGGATCAACCACACCGCGGCGAAGATCTGGCGCACTCCTGTGCTCGGCGAATTGAGTTGGCGAACCGCCAGGGCCTCGAACTTCCGAAAACTGTTTCGGCGTACGGATCCGGGACTGCCCGACGCTGATCGCGACGAGATCACCCGTCACGCCATGGTGCCCGCAACACAACGGACCGTGCTGCGCCTGTACCGCGCCACCGGCGAGCCCGCAATCGCGCCCTACGTCGAGCCGCTCACATCATTCGACGGTGAGGTGCTGATCGTCTGGGGAGACGGGGACGCCTACATCGCCACCGAACAAGCCGACGAGCAGCGGCGCATCTTCCAGCACGCGCGCATACATCTCGTGCCTGGCGCCGGCCATTGGCCGTGGCTGGAACAACCCGGTCCGGTCGCCTTCGTGGTCACGAACTTCCTGCGCGAGCAGGTGGCGCCGGCTTAGAACAGCTCGGATTCGAGCCTGCGCAGGTGCTCCTGCGGCGGTCCCAGCAGCTGTGCACTGCCGTGCGCGCGCTTGAAGTACAGCTGGATGTCGTGCTCCCAGGTGATCGCGATACCGCCGTGCATTTGCACGGCCTCGGCCGCCACCTTGGTGAAGGCTTCGCTGGCCGAGACTCGGGCCAGTGCGGCCGACGTAGCCGACGGTTCGGCGATCGCGTCGTTGACCACGGCCCGGGCCGACTGCACCGCGACGTACAGGTCGGCCATCCGGTGCTTGAGGGCCTGGAAGCTGCCGATCGGGCGGCCGAACTGAACGCGGTCCTTGGTGTATTCGACGGTCAGGTCGAGACACTTCGCGGCGGCACCAATCTGCTCGGCGGCCAGCAGGATCGCCGCGGTGTCGGCCAGGCCGGGATCGGCGCCGATGTCCGTGGTGTCCTGCGGCTCGATCCGCGCCAACGGGCGGGTCAGGTCCATGGTGTCGACGGGGTTCGCCTTGAACGTGGTCCACCGGCTAAGCGTCTTGCCGTCGGCGGCGATGACGACGTCGGCGATGGCCCCGTTGACCACATAGTGGGCGTCGAAGACGACTGTCCCGATCGACGCACCTTCGGCCAACCGCTCGATCGCGTCGGTGTCGGGTTGGTCGGCGGAAAGCAGCGCGAGCTCGGCCAGTGTCGTGCCGAGCAACGGCGTCGGCACCAGGCCTCTGCCCAGCTCCTCGAGCACGACGGCAGCGTCGGCAAGCTCGCCGCCCGCTCCGCCCAACTCCTCGGGTACGACCAGGGCGGCCGCGCCGACCTGCTCGCACAACAGCTTCCACAGCGACTCGTCGTAGCCATGCTCTGACTCGATCGCCTCGCGCACCGCGGCCGGCGACGCATGTTTCTCGACCAGCGCCGCGACGGTCTCGCGCAGCAGGTTCCGTTCGTCGCTCACAATGCCTCCAGCAGTCGTCGCCGGTGGGTGGCCGGATCGCCCCACGCCGAGCGCAGCGCCTGCACCCGTAGCAGCCACAGCGACAGGTCATGCTCTTGCGTGAAGCCAATGGCGCCATGGGTTTGCAGCGCCGAGCGTGCCGAAAGCAGCGCCGCATCGGCGGCGGCGACCTTGGCGGCGCTGACATCGCGGGCGGTATCCGCGGAACCCTCGGCCAGCGACAGCGCCGCGCCGTAGACCAGCGGACGGGCCAGCTCGACCGCGATGTGCACGTCGGCGAGCTTGTGCTTGATGGCCTGGTAGGTGCCGATCGCCTTGCCGAACTGGTTGCGCTGCTTGGCGTATTCGACGGAGGAGTCCAGCATCGCCTGCCCGGCGCCGACCAATTGCGCGGCGGTGGTCAGCGCACCGAACTCGTAGGCCCGACCGACGTCGGCGCTCCTCGCGTGGCCGGACGCGGTGACGTCGAACAACTTTCGGCTGGGATCGACGGACTCGTGCTGATCGGCCGCCGTACCGTCGCGGACGTGGCCATCTTCGGCCACCAGGATGAGTCCGGCGGTGTCGGCGTCAACGGCCCGCGGCACCTGTGGCGGCAGTGCGACGGTGGCGATCAGCTCACCGGCCGCCAGCGCGACGCTGCGCTCATCGTCGGCAAGCAGAACCGGTGCCACCGCAATGGATTCGGTGACCGGGCCGGGAACACACCACCGGCCCAACCGTTCGGCTGCCACCACAAGATCAACCGGGTGCGCCTCGATCCCGTCGAACTTCTCCGGCACCGCCAGCGCCGTCACACCGATATCGGCCAGCTGCGCCCACACCTTGCGTCCGGGTGCGGTGTCGCCGTCGGCCCAGGCGCGCACCGCGGCCGGCACATCGGCGGCGGCCAGCGCAGCGTCAATGGAGGCCGCGAAGTCGCGCTGCTGTTCGTCAAGGTCAAATTTCATGTGGTCTACTTTCGGGGCAGGCCCAACAGCCGCTCGGCGATGATGTTGCGCTGAATCTCGTTGGTGCCGGCATAGATCGGGCCGCCGAGCGCGAACAGCAATCCGTCGGTCCAGGAATCGGCCAGCTCGCCGTCGGGGCCATGCAGGTCGAGCGCGGTCTGATGCATTGCGACATCCAGGTCCGACCAGAACACCTTGGTCACCGACGACTCGGCGCCGAGTTCGCCGCCGCTGGCCAGCCGCGTCACCGTCCCGAACGTGTGCAGACGGTAGGCCTGCGCCTTGATCCACGCGTCCGCCACCCGTTCGGCGTAGGCCGGGTCGCGATCGCCTTTCCAGGCTTGCACCAGGCGCTCCGCCGGCGCCATGAACCGCGCCGGGCTGCGCAGCGACATGCCACGCTCGTTGCTCGACGTGCTCATCGCCGCCCGCCAGCCGTCATGCACACCGCCGATGACGTCGTTGTCGGGCACGAACACGTCATCGAGGAAGATCTCGCCGAACCCGGTGTCGCCGCCGAGCTGCGCGATCG
>NZ_JBOGDB010000113.1:0-3212 GCF_050701515.1 Mycobacterium sp. | reverse complement strand
GGTCCTAGGTTCGAGTCCTAGTGGGGGCACCCAATCGTGGCGGCCGTCGCCGTTCAGCGCCGACCGGCGAAGTACTTCTTGTAGGCCTCGGCCGCGGCGCGCAATTCGGGGTCGGCCTGAAACTTCGGCTCGAACTTCGCCCACGCCGCGGCGCGCTTGGCGGGGAGATACTCCGACGGCCAGTATGGGTGCTCCTGCGGCCGATAGCCCTGGAGCACCCGACGAGCGACGGTGGCCTTGTGCACCTCGTCGGCGCCGTCGGCGAGGCCCATCGTGGGTGCGGCGGCGTACATCGCCTGCAGCGGGGTGAGGTCGGTCGTTCCGAGCGACCCGAGGATGTGCAGCGCGTTGAAGGACACTTCCCGCAGCACTTTTGCCATCGTGAACTTAACGGCGGCGATGTCGGTCCGGGCTTCCTTGGTGCTGGAATTATCGATCTTCCAGGCGGTCTCGAGCACCAACAGCCGCAGCATGCGAATGGCGGCGTAGGAGTCGGCGATCTTCTCCTGCACCATCTGGTGCTCGGCGATGACCTTGCCGTGCGACTCACGCGACAGCGCCCGCTCACACATCATGTCGAACGCGAGCTTGCACTGGGCGATGGTGCGCATGGCGTGGTGGATGCGTCCGCCGCCGAGGCGACGCTGGGCCAGGGTCTTGGCCCCGTCTTCGGGGCCGAGCAGATGGTCGAGCGGAACCCTGACATCGCGGTAGATGATGTGGTTGTGGTTGCGGGGCTCCGGCTGGATCTCCACACCCGGAGTCTTGCGCGGCACGACGAACATGCCGTTCGTGCACATCACGAAGAGAATGTCGGCGACGCGGCCCGCCGACGTGAACCACTTCTCTCCGTTGATGACCCATTCGTCGCCGTCGCGTACGGCGGTGGTCTTGAACAAGTTGGGGTCTGATCCGCCCTGAGGCTCGGTCATCGAATACGCCGAGAACATGTCCTGGTTCAGCAGCGGCTCCAGCCAGCGCTTCTTCTGCTCATCGGTGCCAAAGGCGGCAAGCATCTCCATGTTCCCGGTGTCGGGAGCCGCGGCGCCGAACATCTGCGGGGCGCCCGGGTAGCGGCCGATGACTTCGTTCAGCAGCGCCAGCTTGAGCTGGCCGAAGCCGGGTCCGCCCAGTTCCTCGTCAAGGAAGATCGCCCACAGCCCCTGGTCTTTGACCTGCTGCTGCAGGCCGCGCGCGAAGGCCTTTACTCGGGGGTCGGGCGAGCGGACGGCGTACGGGAACACGAACTCGAGCGGCTCGACCTCCTCCCGGCAGAATTCCTCGACCCAGTCGAGCTTCTTCTGGAAATCCGGATCGGTCGAGAAGTCCCACGCCATGTTGATCTCCGTTCTGCCACGACGGGAGGATTTAGTAGTCGCCCCGACGAAGTTAGTCGTCGTCGTCGCCTCGTGGACCCTTCGGCTTCTTCGGGCCGGGTCCCTTCTTGCCGGGCGGGCCCTCGTCGACCTGCATCGGCGGCGCAGGGGGTGGCGGCGGTGACGGCGATGACACCGGGGCCGGTGTCGGCACCGATGAGCTGGTGCCGACTGGTTCGGGCACCGACGGCCGCTGGCCCGAATCGAACAGCACCAGAACGGCCGCCAACGCGATCGCGGCAAGGACGGCCGCGACCGCGAGCAATGTCTTTGTCTGGCTTCGCACGGGCGCCGCGACAACCATCGTGGTCGGCGGTGGCAGCGGCGCCGCCAGGACCCGGGTCGGTGGTCGTACCGGGTTCGGCTGCGGTGCACCAGACAACGCGGCGCGCATCGCGTCGGCGCTGGGGAAACGCCACCGCGGATCGCGTGCCATCGCTCGTTCGACCACGGCGGCCAATTCCGGGTCGACATCCGGGCGCAACAGCATCACCGGCGGCGGTTGGTCTTCGGCGATCGCACGCGCCAGGGCAGGCAGATTCTGTTGCGGGAAGGGCCTGCTCCCGGCCAATGCCTCGTAACCGACCACCCCGACCGCATAAAGATCGTCCGCGACACTCGCCGGCCTGCCCGCCAACCGGTCCGCGCTGAGGTAGCCCATCGTCCCAACGATCTGACCGGTCATGGTGTGCGCCACGTCGCCGCTCTTCGCGAGGCCGAAGTCGGCAACCTTCACGTCACCGGCGGTGGTGAACAAGACGTTGGCCGGCTTGATATCCCGATGCAGGATTCCAGCGGCGTGCGCAGCGGCCAACGCCGACAGCACATCGTCCAGGATCGAGCGCAAATGGGCCTGTGGCAGCGGACCACCGGCCAGCAGATCGGCCAAGGTCCGTCCGGACAACCGCTCCATCACGATGAAGGGCGTGCCGCGGTGCTCACCGCTGTCGTGCACCGCGACGATGTGCGGATGATTCAGCGCCGCGGCCGCACGCGCCTCCGTCTCGAACCGCCGACGGTTGTCGGGCTGGGCAGTGAAAACCGGGTAGAGCAGCTTGACCGCGACCGCGCGGTCTAACCGGGTGTCCCAGCCCTCTCGGACCTCGGCCATGCCGCCGCGCCCCAGAACCCCCCGAAGTTCATAGCGGCCGCCAAGAACTTCTGGCGCCTGCATAGTCCAACGCTAGCGCGGTCACGGATCAGCGGCTACATGCCGTCGGCAGTACTCGGGGTCGCGCCCTCCGGCGAGTCCTCAGGCGGAGACGAGGTCGATTCCGCGCCTTCGTTCGATGTGGCCGCCGGACCGTTGCGGACGCGGTGCAGGAAGTCGCGGATCCGCGGTCCGAAGATGCCGGCCGGGCCCCTGAGTGTCGGCCGCTGTCGGTCGGTCGTCGCCCCGGCCGCGGTTGGCTGCGGAGACCCGGTGTCCGCGGGCGTCGGCGTGCCGATGACCCCTGCGTTGTTGTCGTCCGACTCGGTGCCGACCGGCTGGTCGACTTCCCGCGCGGCCGGCGCGACGGGCGCCGGAGCTTCCGCATCAAATGGCGACCCCGCCGCGGACGACACGGGCGCCGGAATCGTCAGCGGCGGCGGCGAACCGAGGACGGTCAGCGTGTTGTCGATCGTCTGGTCGACGGCTTCGAAAAAGTCGCCGACCACGTCGACCGGATTGTGCACCGGGATCAACCTGGCCGGCGACGGAACCCAGGGCGGGATGTCTCGCCGGTAGCCGAGCTCGACAACGAAAATGCTGAGCGGCTCGACAATGTCGATCAGCGGTTCGGGCACGCCGAAGCTGCGCAATGGGCCGTACAGCGGCAGGTTCTGGGTCTCGAA
>NZ_JBOGDB010000112.1:0-51143 GCF_050701515.1 Mycobacterium sp. | reverse complement strand
AGATGAAGGTCTTAAACATCGATGACCAGAACATCAGCGACGCGCAGATGCGTTCGATTTCCGCGAAGACAATGGTCATCGTCGGTGATGCGGATGGCGTGAAGCCGGAGCATGCGCTGTCGATGTTCAAGCTGCGCGGTGGCGGCGATGAGGAAGCGGCAGCGTCAGGGATGCTGCAGAAGGTTCCGGCCGCGCGCTTGGTGATTCTGCCGGCGACGTCGCACATTGGCATCTCTGGGGAGTCAACGGTGCTGGTGCCGATGGTGAGTGCGTTTCTCGATGATGCGCCGCCGGCGACGCCGGATCTCTTTTAGGCTTCGCAGGCACGCGGGAGCGAGACTTGAAGCCGGATTGCACCTTCGATCGGATGCCGCATCGTCGGAGCCAATCTTGCCATTTATGCGCCAGGTCAGTGGGTGTGCCGGTTGACGATTAGCATTTCCCGGAAACAGGCCACTGCAAGGCGGGAGATCTCATGGTCCGGCTTCACGTCGAGCGGACGATCGCAGCATCGCCGGAACGGGTCTTCGACTGGCTGGCCGACCCGGCCAACCTGACCGCCGCTCCTTTTGTTCTCAAGGCGGGTTGGGCGAAGGGCTCCTCGGGTCCCGTCGTGGGCGCGCTGCGGAAGGTGACCGGGGTTGGCACCTGGTTTCGCGAAGAGATCACGGCCTACGATGCGCCGCGGAGCTACTCCTACCGCATCGTTCGCTCGTTCCCACCGGTCGACCACGAGGGCGGTACGTTGACGTTCACTCCGTCAGGCGACGGCACGCATGTCGACTGGGTGTCCACCTACACCCATCCGGCTCGCGCTGGCGGCAAGGTAACGGAGGCGATCAGCTCTCCGCTGATCCGCTCAAGCTTCGCCGCGGTCCTCGCTGGGTGCGCGAAGGCGCTGGAGAGCTAGCGCCAATCTGACCCACGCCAAGAAGCCATATTTCTTGTCGTGCAAGACTTGCCGGCATGGCGTTCAAGGTGCGTTTCAGCGGCCGCGGCCAGCCCGAAGACTACGGCGACGACGACGGATTCGAGTTCCTGGAGGGTGGTGTGCTCGCCCTCCACTTCGACGACGATACGAAGTGGTCCGAGTTCCACCCTCCCGCGAAGTGGGACCAGGTCATCGCGGCGCCCGACCACTTGCCAGGGCTGAACACCCCATACGTCGACGAGATCGAGGAGGATTTCGACGAAGACGACGATTTCGAGACAGACGAGGAATTCGACATCGAGCCGACGCCTGGCACGGGTTTGGCAGTCAACGAGTCCTAACCGGCGGCTGGAGCATCCGGACGATCTTCGCGGTGCGCCCGAACAACCATTTGACACGCTGCGCGGCAACGCGTTCGGTACGTCGCGGCCGTGGTCCCCGAGGTTCTTTCGGAAGACAAACGTACTAGGCGAAGCCCGGCACCGCCCCGTATCCAAGAGTGCTTGGGTTCAGGTGCCACATCCGTTGTCCAAGAAATGGCGGATTGCACCGCCGAACGAGTGTCCTTTGACGGACGTGGAATGCGGCGTACCGCAGTGCGCTCGAGAAGTGCGTTCTCTTTGCTCAGCGAGCATTCCCAGCCGAGAAGCAACCCCACATAGGCGTGATCACCAACGATCTATGGTGCCCTTCTCCGCGTCGTCATCGATCCGTCGCAGATCCGCGAACTTCGTCGGTTCCGCAGGCAGCTGCTGCCGCGGCCACCTGGCCGAACGCGGACGCTGGCGGCGCCAGCATCCCCGGCCGGTCGACCACCTCAATCGCGCAGGCGGCAGCACCGAGCACCATCGCGCGGTCGGACTCCTCGACGAGTTCGCGCTCTGCCACCCGCACCACGAGATCAATCTGCGCCCGCACAGCTGCCCGGCGCGATGGGTCCACGCAGTTCTGCGCCACGGCGCTGAGCATCTGGAGTAGCGCGGCCAGGACCAGCGGTTCACGGGTGCCGTAGCGGCGAATCTGGGAACAACCCAAGTGCAGGTAGGTGGGGAACCCGGGATAGGGCAGCCACACCAGAAAATTCCCCGTGCCATTGCGCCGAACGTCATCCTGGATTACGCGCGACGCCAGGACTGCCTCGACCGCCGAAACATGGTGCACCACTTGGATTGCCGTGTATGGGTCGTTGATAGCAGCTGACAACGCCCTCAGCGCGATGTCCACCATCTGTCGCAGTCCGAATCTGATGTCCTGCTGGAGTGTGCGCTCGAATCCGATGTGCACGTGCCGCAGGCAGCGCTGCATCACGTCCGGATCCGGCGCTGACCCGTCGGCCGTCCTGCGCCAGCACGAACCAAGAAGTCCGCCAGCGGTGACGTAGTCGCCAACGAAGGTGACGAGCTGCACGGAATGCGCTGTGGCGACGGCGAGATCAGCGAGGTCGTCGACGTCCACCGTCTGCACGTATCCGGATTTCGGAGCCAGCAACGGAACAGCCCCGGCCGGTGGTTCCGGCCAGGCAAAGGGCTCCGCTTCGGGCGTGTCCGGATCTGGGAAGAGCTCATCGACCAGCACCAGCGTGCGTTGCTGAACGCCCTCCACGATCGTGTCGATCTGAATCGAGTGCACGAGGTGGTGCAGGAAATAGATCAGTGCGCCGATGCTGACAAACGCCAGCACCAGGGAACCGGTGACCGCGACCTTGGGAACGAACTCGCCGCCGCCCGAACGCTCCCCGACGGTGAGCAGACCACCGGTGCTGTAGGCGAAGGTACATACGAAGATTGCGAGCACCACCTGGTTGGGCACATCGCGCAGGAACGTTCGCAGCAGCCGCACCGAGAACTGGCTTGAGGCGATTTGTAGCGACAGGACTGTCAGCGAGAAGACGATGCCGGTCGTGGTGATCATCGTCGCGGACACGACAATCAGCACCCCTCGGGCGTCGCCCGCGGTGCCCTGAAACATCAGCTTGTCGATCAGCGAGCCCGGTTCGACCGGAATCATCGACAGCAGGGCCCCGGCCCCAAGGCCGATCGCGATGCCGAGTGTCGGCAACACCCAGTACGCGCCGTGCAGATACTCGCGTACGACGCTGCGGCGGCTCAGCAAATAGGCTCGGGCCACCGATTAAGCATGCACCCGTGGCGACCGCCATGAGCAAACTTTGCCTCAGTAGGCGTCGTGCAGCCGGATCCACTCGTACGGCGGCTGCTGCGGCCAGCCGTCCGGGGAGTCCTCCCAGGACTCCTGGCGGCCGTACGGCGTCAGGTCGAGAAGGTCCCACACCACCATGAAGGGCTCCTCACCACGGTTGTAGGTCGACCAGGTGTGAAATATGCGGTCACCGTCGCGGAGGAACACACTGATCGCGTGGCGCTCCTCGCCGTCAACCGTCGCACGGAAGTCCTGATTGAACGTGCTCGATTCCGACGACACCCAGGGCAACGTCCAGCCCATCCGATCGCGAAATTGCAGCAGCTTGGCCAGCGGTGCGCGTGAAACCAGCACCAGCGACGTGTCTTTCGCGTGTAGATGCGACAGTGGCCCGATGTGGTCGGCCATCATCGGGCACCCCGAACAACCCTCATCCCAGTCGGGTCCGAACATGAAGTGCTGGACGATGAGCTGTTTGCGGCCGTCGAACAGGTCGGGCAGCGATGCCGGGCCATTCTCGGTGTCGAATGTGTAGGACTCGCTGACTTCCACCATCGGTAGGCGTCGCCGCGCGGCGCTGACCGAATCCTTCAACCGGGTCAACTCTTTCTCCCGGACCAGCAGGTCCACGCGCGCCTTCTCCCATTCGGGACGCGACACGATGGGCGGCATCGGTGTGGCGATTGTGGTCATAGTCGCAGCTTGCCACCAGCGCGCCCGCTCAGCCGAAATTCTTGACCACGTCGGCGACCCGGCGGAGCTGACCGACGTCCGAACTGGTCGGGATCAGATGGATCTCGTCGGTGCCGATGTCTTCGAATTTCCGTAGCAGGTGGAGCAATTCGTCCTCGCTGCCCGCCCAGCCGGTGCCGGGTGCCATGGCGTCGACGTACTTAGCGGGGATCCAGTTCATGTAGCGGCGCAGGTGGCGGTGGATCTGTGCTCGCGCGTGGTCGATGTCGCCCAGGGCGAACCAGAACGACGTGGCCAGGTGGGGTTCGGGCTTGCCGGCCTCCGCCCACGCCGTGCGCGCGACGTCGAACAGCTCGTTCTGCTTGGCGACGTCGAGGTCCAGCGTCGTGCCCGCCAGACCGTCGGCCCACGCCGCGGCGCTGCGCACCGTCTTGGGCCCCATCGTGCCGACCAGCAGTTCGGGTCCACCCGGCTGCGGCGAGGGACCGACCGGGACGACGGACTCGGCCACCTTCTCGCCGGACCAAATTCGCTTCATCACCGCCACCCGCTCGGCCATGCCACGCATGGTCTGGGTCGCGGGGTCGGCGCCGACCGCCCGGTAGTCCTCGTCTCGCCCGCCGACCCCGAGCCCGACGGTCAGCCGGCCGCCGCTGAGCATGTCGCCGGTGGCCAGCGCCTTGGCCAGCATCACCGAATCGTGCAGCTGCGGCACCAGCACCGTCGTCACCAATCGCACCCGATCGGTCCACGCCGCCAGCGCACCGAGCAGCGTGATGGCGTCGGGGTTGTCGAACGCAATCCGTTCGCCCCAGCACAGCGACGAGAACGGTCCGTCGTCGATGGCCCCGGCCCAGGCTTGGAGCGTGGCCGCATCCAGGTCCGGCTCCATCACCGGCATGGTCATCCCTACCCGCACGACGGCGATTCTGGCATGCCGCTGGGTTGATCCAGCTGGCAGCATGAACCCATGGCGATCAACAACACCTCCGTCGCGCACATCCGGCTCACCGTCACCGACATCACCCGATCGCGGGAGTTCTACGAGAGCGTCTTCGGCTGGCCGATTAACCTCGAGATGCCCGAGGACGCCGACGACGCCATGCGTGAACGGCTCGCATTCCTGTTCGGCGGCGTCATCTACAACGTCGGCGACTCTCGGGTCGCCCTGCGCCCCGTGGCCAACGACAGGTTCGACGAGGATCGCACCGGCCTCGACCACCTCGCATTCCGGGTCGGCAGCAAGGCCGAACTGGACGACGCGGCAAAGCATCTCGACGGGCTCGGCATTGCCCATGAGCCGATAAAGGACATCGGAGTGATGTACATCCTGGAGTTCCGCGACCCGGACAACATCGCATTGGAACTCACCGCACCCAAGTAAGCGATTTCGGCGTGATTTCCTGCGCTCAGCGCCAGGAATCACGCCGAAATCACCCGGAAATGGGGGTTTTCCCCCGCGAGGGTCTCGGGAAAACGCCATGTTGCCCGAGCGCAGACATCCATAGGTTGAAGACATGGTCGCAGTCACCTCCAATCAAACACCGGCAATCGCTGTCGACATGACTGGCGCCACCGACAGCGCAACCACGCCCGACCGGCACCTCGGCGTGGTGCCGACGGCGTCGATGATCACCGGCGCCGCGGTGGCAACGGTGTGGTTCTGGATTCCTCTGACCATCTTGATCATTGGCGTTTCATCGATCCCGTCCGGCATCGGGTTCGTGCTGGCCGGCGTGGTGTTCATCTACCTGATGCGCGGCGTCGAGTGGTTGGAACGGATCCGCAGCGAGGCCGTGTTCGGCATGGGCATCCCCGTCCCGCAACGCGCCATCTCCCGCTACACCGGCTTTCAGAAATGGCTGCACCAACTGTGGTTGGACATCAGCAGCGCCCGGTTCTGGAAGGGTGCCGCGCACCACTACCTGCGAATGATCTACGACATGGCGGCGACGGGTATCGCGTTCGCCTTGCTGGTCTTCGCGTTTCTGGGCCCGGCCGCCGCGATTGCCATACGGCAGAGCGACGACGACGCGGGCCTGTCGTTCCTGTCCCCGCCGCTCGCCTGGCTACTGGCCGCCGTGGCGGTGATTGCGGCGATCGCGATCCTCGTCGTGGCGCCTGCGCTGGATGCGGCCATCGACAACTGGCTACTGCGGCCATCGTCGACCGCCGCACTGCAAAGCCAGGTCAGCGCGCTCACCGAAGCCCGTCAGGGCGCGGTGTCCTCAGCGCAAACCGAGCGGCACCGCATCGAGCGGGACCTGCACGACAGCGTTCAACCGCGGCTGGTGTCGCTCGCCATGACCATCGGCTTGGCACAAACCAAGCTTGATACCGACCTGCCGACGGCCAAGAAGCTGATTGGCGAGGCACACGACGACGCCAAGAGCGCCCTCGTCGAGCTGCGCAACGTGGTGCGGGGCATCGCGCCGACCATCCTCGCCGACCGCGGCCTCGACGCCGCGCTGTCCGCGGTGGTGCAACGCACCGAAAACCTCGGGGTGCCGACCACGCTGGACCTCCACCTGCCGCGCCGGCTGCCCGACGAAGCGGAGTCGGTCGCCTACTTCGTCGTCGCCGAGGCGCTGACCAACGTCGCCAAGCACGCACAGGCAACGCAGGCGATCGTCACCGTGCGGCTCGACGAGTCGGCCAACCTGCTGAACGTCTCGGTGTTCGACGACGGTCGTGGCGGCGCGGGCATCACCAGCACCGACGACGCCACCGGTCTGCGTGGCCTCGAAGAGCGGGTGCGGGCGGCCCGCGGAACCTTCACCGTGTCCAGCCCGGCGACCGGTCCCACCATCGTCACGGCGGTGTTGCCATGCGCGTCGTGATCGCCGAGGACTCCGCGCTGCTGCGCGCGGGCATCGAGCGCATCCTCACCGACGCCGGCCACCAGGTGGTCGCGGGTGTCCCCGATGCGACCAACCTGCTGCGACTGGTCAACGACACCCGGCCCGACTTGGCGATCGTCGACGTGCGGATGCCGCCGACGTTCACCGACGAAGGCATCCGGGCCGCGGCGCTGTTGCGCAGCCAGAATCCCGAGTCGCCGGTGCTGGTGCTGTCCCACTACGTCGAGGAGCGTTACGCCGCAGACCTGATCGCTTCGGACACAAAGGGATTCGGCTACCTGCTGAAGGACCGGGTAGCCGATGTGCCCGCCTTTGTTGACGCCGTCGAAGTCGTCGGCGGCGGTGGCACCGTGCTCGATCCCGAAGTGGTGTCGCAGATCCTGGTGCGCTCGCACCGACGGGCTGTGCTGGACGCACTGACGCAGCGCGAACACGAGGTTCTGCAGCTGATGGCGGAAGGCAAGACGAACTCCGCGATCGCCGCGGCCCTGCACATCTCCACCGGCTCCGCCGAGAAGCACATCGCATCGATCTTCACCAAGCTGGACCTGGCTCCCGACGAGAGCGAGAACCGCCGCGTGCTGGCGGTGCTGCGCTACCTCGAGTCGTAATCAACCGAAAGGCGTGCACCGTGACCACCATCGCCCCTCCACCCGCCGCACCGGCCACACCGCCGCCGCTGTCACCCGGCGGGCGCACCGCAATCCGGGTGTTCCTCATCGCCGCGGCCGCGGTGCTGGTGCTGGGAAGTATCGGCACCCTCGGCACGGCGGCGTGGGGCCTGACCACCTTCCGCGTCATCACCGACACCAAGCCATTGCCGTCGGCGATGCGCTCGTTGATGGTCGACACCGGGGAGCTGCCGGTGGCCGTCCGCATCACCGCCGACCGCGCGGCCACCGAGCCGCGTGCGGACATGCGCATGATCAACTCGACGCGGGCCGGTTCGCACCCGCTGACGGTCACCAACGAGCCCACCGGAACCCGCGTCGCGATCAGCGGCGAACCGTCGCCGTACCTGCAGTGGGGACGCGCCGGTGAGATCACCGTTGTGCTGCCACCGGAACTGGCCCGCCGGCTGACGGTCACCACCCAGCAGGACACCGGTGTGCTGATGGCCCAGGCCGACCTCGACCAACTGATCGCGCGCACGACCAACGGCCCAATCTTGCTCAGCGGGGCGGCACGACGCGTCGAGGTGCACAGTGAGCACGGCGACGTGATAACCCGCACCGCGATCTCGGTGACCGAGTCCTTCGGCGCCACCACCGTCGAGGGGAACATCAAGGCGGACTTCTCCGACGCCGCGCCGCGCAGGCTGGATGCGACCACCCGCGACGGCGACATCAGCCTCGGGCTGCCGCCGCGCGGCCCGTACGTCGTCAACGCGAACACCGGAGAGCAGAGCGGGGCCACGGTGGTCCGGGTCCCGCAGACGACGAACCGCAACAGCGCGGCCGCGGTGATCACCGCACGGTCGGAATCCGGCGACGTGGTGATCGACGACCTGCGCTAGCGAGATTGCGATTTCGGCGCGCTCCCAAGCGCTCTCAGCGCCGGTGAGCGCGCCGAAATCGCTAAACCAGGTCCCGCATGATGTCGGCCGTCGGCGCGGCCTTGGCCGCCCTGAAACCGGTGCCTGCCCACAGGCTGGTGCCGTGCGGGTCACCCGTGCGCACCGCCGCGGCTCGCAACGGGCCGGTGAGATAGTGGATCTCGGGATAACCGAACGGCGCCTCGCCCTCGTGATCGTCGAAGAAGCGGTTGCGCAATCCACGGGCGTAGCGCCCGGAAAAAGACTTGGTCACAGCGGTTTCGGTGAATTGCGGGTCCTGTAGCGCCGCCCGGTGGACGGGATTGCTGCCGGCTTCATCGGCCAGCAGGAACGCCGTGCCCAGTTGCGCCGCGACCGCCCCGGCCCGGATGACACGGTTGACGTCCGCCGCGGTCATCAGGCCGCCGGCGGCGATGACCGGAATGCCGACGCGGGCGCGGACATCGGCGAGCAGCTCGGGTAGCGGCTGTGCGTTGGGCTGCGCGACGGGGTCGAACGTGCCGCGATGTCCACCCGCCGATGCGCCCTGCACGACAAGGGCTTCGACGCCATGGGCCACTGCGGTTTCGGCTTCACCGACGGTTGTTACCGTGCCGACGGTGGTGATCCCGGCGGCGCCCAGCCGACTGCACTCGTCAGTGCTCGGAACCCCGAACGTGAACGACACCACGTCCGGCCGCAGATCCAGAACCACATCAAGCTTCGCCGCCCACGCGTCGTCGTTGTAGACCGGGTCGCCGAGCTTGGCGCCGTAGCGCTCGGCTGCCGGGGCCAGCGCATCGGCGTATTTTTCGATCGCGTCGGGAGTTGCCGCGCTGGCCTGCGGGACGAAGAGGTTGACGCCAAGCGGACCGGAGCAAAGCTTGCGCGCGGCGACGACGCGCTCAGCGAGCGCATCGGCAGTCAGATAGCCGGCCGGTACGAACCCCAGCCCGCCGGCATTCGTTGCCGCGGCTGCTAACTCGGGCGTGGACGGCCCGCCGGCCATCGGCGCGACGATCATCGGAACCGCTAGGTCCCGCAGGTCAAAGCCGGTCGGCACGTCGGCTCCTTTTCGCTGTCATCTGAGCGCCTTGGCGAACAGCAGAACGTCCTCGGGCTCGAGGCTGATATTCGGAAAGATGCCATACCGGGCCAACCGGCCCTCCGGCGACAGGCCGCAGCGTTGCAACAGCCGCGCCGACGGGAGGTTGTGCACATGGCATCCCGCCCACACCCGATACACGGCGGGGTCACGCTGCAGCACGTCGAGCAGTAACGGCAACACCTCGGACATGATCTTGCGGTTCCAGAATGGGCGGGCCAGACAGTAGCCGAGCTCGGCCGTGTGCGGCTGCGGGCGGCGAAAGCCGCACAAGCCGATCACTTGGCCGGTCTCCTGCAGCTCGATCAGCCAGGTCCGCTCGTCGCCGACGTTGAAAAACTCCGTGATCACCCGCCGGGTCTCATCGACATCCGGGTGCGGTTTCCAGGACAGGTAGCGCGTCACTTCGGGATCGGAGGCGATCGCATCGAAGAGTGCCTCGGCGTCGTCGAGCCGCGGCGCGCGCAGCGTGACCCGCGTTCCGGTCAGGATCTCGACGTCGGCCATGCCCTCATCCTGCATCGTTGTCGCGAGTTTTGTGAAACTGGTTGACTGGAAATAGCGTCGCGTGCCGGTGGCGGGCAGCGTCAGGCATGGAGGCGCCGAAGCACATTGGGGGTCTTTGATGACCATCACGTTCAACCACACCATCGTCGCCGCCAAGGACAAGAAGCAGTCGGCGAGCTTTCTCACCGAGCTGTTCGACCTGCCGAGTCCGACGGCATGGGCCCATTTCATGATGGTGGACGTCGCCAACGGCGTCTCCCTCGACTACGCCGACGTGCCCGCAGGCGAGGAGATCCGCCCGCAGCACTATGCATTCCTGGTGTCCGAGGATGAGTTCGACGCCATCTACGGCCGCATCCGCGACCGGGGCCTGGACCATTGGGCCGATCCCGCCGGCGCCCGGCCAGGCGAGATCAACCGCAACGACGGTGGCCGCGGTGTCTACTTCCAGGATCCGGCGGGCCACTACCTGGAAATCCTCACTAGGCCATACGGTTCCGGAGGCTGACTCTCGAGGCCGGCTCGGCGACCCCGCTAGCCGACGGTTCGGTGGCCTCTCTGCCGCTCCTGCTTGCGGTAGTCGTCGGCGAGCTTGGCGACGTGGGATGGCAGCGACCCGGCGGCCACATCGGCCAGGCTGGTCTCCTCCAGCACCGAGCGCATGCTGGCCCGCAGCGCGCGCCAGACATCGGTCAATGCGGTGGTCGGACCGGAATACGGCAGGTCACCCAGCCCGATATCGCGCACGCTGGCCAGCGGGCCGTCGATGCATCGCAGCACGTCGGCAATGCTGATCTCGGCGGCCGGCCGGGCGAGTTGGTAGCCGCCCTCGCGGCCGCGGTGACTGCGGACCAGCCGATCGGTGCGCAGGTCGGAGAGGATATCGACGAGAAACTGGGGCGGGATGCCCTGCGCCTTGGCCAGGGCGTCGGTCTTGACCACCACGCCGTCGGCGGCGGCGGCCAGCTGAACCATGGCCCGGACGGCGTACTCCGCCTTGGCCGACATCCGCATGCTGCGAATTCTCCCATCGACTCGTTCGTCACCCGGTGACCGCGAGCACCGCGTCTGCGAACTCCGGCCGGCACACCACCAGGTCGGGCAGCAGCGGGTCGGGCTGGTTGTAGGCCAACGGCGAACCGTCGATGCGCGACGTGTGCAGACCGGCCGCGCGCGCCACCGCGACGGGCGCCGCGGAATCCCATTCGTACTGACCACCGGCGTGCACGTAGATGTCGGCACGGCCCTGAACGACGGCGGCGACCTTGGCGCCCGCAGATCCCATCTCGACCAGCGTGCCCTGCAGGACGTCGCGGACCGCGAGTGCGACGGCCGGCGGGCGGGTGCGTGACACCACGATCCGCGGTGTGGCCGGCGCGGGTGGCGGCGGGGCGACTATCGGGATGGCGAGCGTGACGCCCTGCGCCGGAAGGGCGACGGCGCCGGCGATGAGTCCCCCTGCGCTTCGCGCGGGAGGTGCCCCCACTCCCGACTGCCACAGCGCGACGTGCACGGCCCAGTCGTTGCGACCGAGCTCGGAGAATTCCCGGGTGCCGTCCAGCGGGTCGACGATCCATACCCGTTCGGCGGTGAGCCGGGCGGGGTTGTCGGCGCCCTCTTCGGACAACACGGCGTCGTCCGGCCGCTCTGCGGCGAGTGCCTCCATCAGAAAGTCGTGGGATCGCTTGTCCCCCACTGCCTTTCGCTCGGCTCCGCTAGCGTGGGCGAGCTCGGCACGCACAGCCAGCAGCAACTCGCCGGCCTGCGTCGCGAGCCGCGCGGCCACGTCATGGTCGCTGTGGTCGGTCACCGTCGGCTTTCCAGCAGCTCGATGACCATGCCCGCCAGCTCGTCGGTGGTCTGGTCCGGCGTCAGCCGCAGGTCGGGGTTCTTCGGCCGCTGATATGGGCTGTCGATACCGGTGAAATGTGTGATCTCACCGGCCCGCGCTTTGGCATACAGCCCCTTGGGATCTCGCCGTTCGCAGTCCTCGAGCGGGGTATCGCAGAACACCTCGAAGAAATCCAGGCCCGCCTCGGTGGCCACCCGCCGCGCCAGCTCCCGGTGCTCCTCCAACGGGCTGATGGCGGGGACCAGCACGACCTGACCGGAATCGGCGAGCAGTGTCGCCACATGCGCCAGCCGGCGCAGGTTCTCGGCCCGATCGGCCATGGAAAATCCCAAATCCGCGTTGAGCCCGTGCCGCAGGTTGTCACCGTCGAGAACGTAAGCGGGGGTTCCCTTTTCGAGGAGCTTCTGTTCCACCAGCATTGCCACCGACGACTTGCCGGAACCGGACAGCCCGGTAAACCACACCGTCCTGCCCCGCGACAACCGGTCCTCGGCGGTGCACAGCGACTCGTGGCGGACAGCGTTGGGACTCGATGTGCGCGCCGTCACGTACGGCAGCACCATCCCCGCGGCGACGGTGACGTTGGTGTTCGGGTCGATCAGAATGAACGATCCCGTCGCCGAGTTTCGGCTGTACTCGTCGAGCAGCAGCGGCACCTGGGTGCGCAGTGAGATGCGGCCCAGCTCATTGAGTTTCAGCGCGGTGGCCGTCTTGTCGCGATGCAGCGTGTTGACGTCGAGGCGGTAATCCAGCGCGGTCACCCTCACGCGGGTGCTGCGGCTGGTCTGCTTGATGATGTAGTCGCGGCCCGGCTCCAGGGCGGATTCATCCGCCATCCAGCACACCGTCGCGTCAAAATCCTGCGACACCCGTGGCTGGTTGTTGGGCCGGGCGATCATGTCGCCGCGCGAGATATCGAGGTCGTCTGCGAGGCTGACCGACACCGCCATCGGCGGGAACGCCTCATCCACCGGTCCGCTGGGCCCCTCGATGCTGGCGATCCGGCTGGACTTTCCGGTCGGCAACACCACGACTTCGTCGCCGACGCGCATGACGCCACTGGCCACGGTGCCTGCGTAACTGCGGTGGTCCTGATGCTCGTGGGTCTGCGGTCGGATCACGTACTGGACCGGGAACCGGACGTCGACCAGGTTCCGGTCGCCGGCGATGTACACCTCTTCCAGATGCGACAGCAGCGCGGGCCCGTCGTACCACGGCGTCTGGTCGGACTTGGTCACCACGTTGTCGCCGTGCAGCGCCGACAGCGGAATCGTCGTCACGTCGTGGACGTCCAGCCGCGCCGCGAACGCATGGAAGTCGTCGCGGATCTTCTCGAACTGTTCCCGGTCCCAGCCGATCAGGTCCATCTTGTTCACCGCGAGCACGATGTGCCGAATGCCCAGCAGCGACGCCAGGAACGCGTGCCTACGCGACTGTTCGAGCAGCCCGTAGCGGGCGTCGACGAGCACGATCGCCAGTTGCGCGGTCGAGGTCCCGGTCACCATGTTGCGGGTGTACTGAATGTGGCCGGGGGTGTCGGCGATGATGAATTTCCGCTTGGGAGTTGCGAAGTAGCGGTATGCGACGTCGATGGTGATGCCCTGCTCGCGCTCGGCACGCAGCCCATCGGTCACCAAGGCCAGGTCGGTGTAGTCGTGTCCGCGTTCCTTGGAGGTGCGTTCGACCGAGGCCAGCTGGTCTTCCATGACGGCCTTGGAGTCGTACAGCAGCCGCCCGATCAGCGTGGACTTGCCGTCATCGACGGATCCGGCGGTAGCCAGCCGTAGCAGGGTGGTCATCAGAAGTAGCCCTCCCGCTTGCGGTCCTCCATGCCGGCCTCGGAGATCCGGTCATCGGCACGGGTGGCGCCGCGTTCGGTGAGCCGGGACACCGCGGTCTCGGCGATGACCTCGGACACGGTCCCCGCGAGTGATTCGACGCAACCGGTGCAGGTGACGTCGCCGACGGTGCGGAACCGGACGGTCTTCTCGACTACCTCCTCGTCCTTGCGCGGCTGCAGGTACCTGTGCACGGCCAGCAGCATCCCGTCGCGCTCAAACACGTTGCGGCGGTGCGCGTAGTAGATCGATGGCAGCGTGATCTTCTCGGCGCCGATGTAGGACCAGATGTCGAATTCGGTCCAGTTGGACAGCGGGAACACCCGGATGTGCTCGCCCTTGTGATGGCGCCCGTTGTAGAGGTTCCACAGCTCGGGCCGCTGGGCTTTGGGGTCCCACTGCCCGAATTCGTCGCGGAAGCTGTACACCCGCTCCTTCGCACGCGCCTTCTCTTCGTCGCGCCGCGCACCGCCGAATGCCGCGTCGAACTTGTTCTCCCGGATCGCCCGCAGCAGTGTCACGGTCTGCAGCGGATTGCGCGACGGGATGGTCTCCACCACGCGGCCGGCGTCGATATCGTCCTGCACCTTGGCTTCGATCAACCGGACCCCGGCCTCCTCGACGAGTTGATCGCGAGTCTCGATGACCTCGTCGAAGTTGTGCCCGGTGTCGACATGCATGACCGGGAAGGGCAGCCGGCCCGGCCGGAACGCCTTGAGCGCCAGGTGCAGCATGACGATGGAGTCCTTGCCGCCGGAGAACAGCAGCACGGGCCGTTCGAACTCCGCAGCCACCTCGCGGATGATGTGGATCGCCTCGGCCTCCAACGAGCGGAGATGGCTCAGCTCGTAATGGCCGGATGTTCGATCGAGCTCTGGCGCGGTCATCGATTCCTCGTTAATTTGGTAGTTTTGACCTAATTTATAGTCTTAACCCGATATGAAACCAGCCGCGGCCTGCGATGTCAAACGCTGAGCGCCCCGCGAGCGTGCGCAAAATGCTGTTGCAGCGCGGCGTGTCGGCCGCAGACGCGCACGCTCGCGGGGAAAGGCGAGGGGAGAGGGATGACCCCGGAGGTAATTGATCTGCCCTCGATACTGGAGGCATGTCCACTCCTGCCCGACCGCAGACCGGCGCCGACGTGATGGCGCAGTTCATCCCGACGTCACCGTTCGCCGCCAAACTCGGCACGGCGGCGCGATCGCCGCGCTGGCCGACGTGACGGTGATGGCCGCCGCATGGGCGGGCGCCGAGGTACCCGATTCGCTGCGCGGTGTCACCACGTCGATGGCGATGCAGTTTCTGGCGCCGGCGCGGTCGACCGATCTCATCGGTGTCGGCCGGGTATTGCGGCGGGGCAAGACCCTGGTCAACTGCGACGTCGACGTGGTCACGCCGGACGGCGAGCCGGTCGCAAAGGCAATCGCGACCTACAAGGTGGGCTAAAGCTTTACTTCGTTGAGCTTGCCGGTGGCGACGTCGAACACGAAGCCGCGCAACGACTCATGTTTGGTGACAAACGGACTCGCCTCGATGCGGCGGATCGACTGGCGGACGTCCTCTTCCAGATCGGGGAACGCCTCGGCCGCCCATTCCGGTTTGATGCCGGTGTCTTCCTGGATGGACCGCTTGAAGTCGTCGTCGGTGAAAGTCAGCATGCCGCAGTCGGTGTGGTGAATCAGGATGATCTCTTTGGTGCCGAGCAGTCGCTGACTGATCGCCAGCGAGCGGATCTCGTCGTCGGTGACGACTCCCCCGGCGTTGCGGATGACATGGGCCTCGCCATCGGCCAGGCCGAGGATTCGGTACACGTCGAGCCGGGCATCCATGCATGCGACCACCGCGACGTGCTTAGCAGGCGGCAGCGGCAGCGGACCGCTGAAGTTCCTTGCATACTCCTCGTTGTTCTTCAGGTACTGGTCGGTCGCGGACATTCGGACCCCCTCGATTGCTGCACACAACGGTTCCCGCCGACCCTATCGAGGAAGCCGCACCGTGAACTCCGTTCTGCCCGGAACGCTGTGTACGTCGATCGTGCCGCCATGAGCCTTCACCACCGCGGCGACGATGGACAGACCGAGGCCGGTGCTGCCGCCACGCCGGGAGCGCGACGTGTCACCGCGCGCGAACCGCTCGAAGATCTCCGGCCGCAGCCAGCGCGGAATCCCCGGACCGTCGTCGATGACGGTCAGCACCGCCGCGCCGTCGTCGACGTTCAACGCCGTGGTCACCGATGTTCCGGCCGGCGTGTGGGTGCGGGAGTTGGCCAGCAGGTTGCCCACCACTTGGTGCAGCCGGGCCTCGTCTCCCTCGACCAACACCGGCTCGTCGGGCAGGTCCAGCGACCATTGATGGTCGGGGCCCGCGATGTGCGCGTCGCTGACCGCATCGACGACGAGCCGGGACAGATCGACGGTCTCGCGCACCAGGGGTCGTCCGGTATCCAGCCGCGCCAACAGCAGCATGTCTTCGACGAGTTGTGTCATCCGCGCCGTCTCGGATTCGACCCGGCCCATCGCGTGGGCGACGTCGTCGGGCAGGTCTTCGCGCTTGCGCTGAGCGAGTTCGGTGTAGCCCTGGATCGCGGCCAGCGGCGTGCGGAGCTCATGGCTGGCGTCGGCGACGAACTGACGGACCCGGGTTTCGCTTGCCTGCCGGGCCGACAGCGCACCGGCAATGCGGTCCAGCATCCGGTTCAGCGCGGCGCCGAGCTGGCCGACCTCGGTGTGGGCACTGGCCGGGTCCACCTTCACGATCGGCGTCGGTAACCGCACCTCACCGCGGTCCAGCTCTAGATCAGCGACCTCCCTGGCTGCGGCGGAAACCCTTGACAGCGGGGCCAATTGACGGCGAATGACCACGATGCCCGCCGTCGTCGCCGCGATCAGAGCGATGGCACTGACAACACAAAACATCACCAAGACCCACAGCATGGTGTCGTCGACCGCAGAGGTCGGCAACCCGGTCACGATGGTCTGCCCGCCGCGGGTATGCAGGGCTGTCACCCGGTACCGACCGAGACCGTCCAGGGTCACCGTGACCGGGCTGTCGGTCGGCGGAATGCTCGCCAGCCGTTCAGCCGCGGCGGGGCTGACCGCCGCACGTGACCCGTCGGCGTTGATGACGCCCGCATCGACGGGTTGGCCGTGCCTGACGACCGCTCCCACCGTGCGGGCGGCCTGCCCGGGAGCGTCGAGGAAGGCGGGGCCGGGCCCGAATTCGTGGCGGATGATGACCCGCCGGGGAAACCCCGGCATGGGTGGGGGTCCAGGTGGATGTGGCGGCCCGAAATCGTATATCGCCGCCGACCGGCGACCGGCCTCGGCCAATTGATCGTCAAGCTGGTTGGACAAGAAGCGTTGCAGGGCAAGCTCGGTCCCGATACCGATGGCCCCGCAAACCAGGGCAAGCAATGCGACCTGCGTGGCGAGCAGTCGCGCGCGCAGCGACCATGTCCGCGGTGAGCGGATTCGGGTCAGCACGCCGGGTGGCTCAACGCGCGGGCTTGAGGACATACCCGGCTCCGCGCAGGGTGTGGATCATCGGCTCCCGCCCGCTGTCGATCTTCTTGCGAAGGTACGACACGTACAGTTCGACGATGTTGGACCGCCCACCGAAGTCGTAGCTCCACACTCGGTCGAGGATCTGCGCCTTGCTGAGCACCCGCTTCGAGTTCCGCATCATGAATCGCAGCAGCTCGAATTCCGTTGCGGTCAAAGAGATGACGTCGCCGCCCCGGGTGACTTCGTGGCTGTCCTCGTCGAGCACCAGGTCACCGACGATGATCTTGGCGCCACCGGTCTCACTCGTTACGCCCGTGCGCCGCAGCAGGGCGCGCAGCCGCAGCACCACTTCTTCCAGACTGAACGGCTTGGTCACGTAGTCGTCGCCGCCGGCGGTCAGCCCGGCGATCCGGTCCTCGACCGAGTCTTTCGCCGTGAGCAGCAGCAGCGGCAGCCGGGGAATCTGCTCGCGCAGCTTGTGCAGGACGTCGAGACCGCTCATGTCCGGCAGCATCACGTCCAGCACCACGACATCGGGCGGTTTGTCGCGGGCCAGGGCAATCGCGGTGGTGCCGTCGCCGGCGGTCGCGATCTCCCAGCCCTCGTACCG
The DNA here is from genome assembly GCF_050701515.1 of Mycobacterium sp. Classification (GTDB taxonomy): domain Bacteria; phylum Actinomycetota; class Actinomycetes; order Mycobacteriales; family Mycobacteriaceae; genus Mycobacterium. The sequence continues at coordinate 33,552 of NZ_JBOGDB010000112.1, read as the reverse complement.
CAGGGCCATCGACACCAGCTCGGCGAGGACGGGCTCGTCGTCGACGACGAGCACATTGATCGGCTTGCCGTCGGCTCGGCGCATGACGACGCGCCCCGGCTCGTTGTCGTTCACGGCGGAGCCGTTCGCGGTGGCCACGAGCCCATTATCGACGCAATTATGGGGCGAAAGCTGTGCCTCATCTATGCGTGGGCTGTGAAACCACCCGGTGCCGCATTAGCCCCGGAATTACCCCGGAGGCGTGATGCCGAAGCCGTCAGGCGGCTCGGCCGTCACCGTAGGACTCGCGACGGAAATCTCGAGCTCTTCCGGTGCGGTGGAGCTTGTGCTGGTCTCACCGAGCGTGGCTTCGGGATCGGAAACGACGGTGCGCGTACCGTTGTCGCCGCTCAGCGCCACGGCGAACGCACCCATGGCGACCACGGCGCTTGCACCGATAGCGGCCAACAGCCGCTTGACCTGATTCGATTTCACCTCTGACCACCCCATTTCGGTCTCCGGCGGCAAGTGCTCAAGGGGTCATCGATGACCCCTCCGCAGTACTGGGTAGCCAGAGAGGTCGCAGGTGAAACGTCCATCGGGAGTGAACGCTGTGTGAACGCAGCCCTACTCGGCCGCCTCCTGCTCGGGCGGCAGCGGTGCGGGGCCCTTGATGGCCGGTACGGCCATGGTCGTCGGTTCGACGGTTGGCGGCTTCGTCACGGTACTGGTCGCCCCCACGGTCATCGACGGCTTGGCGAAGAGCGCGCCGGGTTCGACCTGTTGCTGATGGATGGCCATCGTCAACGCACCCATGGTCACCACGGCGCTGCCGCCAATCACCGCGACGAGCAGTTTGACGTTGTTCCGGATATGCGAATCCACTGCTGAACACCCCGTCCTGGTGTGTGCCGGCTCGCCCCCTCGGCGCGGCGGACCGTGAATGTGCAGATAGGGGCGAGTGAACCCGAGCAACCTGTCGCCAGCCTGGACGGCCGGGACGACTTGGCTAGCCGCGCCGACCTGCGAGTTCGCCGCCGTCCGGCCCGGCATCTCATACCCTGTGCGCATGCCTGCGGCCAGATCTCGCCGATGACGCGCTTCCTGTTGCGTCGGCTGCTCAACTACGTCGTGCTGCTTGCACTGGCGTCCTTTTTGACCTTCACGCTGACGTCATTCTCCTTCAAGCCGCTGGACAGCCTGGAGCAGCGAAATCCCCGGCCACCGCAGGCCGCGATCGACGCCAAGAAGGTCGAGCTCAACCTGGACAGGCCGATCCCGGTGCGCTACGTGCGTTGGGCGTCGGGGGCGGTGCGCGGCGACTTCGGCACGACGATCACGGGTCAACCGATTTCCGACGAACTCGGCCGCCGCGTCGGGGTCAGCTTGCGGCTTCTGGTCATCGGTTCGTTGCTGGGCACCATGATCGGCGTGGTCGTCGGCGCGTGGGGTGCAATTCGGCAGTACCGGCTGTCCGATCGCGTCATCACCGTGCTGTCGCTGCTGTTGTTGAGCACACCGGTGTTCGTCATCGCGAACTTGTTGATCCTTGCTGCGCTGCGGGTCAATTCGATCCTGGGCGTGCAATTGTTCGAGTACATCGGCGAGACCTCGCCGACCGCCGTCGGCGGGGTATGGAACCAGTTCGTCGACCGGCTGCAGCACCTGGTCCTGCCCACATTCACCCTCGCGCTGATGGCCATCGCCGGATACAGCCGCTTTCAACGCAATGCGATGTTGGACGTGCTCGGTCAGGACTTCATCCGCACCGCGCGCGCAAAAGGTTTGACGCGGCGCCGGGCGCTGTTCAAACACGGCCTGCGCACCGCGTTGATCCCGATGGCCACGCTATTCGCCTACGGCGTGAGCGGTTTGGTCACCGGCGCCGTCTTCACCGAGAAGATCTTCGGTTGGCACGGCATGGGTGAGTGGGTGGTGCAGGGCATCGCCACGCAGGACACCAACATCATCGCCGCCGTCACCGTGTTCTCCGGCGCGACGGTTCTGCTCGCGGGACTGCTCTCCGACGTCATCTACGCCGCGCTCGATCCGAGGGTGCGCGTCGCATGACTGAGCCGGTGACCACCGAAACCGCGACCACGGCCAAGTCCGGTGTCGATGTCGCCCGGTTCACTTCGCGCCGAAACTTGGTGCTGCGCCGGTTCTTACGCAACAAGCCCGCGGTAGTGGCGCTGGGACTGCTACTGCTGATGTTCGTCGGCTGCTACGCGCTGCCGCCGCTGCTGCCCTACTCCTACACCGATCTCGATTACTACGCGCTACAACAGCCGCCCAGCATCGACCACTGGTTCGGCACCAACGCGATCGGCCAGGATCTGCTGGCGCAGACGCTGCGCGGCATGCAGAAGTCCATGCTGATCGGTGTCTGCGTGGCGTTCATCGCCACCATCATCGCCGCCACCGTCGGGTCGATCGCGGGATACTTCGGCGGCGGGCGCGACCGCACCTTGATGTGGATCGTCGACCTGCTACTGGTGGTGCCGAGCTTCATCGTGGTCGCGATCGTCACTCCGCGCCTGGGCGCATCCGATCGCGTCTTCTGGTTGATCGTGCTGTTCTCCGTATTCGGCTGGATGATCAGCTCGCGCATCGTGCGCGGGATGACAATGAGTCTGCGGGAACGCGAATTCGTCGTTGCGGCGCGGTATATGGGCGTAAGCAATTGGCGAATCATCGTGCGGCACATCCTGCCGAACGTCGCTTCTCTACTCATCATCGATACCACGCTGAACGTCGGCACCGCGATCCTGGCTGAAACCGGTTTGAGTTTCTTGGGTTTCGGCGTCCAACCGCCAGATGTGTCGCTGGGTACGCTGATCGCGAACGGCACAACGTCGGCCACGACGTTCCCCTGGGTGTTCCTATTCCCGGCCGGTGTTCTCGTGCTGATCGTCTTGTGTGCCAATCTCGTTGGCGACGGTCTGCGTGACGCGCTCGATCCGAGCGCCCGCCCGTTGCGAGGGAGACGTAAGTGAGTCTCCTGGAGGTACGCGATCTCACCGTTGTCTTCCCGACCGAAACCGAGCGGGTTGCGGCGGTGCGCGGCATGAACTTCCAGGTCCGTCCGGGCGAGGTCGTCGGGCTGGTCGGTGAATCCGGCGCGGGCAAGTCGGCCAGTGCGATGGCCGTCGTCGGGCTGCTGCCCGAATACGCCGAGGTGACCGGGTCGGTTCGGCTGCACGGCGACGAGCTGCTCGGGCTGTCCGACCAGCGGATGTCCCGCATCCGCGGCAAGAGCATCGGCACGGTGTTCCAGGACCCGATGTCGGCCCTCACGCCCGTCTACACCGTCGGCGACCAGATCGCCGAGGCCATCGAGGTGCACCAGCGTGAATCCACGCGGAGGGCGGCGCGGGCTCGGGCCGTCGAACTGCTCGAACTGGTCGGCATTGCCCAGCCGGAGCGGCGGGCTCGGTCGTTCCCGCACGAGCTGTCCGGCGGAGAACGCCAACGCGTGGTCATCGCGATCGCAATCGCCAACGACCCCGACCTGTTGATCTGCGACGAACCCACCACCGCGCTGGACGTCACCGTGCAGGCACAGATCCTCGAGGTGCTCAGGACGGCCCGCGACGTCACCGGCGCCGGCGTGCTGATCATCACCCACGACCTCGGGGTGGTCGCCGAGTTCGCCGACCGAGCGCTGGTGATGTACGCCGGCCGCGCCGTCGAAGTGGCCGCGGTCGGCGAGCTCTATCGCGACCGCCGGATGCCCTACACCGCCGGGCTGCTCGGTTCGGTGCCCCGACTCGACGCTCCGCAGGGCGCACGGCTGGTGCCGATCCCCGGCGCGCCGCCGTCGCTGGCCGCGTTGCCGCCCGGATGCCCGTTCGCACCGCGCTGCCCGTTGGCGATCGACGACTGCCGGGCCGCCGAGCCTGAGTTGATCCCGGTCGGCCCGAACCATCACGCCGCCTGCATCCGAACGGAACTCGTCGCCGGGCGCAGTGCCTCAGACATCTACGGCATCTCCACCGTGCCGAGAACCGTGGACCAGACGCCGGCCGACACCCCAGCGGTGCTGCGGGTCCGCGATCTGGTCAAGACCTACAAGCTGACCAAGGGTGTTGTGCTGCGCCGCACGATCGGCGAGGTGCGCGCGGTGGACGGCGTCAGCTTCGAGCTGCAGCAGGGCCGCACGCTGGGCATCGTCGGCGAGTCCGGTTCGGGGAAGTCAACGACCCTGCACCAGATCCTGGAGCTGACCGCCCCGCAATCGGGGTCGATCGAGGTGCTCGGCGCCGACGTCGCGACGCTCGACGCGCGGGCACGACGGGGCTTGCGGGGCGAGCTGCAGGTGGTGTTCCAGGACCCCGTCGCCTCGCTGGACCCGCGGCTACCGGTGTTCGAGGTGCTCGCGGAGCCATTGGCCGCCAACGGTTTTGACAAGCAGGGGATCGACGATCGGGTGGCCGAACTGTTGGACATCGTCGGGATGCGCCGCGCCGATGCCAGCCGTTACCCCGCCGAGTTCTCCGGCGGGCAGAAGCAGCGCATCGGCATCGCCCGGGCCCTGGCGCTGCAGCCCAAGGTCCTCGCCCTCGACGAACCGGTGTCGGCGCTCGACGTTTCGATCCAGGCCGGCATCATCAACCTGCTGCTGGACCTGCAGGACCGGTTCGGGCTGTCCTATCTGTTCGTCTCCCACGACCTGTCGGTGGTCAAGCACCTGGCCCACCGGGTCGCGGTGATGTTCGAGGGCACGATCGTCGAGCAGGGCGACGGCGACCAGGTGTTCGCCAACCCGCGCCACGAATACACCCGGCGGTTGCTGGCCGCAGTGCCGCAACCGAACCCAGACCGCAGCTAGAGTCGGTCTCTATGAGCCTTGATCTTGCGCGAGAAGACGCAAAAGCCCCTCCCGCACGGCGTGTCGCGGGACTTTTGCGTCTGCTCGCCATGGGAGTGGTGGCGGCACTCACGATTGCCGGATGCTCGAGCGGCGACAAGGAAGCGCCGTCGGCCGGCAGCGCGGAAGTCGGAAGGACGAGCGACATCAATCGGCAGGATCCGGCCACGCTCCGACAGGGCGGCAACCTGCGGTTGGCGCTGACCGCGTTCCCACAGAACTTCAACTCGCTGCACATCGACGGGAACGTGGCCGACGCCAGCGCCATGCTGCGGGCGACGATGCCGCGCGCGTTTCGGGTCGAACCGGACGGATCGACGACAGTCAACACCGACTACTTCACCGACGTCGAACTCACCGGCACCAGCCCGCAGGTCGTCACCTACACCATCAACCCCACAGCGGTCTGGAGCGATGGCTCGCCCATCACCTGGGAAGACATCGCGGCTCAGATCTATGCAACCAGCGGCAAGGACAAGGCCTTCGCCATCGCCAGTCCCAATGGAAGCGACCGCGTCGAAACGGTGACCCGGGGCGTGGACGACCGCCAGGCCGTCATGACGTTCGCCGAGCCCTATTCGGAATGGCGAGGCATGTTCGCCGGAAACACCATGCTGCTGCCAAAGAGCATGACCGGGGATCCCGAGGTGTTCAACAAGGGACAACTCGACCGCCCCGGACCCTCCGCCGGACCCTTCATGGTGTCGGGGATGGACCGAACCGCGCAGCGCATCACGCTGACCCGCAACCCGAAGTGGTGGGGCACACCCCCGCTGCTGGACAGCATCACCTATCTGGTGCTCGATGACGCCGCCCGCATTCCCGCCCTGCAGAACAACACCATCGACGCCACCGGGGTTGCCTCGATCGAAGAGTTGACAATCGCGCGAAACACCCCGGGTATCTCGATCCGGCGCACACCCAGCCCTAGCTGGTATCACTTCACGTTCAACGGGGCAGAGGGCTCGATCCTTGCCGATAAGGCGCTGCGGCTGGCGGTTGCCAAGGGCATCGACAGACAGGCCATCGCCAACGTCAGCCAACGCGGCCTGGTCGACAACCCGGTTCCGCTGAACAATCACATCTACGTCGCCGGCCAGGAGGGCTACCAGGACAACAGTGCCGTGGTGGCCTACGACCCCGAGAAGGCCAAAGAGGAACTCGACGCACTCGGCTGGCGACTCAACGGCCAGTTCCGGGAGAAGGACGGCCGCCAGTTGGTGATCCGCGACGTGCTCTTCGACTCGAAGACGACCCGACAAATCGGCCAGATCGCGCAGAACACTCTCGCGCAGATCGGTGTGAAGCTCGAGCTCGACGCGAAGGGGGGCGGCGGCTTCTTCACGAATTACATCATCCCCGGAGACTTCGACATCACCCAGTTCACCTGGGTGGGCGACGCGTTCTCGCTGTGCTGCCTGAATCAGATCTACACGACCAACGCGGAGAGCAACTTCGGCAAGATCAGCAGTCCGGAGATCGACGCGAAGGCCGAGCAAACCTTCGACGAACTCGACCCCGCGAAGGCGCGCGTACTGGCCAACGAGTTCGACAAGCTGGTCTGGGCCGAAGGATTCAGCCTGCCGTTGTTCCAGTCGGCAGGCAACGTCGCGGTGCGCAGCGCCCTGGCGAATTACGGCCCGGCCGGCATCGGCGACCTGAACTACAGCGCGATCGGCTTCATGAAGTAGCCCGCTGCATGACACGCGGCACCACGGCCGGCAGTGCGGATTCAACCGCTGCGGCGGCACCGATCGTCCACACCAGCGCCCGGATAGCCGGCCCTGCCGGCTCGGCGTTCAGCGCCTTGGCGCGTGCCGGAAGCTGGCCGGCTTCGCCGGCATACACCGCTTCGACGATGTCCATCGCGGCGCGCTCGCGGACGTCGATCGCGCTGTGGCCGGCGGTTGCGAGATCGACGAGCATCGCATCCGGGATCAGCGACGCGATTTGGTTGGCCACCGCGGGCGGGGTGATGAGATCGCGTCCACCGGAGATGACAACGCTCGGCCAGCTGAACTTCGGCATCTCTGCCACCAGGTCGTACGGTTCGGCCTCGAACTCCGTTGTGTCGACGGCGAACTCGCGAAATGCCACAGCGGGATCCAGCGGCTTGCCGTCGGGCACGGCGCCGTAGTTGAGCTCGCGGTAGCCGATCCGTCCGACCAGGTCGGGCTCGTGGCGATAGGGCGTCTTGCGCTCGAACAGAAGCCGGGAGCCTCGGTCCAGCATCGTCCACAACCCGTGCCGGCCCTGCAGCAGCAGATCGAGTTGACGGCCCAGCACGGCCGGCCCGGCGAAGCCGTACACCGCCCCGGCCAGCTGCCCCGCCGCCGCGGTCAGCACACCGTCGTCGACCAGCTTTCGCACCTTCGGTGCCAACTCCGCAGATTCGGCGTCGTCGCCGTCCCACAGCACGCGGCGGGTGGCCTCTCGCGCCGCGTCGATGTCGTGAGCCGACAGCACCGGCGAATCGAGGATCATCGCGTGCACCCGATCAGGGTGGCGCACGCCGACGCCGGCGGCCAGGTAGGTGCCGTAGGAGGTGCCATAGATGACCGCCCTGTCGACCTGAGCGTCGTCGAGGACGGCGGCGACGTCGTTGACGGCCTGGTCGATGGTCAGCGCTTCGGGCGGCAGATCGTTGCCGTGGTCGTCGTGGCGCGACATCCCGACCCCACGATGGTCAATCATGATGACGTCCAGGCCCTTTGCGGCCGCGCGCCGACGCAGTCCCCGGTACAGCCCGATCGATGCGGCACCCGGGCCGCCGGGAATGACGACCAGCGGGTTCGCCGACTTTCGTCCGGTGCGGACGTAATAGAGATCGAACTCCTCGTCGCTGTCCGGGGACACCGGGCGACGTACGGGACGCACACCCGGCAGCGCGGCCAGCTTGTCGTGCGCGCGGCGACGCTTGGCGTTCATGGTCATCGCCCACCATTCTGCCTCTCGGGTACTAGAGTCGCGGCACGGGCCGAAGACGGAGACGATGTGGACTTGGACGTGTTCTTTGAGCGGTCGACGCAAGCGTTTGAAGTCTTGGGCGTTTCGTCGATGGTGGTGGGATTCGTCTACGCCTTCGCTCTTTCCGTGGTCACGTGGAAGCGAAGCGGTGACGGCGCTCGTGCGTTCAAGACGCTAAGGGGTTCACTGGGCGGGGCCATTCTGCTCGGCCTGGAACTGCTCGTTGCGGCGGACATCGTCAAGACCGTCACGTCGACGCCCTCGCTGACCGATGCGGCCGTTCTCGGGGTGATCGTGCTCATTCGGACGGTGCTGAGCATCACCATCGAGATCGAAGTCGACGGTGTTGCACCGTGGCGCAAGGCGCTGACGACCGGACCACAGGTACTCAGCCGCGTTACCCGCGAATCCGCCCGACCGGAGCCGGATTCCGGTTCCTAGATTCGCCGCCTCGCGTCAGCCGCGAATCAGATCCGCGGCCTTCTCGCCGATGAGCACGCTCGGTGCGTGGGTGTGCCCGCGGATGATCGCCGGCATCACCGATGCGTCGGCCACCCGCAGTCCGTCGATGCCACGAACCCGCAGCTGCGGGTCGACCACGCTGGCGTCGTCGCTGCCCATCCGGCAGGTGGCGACCGGGTGGTAGAGCGTATGCGACAACGAGTTGAGTGCCGTCGCCAACGTCTCGTCGTCGAGGTTGGTCGCCCCCAGCGGCCGGGCGATCTTGCCGATCACGCCGCGCAGGGCCGGTGATTGGGCGATCCGCGCGCATATCCGCAGACCCTCCAGCAACGCGGCCCGGTCCGCCCCCGCATCGTCACTGAGGTATTGCGGATCGATGATCGGCTTGTCCATCGGGTCAGACGACCGCAACGTGATGCTGCCGCGGCTGTACGGCTTCAGCAGGATCGGTCCGAACACCACCGCGTGACCTTCGTACGGGTCGCCAAGGCCCTCGTCGAAGTACGGCGCCGGTGCGAAGACCAGCTCCAGGTCCGGCAGGTCCAAGTCCGGGCGGCTGCGGACAAATCCGTACGCCTCGCCGACATTCGAGGTGAGCATGCCGCGCCGACGAACCAGGTAATTGATGAGCTCCAAAGGCTTCTCGGCGGTGAGCAAGGTGTCGTTGGGAACGTCGAAGCCGAGCGGAACCACCAGATGGTCCATCAGGTTCTGGCCGACCTCGGGCACGTGCGCCACCGCATCGATGCCGTGCGCGGAGAGCCGGTCACGATCACCGACGCCGGACAGCATCAATAGTTGCGGGCTGTTCACCGCGCCGGCGGCCAGCACCACCTCGCGACGCGCGTGCACCACACTGCGCCGGCCGTTCTGGATGAACTCGACGCCGATCGCGCGTTTGCCGTCGATGACCACTCGGGTCGCGGTGGCGTCCGTGAGAAGGGTCAGGTTCTTGCGGCGCAGAACCGGTTTGAGGTAGGCATCCGCCGTGCTCCACCGTGCACCCCGGCGTTGGGTCACGCGGGTTTCGCAGAAACCGTCCGGCGCATCCACATTGGGCGGTTCGACGCCGTGACCGCATTCCTGCACGGCGGACAGAAATGCCGCGGTCGAGCTGCGCGGGCTGCGCTGGGGCGAGATGACCAGCGGGCCATCCTCGATTCTCGCGAAGTACTTCTTGATGTGTGCGAAGTCCCAGTCTTCGCCGGCCAGGCTGCCCCATTCGTCGTAGTCGGCGGCGAAGCCCCGCACCCACATCATTGCGTTCATCGACGACGAGCCGCCCAGCGTCTTGCCGCGAGGCCAGTAGATCTCGCGGCCGTCGAGCTGCTTCTGCGGCTCGGTGCGGTAGTCCCAGTCGATGTCGCTGCGGAACAACTTGGAGAAGGCGGCGGGAATGTGAATGAACTTGTTCTTGTCCCGGGGACCGGCCTCCAGCACCACCACCGCGGCGGTCGGATCGGCGCTGAGCCGGTTGGCCAGCACCGATCCGGCAGATCCCGTTCCCACGACGATGTAGTCGGCGTCCACGTGCCGGAGTCTGTCACGGACACACGGGCGCGGGTTCCCTTTGTTCGCGATCGGTCGGGGTAGGCCCAGATTGCCGCGCCCGGGCCGGCAGCAGCCAGGCGACGATGACCGCGCCGGCCAGGGCGATCGCGGCGCTAACGAGGGAGCCGACCTGCATTCCGTCGAGGAACGCCGTGTCGACTGCTGCGCGAATATCGGGCATCACACTTTGCGGAAGTTGACCGATGACCTCCCCCGCCGCCGCCATCGAGCTGTCCATCGTGGCGCGGATGTCTTCCGGCAGAGCGGATATCGCCGCATTGTCAGCCAGCCTGGCGGTGTACACAGACGCGAAGACACTGCCGACGATCGCGACGCCGAGGGTCCCACCCAGCTCGCGTGTCGTGTCGTTGATGGCCGAGCCGACTCCCGCCTTGTCGGCGGACAGCGATCCCATGATCGACTCGGTGGCCGGCGACGTCGTCAGGCCGAGGCCGCCGCCGAGCAGCGCCATCTGGGTGGCGATCACGGCGTAGGACGTGCTCGCATCGATCGTCGAAGCCCATCCCAAGCCCGCGGCGAAGATGGCCAGGCCCGCCACAACGACCACCGTGGTGCCGATTCGTTCCACAATGCGCGGCCCGACGATGCTGGCGACGGCGATCGAGATGGCGACCGGCAGCAATCGCACACCGGTTTCAAACGCGCTGTAGGCCTTGATGAATTGGAAGTACTGAGTGATGACGAAGATGAACCCGAACAAGGTCAGAAAGCCTGCGGTCACCGCCAGGCTGCCGCCGGAGAACCGGCGGTTACCGAACACCGAGACATCGAGCATCGGGTGCGAGCTGCGCCGCTCCCACCACGCGAAGGCCGCAAGGACGACAACCGCCACCGCGAAGCCCGCCGAGGTGTGAGCGCTGCCCCAGCCCCAATTCGGTGCCTCGATGACGGTGAATACCAGCGCGGTGATGCCGACCGAGGACAGAATCAGGCCGGGGACATCGACGGGTGGTGCCGCCGGGTCGCGTGACGTCGGGACGAACAGAACGCCGCCGATGATGGCCACCGCGGCGATCGGCACGTTGACCATGAATACCGAGCCCCAGGAGAAGTGTTCGAGCAGCCAGCCACCCGTGATCGGACCGGCGGCTACACCTACGCCCACCATGGCCGCCCACAATCCGATGGCCTTCGCCCGCTTGACGGGGTCGGGGAAGATGTTGGTGATCAACGACAGGGTGGTCGGAAAGATCACCGCCGCGCCGACGCCCATCGCCGCGCGGGCCGCGATCAGCCCGTCCGCCGTGCTCACCTGCGCAGCGATGGCGGAGGTGATCGCGAACAGGGCGAGGCCGGAGCTGAGCCAGCCCCGTCGGCCGTAGCGGTCACTCAGGCTGCCAGCCGACAGCAGCAGGCCCGCCATGACCAGGGTGTACGCGTCCACGATCCACTGCAGCTGCGCGGTGTCGGCGTCGAGCTCGCGCGAGAACGTGGGCAGGGCGACATTGACGATGGTGGCGTCGACGCTGATGACGAAGACGCTCAGACAGATGACGACGAGCGCGGCGATCGGGCGATCGCGGAATACCGGGAGACGAGAGTTGGTAGCCATGGACATGACCGTAAACCTTTCAGACAAGATTTTCAAGTGATAAGAATTAATACTTGTCTGAGTGCTAGAATTATTCCATGCCTCGGAGCTACCAGCAGAACTGCCCGATCGCCAAGGGCCTCGACGTCCTCGGCGAGCGCTGGACGTTGCTGATCCTGCGCGAGCTGATCGGCGGTCCGCGCCGATACGGTGACCTGCGGGCCGAGCTGCCCGGCATCGCCACCAACCTACTGGCCGACAGGCTTCGCGAGCTGGAGGAAGTGGGTCTGGTCGATCGCGACGAGCTTCCACCGCCGGTCGCGCGGACGGTGTACACACTCAGCGAGACCGGTTGGCGCAAGGTGCCGCCGGTGGTGAAGGCCATCGCGACGTTCGGCCTTGACATGGTCGAGCCGACAGAGAGCGCCCTGACGCCGCTGAATGGATTTCTGGCCGGGATCCTGCTGGCCTTCGAACCCACACTGGCCGTCGACCTGGAGGCGTCCTACCGGCTCGACATCGACGACCGCCGTTTCGAGTTCGCCGTGCGCGAAGGGAACCTGACCGCTGCGCACGGTTCCCCGACCGTCACAGTGACCGCGGCAGCGGCCGACCTCATCACCGCACGCCGCGGCGCGACCGCCGTCGAGCGCAAGGCCGCCCTCAAGCGGGTGCGATTTGACGGCGACCGCGCCGCCGTCGACGCGATGCGAACCGCGTTCCGACTATCGGCCGACCCAGGGCTGCTGGCCGCTTAGTCAGGTGTTCGACCAGTCGAACTCGTAATTGATCCAGTTGGTGTCGGTGAAGTCGAGGCGAACGCCCTCGGCCTCGACCTGGAATGACCCGATCCCGCACTCGCCCTTCTTCCAGATGAAGCCCTCGGGCAGGACGATATGGGCCTGGTGCGGCTCGCCGGTCACCGGATTCTTGAAGGTGTCGCCCGTGGCGCGCCCTACACCGTCCGCCGTCATCGTGACTTGTACGCCGGCGCCCTCGAAACTGATGGGTGCCTTCACGAGCCCGACCACCTCGTACGTTGTGCCGAGAATCCCCCAGGGGTCACCGCCCAGTTGGCCGGTATAGATCTGCGACAAGCATTGGATCTGCTCGTCGGTGGTCTCAGGAGCGACGATGAACACCGCCTTGCCCTCGCCGTCGTGAATCGCTTTGGGCCAGTCGATCACCGCGATCGCCTTCACCCCAGACAGGTCGACGTCACCGCAGGATCCGTCGAGAATGTGGTTGCCAACCATCGCCTTGCAGCTGCCGTCCGGCGAAGTTGGAAACCCGTGAAAATTGCAGCCACACCCGGGCGCACAATTGCAGAACTCATACCCGCGACCCTTGAGGTGCCACCGGGTGCGTTGTTCGGTCGTTGTCATGGTGTGCCTTTCGATTAGACGAGTCGAGTAACAAACTCCGGGTGCGCCAACATCACGACACCCAGAACAAACAGCCCCACCCCCGTCACGCGCGCGAGCTGTTCACCGAACGGTGCGGCCTTCTCCAGCAAGATCAGCGCCGCGAAAACCAGCATCCACGCCAATTGCATTGTGCCGAAAGCGATTAGCACGGCCATCAGCATCCAGCAGCAGCCGACACAGAATAGCCCGTGGCGCCCACCGGCGACGAGCGCTCCCGTCGGTCGGTCGAGGTGCTTGCCGTGGCGCATGAAGAACGAGAGCGGCGAGCGGCAGTGCCGCAGGCACACCGACTTCAGCGGCGTGAGTTGATACAGGCCCGCGGCCACCGCCACGGCACCGGCGACGCGGCCGATCCAGGGGCCGCCGTGCATGAGGGGCTCTTCCAGCCGTCGCCACGCAAGGTATGCGGGGACGCCCACGAGGCTCCACAGTGCGATGTACCCGCCGACGAAGACCGCCACCGGTGCTGCCTGGCCGTTGGCGGCCGCGCGGGCGTAGAGCCGGACGACGGGCAGGACCGCCGGGAACATCATCGCGGCCATCATCGCCACCCACGCCACCAGGAACGCGACGAACGACATCGTGGGCTGCGGCTCCATCGACATGCCGCCCATCGACATGCCGCCGCCGCCCATGTCACCGGCGCTGACGGCCGACCACCACCATCCGACGCCCGCGAGGATCAGCAGCGCTATCGGCAGCCAGATGTCGGCCCTGCCGGTAGCCCCACGAACTTCGCCCACGCTCACGTTGGCCCCCACGGTTTGGTTCCTTGCCCAACTATGGCACCGTTCCCGGGCCATGACTGCGGATTTGCCGGCGCTAGGCGGTCAGTTCGATGTGGTGCGCGTCGCCGACGCTGGCATAACGCTGCGGGCTGCAGGTCAACACGATGACTTGGCCATCGCCGCCGACGGCGTCGAACACCGCGCCCATCCTGGTCAGCCGGTCGGCGTCGGTGAAGCCGAGCGCATCGTCGATGACAACCGGGACACTGTCGTCCTTGGCGACCAGTGCAGCCGACGCCAACCTGGCCACGATGCCCAGCTGCTCCTTGGCGCCCCCGGACAGCGACTCATACGGCACCGTGCGGCCCGACAGCGTGCGGGTAGCGATCCTCAGCTCACTGTCGATCTCGACCTCGAAGGTGTCGCCGAACACGATGCGGCCCAGCCGCTCCACCTGATTGCGGAACGGGTCGACGTAACGCAGCCGGGTGGCGTCGCGGTGCCGTGCCATCACGGAACGCAACAGCTGCGCCGCCCGGGCGCGCCGGTGCACCCGCAGGTATTCGGCTTCGGCATGCTCGCGTTCGGTTTCGGCCGCGTCGAGTTGGCCCTTGCGTCCTTCGGTGCCGTACACCTTCAGCCGGGTGGTGACCTCGCGCAGCGCTTCGTCGATCTCGCCGTAACGGCTGCCCAGCGTGTCGGCGCGACGTACCGCGTCGTCCAACGCGGCGGCGACGGTATCCGGTGCGCTGCGGGCCAGTTCGCCGCCCAGGTCCGCCACCAGCCCGGTGGCACGGCGCGCCTTCTCCCCGTCGGCCTCGGACTTCACCGCAAGCTCGTCGTCGTTTGCGGTCGCGCGCTGGGCGGCCAACCGGTCACGGGCAACGTTGAGTTCGGATTGCGAGGACATCAGCTTCTCCCGGAGCACTCCGGCCCGGGTTGCGCGCTCCCCCAGCTGTTTTGCCGCCGCCTCGGCAACCTTGCGATGCGTCTCGCAGTCTGCGACCGCTCGCTGGTGTCCCGTCACGGCGGCTTCGAGTTCGGCGCGTGCTGCGTCGGTGTCGGGCGCCGCCGGACCGCCGTCGGCGGGCTCCCGCTCGCGAAGCTCGGTCAGCCGGGCGCGCAACACATCAACATCGTCGTCGGCCTTCAGCGCATCGGCCGCAGCGGTCAGCTTGTCGCGGGCGATCGCCAGTTCACGGCGGTGCTGATCGAGGGCACGCGCGCCCGCGAGGTCGTCGACGCGCGCCGCGGCAAGCGCGGTGGCCAAAACCTGTTCCGCGGCATCGAGTTTGGCCTGGGTATCCGCAGCGGACATGCCGGGAACCACCCGGGCACTCAGCACGCCCGGCACCTCAAAATCGGTCGGCGTGGTGGCGCTCGATGACCACGTGCCGCCGGCTTGGAGCGTGACCGGTTCGCCGTCGACCCGCAATTCGATGTCGGTCTTGGCGACCAGCTCGATGTGGGCCGACGCCAACTCCGCCTGACCGGCGGCGCGCTCAACCACGGCGGCGGCAGCCTCGATCTCGCGCACCGACGTTTCGGTCAGCGCGATTTCCGCGAGTTCGCGTTGGACCCGGTCGAGTTCGCGTTGCGCGGCGTCGATCTTGTCCAGCCGGACCGACAACCGCTCGGCCTCGTCGCGGTCGGACCACCGCTCCACCGCGCGACGTGCGGCATCGACCCGCTCTTGACTCGTCTGCACCGCCGCACGCGCTTCGTCGGCCACCGCCTCCGCCGCCTGCTGGACCTCCTGGGCGGTGAGCTCAGCCTCGTGGGCGTCGGTCGCCGCGACTTCCAATTCGGCGGCTGCCGCGACCCGCTCATCGATGTCGGCCCGCAGCCGCCGGCGCTCGGTCAGCGCCGAGACGGAGGCGGCGTGCGTCGCATCGGCGGCCGCCGCGACCACCTCCGCCTGCTTGAGCTGCTGGGTGAGCGCGGCCACGGCCTCGGCGGCGACGCGCGCCGTGGACAACAGCTCGGCCGCCTCCTCGCGCTCACGGCCGAGTCGGTCGAGCTCGTCACTGAGTGTGGCGTGCGTGCGCACCGCGTCGTCCACCTCGGCGACCGCGGCGGCGCATCGTGCCACCTCGTCGTCGGCGGCATGCAGTCGATTCGTCACGGCGGCCCACTCGCCGGTCGGCCGGCCGGTGGGCGTGAAGTACCGCAGGTACTCAGCGTCGATCCGGTCGATGAGCAACGGCTCGGCGCCGGACAACTGGACCGCGTCACCGGCGGCGACGTCGAGCGCCCGCGACAGCGCATCGCATCCCGACAGGTCGACCGCCGCGGTGGACGCCGCCTGCAGCACCCGTTGCGCCTGCCACAGATCCAGGTCGACGGTCTCGTTCACGATCGCGCGGACGCGGTCGTGCGCCTCGTCACCGGTGACCTGTTCACGACGCGGGGTCAGCACCGTCAGCTGAGTTTCGCAGCGCTTGTGGAATCGCTTGTGATAGATGAACCGGTAAGGGCCCGTGCTGATTTCGGCGGTGATCTCGGCACCCACATCGGCGTGCGTCGGCTTGACCTGTTTGACCTCCTTCTTGGTGGACCGGTCCTTGGCCTCCAACAGCAAGTCCAGCGCCTCGATCATCGACGACTTGCCGATCTCGTTGGCGCCGCTGACCACCACCACACCGTGGTCCGGGAACTCGATCTCGCGGTGCGTGATGCCGCGATAGTTCGTCAGGACCAGCCGGTGCAGCCTCATGCGACGGTGCCTTTTGCTCTTCGCGCAAGCGGCTCATCGCCCCTGTCGACGAGGCGCAACAGCAGCGCCAGCGCCGCTCGGGCGTCGTCGGCGTCCTCGCCGTCGGAGCGCGCGGTGACGACCAGTTCCTCGACCGCCGCGGCGGCGAAGCCGCCGATGCCGAGATCGTCGAACTCACCGTCGGCGGGGATCACCGTGATCTCGGTCCGCGGTTCCCACTGCCCGACTGCCGCGAACAGTCGTGCGTACTTGTCCAGGCAGGTGTCCAGGGCGGCCTTGTCGGTCACCGTCAGCGATCCGGTGAGCGCCAGCCGGACCACGGTGCGTTCCTTGTCCGGCATCAGGTCCAGGTTGATGTCGAGGTCGGCCACGTCGCGGCTGCCGTCCACCGAGCGGCGCAGCGTCACGAACCGCCACTGGCCCACCCGTCGCCCGTCGACGCGCACCGTTCGCTGGGGATCGTTCTCGTCGATGTCGACCACCAACACGTGACCAGGGTCGGGCTCGATGTCGTCGTAATTGGTGACCTCGGGCGACCCGGAGTACCAGATCCGGTCGGACCCGCCGACCCGCATGCGAGAGTGCTTGTCGCCCAACGCCACATAGTGCACCGCGCCACGGGCGACGGCGGCCTCGAGCGCCGCGAGGCGGATCAGCGACGGCCTGTCCTTATCCGGAACGAGGATGTCCACAGCGCCATGGCCGACCACGATGCGGGTGACACCGTCGGCTGGCAGATCGCCAATGACGTCGGCGACCAGATCAGTCGCCGGCGCCTTCGATGTCCACGGCGCCGCTACGATCTCCAACCCCGGCCGCACCTCGTGCACGCCCGCGCGGTCGAGGACACTTACATTGTCCGGGCATTCGGTGGTGAAGAGGGCGCTGGTGTACACCGCCGACGCGTCCAGCGGGTCGTGGTTGCCCGGCAGCAAGTAGACCGGAATACCGATGGCCCGCACCGCCTCCAGAGACTGGCTGACGTCGCGCGGCGCGAGCTGGTTGTGCTCGAAGACATCGCCGGCCACCACCACGAACTCGGCTCCGGCCTCGGCGGCCAGCGGTCCGAGGGCGGCGACGACGTCGCGGCGGGCGGCCGAATACCGCGGCTGCGCCTCGCCGTTCAGGAAGTGACGGGTCATGCCGAGCTGCCAGTCGGCGGTATGGACGAATCGCATCTCGGCCCCTCCTTCCTGCGCATTTCGATCGTTTGCTCGAACAGGCAAGGCGAGTGTAGGACCGGACGCCGACAAGTCCTGGGAGGTGCATCGGCATGCCCTAGCGTGGGTGCGGTGGACAACCGATTCCGGACCTTGCTCCTGTTGCGGCACGCCAAGTCGGACTACCCGCCGGGAGTGGCCGACCATGAGCGGCCGCTGGCCCCGCGCGGGGTTCGGGAGGCCGGTCTGGCCGGCGATTGGCTGCGCGCCCACGTACCCGCCGTCAATGCGGTGCTGTGCTCCACGGCGACCCGCACCCGGCAGACGCTGGCGCGAACTCAGATTGAGGCTCCGGTGACCTACGTCGACCGGTTGTACGACGCGACACCCGGCGCGGTGATCGATGAAATCAACGGTGTCGAGCCGGAAGCGGAGACCCTGCTGGTGATCGGGCATGAGCCGGCCATGTCACAGGTGGCGCTCGGGCTTGCCACCGCCGACGGCAGCAATAAGATTGCGGCCGAACATATCTCGACGAAGTTCCCGACGTCGGCAATCGCCGTGCTACGCACTGCACAATCGTGGGACCAGCTGACGCTCAGTAGCGCCGCGTTGGTCACATTTCACGTGCCCCGCTAAGTTCACGGCGTCGAGACTGTTGTTATCGTGTTCGCCACTCGAACTTTTCCGCGCTAACTACAGCCTGGGCGCGAACGGATGCCCGCCCCGCTAGGAGGCGGTGGCCAGCGTCAGTTCCATCAGCTTGATCGCCATCCCGCAGGCGTCGATACCCGGCGTCTGCGGGTTGACCCACCAGCCCACCACGCCGCTGGCGTCGCTGGCCACGCCGCATGAGCCGTTCGCGTCGTTGGTGCGCATGACGATCGACGGAACGCCGGCCACCGCCCGGCTCTCGACCGTGTACTCCAGCCCGTCTGCAATCTTGCGCTCGTTCTCCAGGCTGCCCTGCTCGAACCAGAATCGGGTGATGTCGATCAACCCGCCGGGATTGGCGGCCTGCCAACGGCATATCGCGCCCACGAACGTGCTCTGGATGTCCAGCGGGTCGGCGCCGACGGTCTCGGCGAGGATGTCCTCGGTGAGCACATCGCACTCCTTGAGCAGGTTCGGATAGGTCTTCTCCGAGTCTTCGTTGCGCGGCACGTCGCCGGCGCCGGCCTTGGCGGCCGTGCCGTCCACCGTGCGCGAGCAGCCCATCAGCATGGTCAGCGCTGCCAGCACGGCGACGATTCCGGCGATGACCCGGTGCAGCGATCCGGTCATTTCGCGTTGACAATCGACTGACGGGTCAACTCCTTGGCCACGTCACACGGATCGGGGAACGGCTCTTCGGCGAAGCTGATGGACCATTCGATGAAGTCGTCCTCGAACTGGATTCCGATCTCGCACAGGTTGTTGCCGATCGTGGGGTCCTCGCCCAGCGCGATGAATCCGTCATGGCCCTCGATATTGATGTCCTCCACGCTAGCGCGGGTCAGCTCTTCGGTCTTGCGCTCGCGCCCGATCGGGCTGCCGCGGTACCACGAGAACGAGAAGTGGGGGCCGACGATGCCGCCGCCGGCCAGCCATTGGCATCCCACCGAGGTGCGCGCGGTGTTGACCAGTCCCGGAACGCGGGTCTGCTCGGCCATCGTCTGGTCGCTGACACCGCCGCATTGCGGGAAGAAGGGCCCGTGCGCGACGTTCGGCGCGGCCGTCGTGGTCTGCGGCACCTCAGGCGAATCGGGCTCCGAGCTCGAGCACGCCGCCATGACCGGAATCATGACCGCGGCCACCACGGCCAGCATCTTGGCGTTGCTGGGGGTCATGGCATGCACTGTAGCGTCGGCCACCTTAGGCACGCCTGAGACACCGATTGAGCTGGGCTTTTCGTGCGCGGGAGGCGGTGTCGGCCGTACACCAATCGCACCGGGTGGTATGCGACAGTAACTGGATGCTCCTGGCACTGCTGCGGCAGTACGTGCGGCCTTATCGAGGGCTGCTGGCGATCGTCGCGGTGGTTCAGGTGATCAGCTCACTGGCGTCGCTGTACCTGCCGACGGTAAACGCGGCGATCATCGACGACGGCGTGGCGAAGGGGGACACCCAGACCATCGTCGAGCTCGGCGGGGTGATGCTCGCCGTCACCGCTCTACAGGTGCTGTGTGCGATCGCGGCGGTCTTCTTCGGGTCGCGCGCCGGCACGGGATTCGGCCGCGACCTACGGTCGGCGATCTTTCACCACGTGACCGGCTTTTCGGCCGCGGAGACCGTGCGGTTCGGCGCCCCGTCGCTGTTGACTCGCACCACCAACGATGTCCAGCAGATCCAGCTGCTGGTGCTGTTGACGTGCACCATGCTGATCACCGCGCCGATCATGTGCATCGGCGGAATCTTCATGGCGGTGCACCAGGACGCCGGGCTGTCGTGGCTGCTGCTGGTCAGTGTCCCGGTGCTGGCGGTCGCCAACTACTGGGTGGTGTCACACCTGCTGCCGATCTTCCGCAACATGCAGCGGCTCATCGACGGCATCAACCGGGTGATGCGCGACCAGCTGTCCGGAATCCGGGTCATCCGCGCGTTCGCGCGTGAACCCTTCGAGCGCAATCGATTCGCGGAAGCAAACCGGGCGCTGTCGGAGACCGCGCTGACCGCGGGTCGCTGGCAGGTCCTGATGCTGCCGGTGACCACACTGATAATCAACGTCTCCAGCGTTGCCCTGATCTGGTTCGGCGGGCTGCGCATCGACGACGGTCAGATGCAGGTGGGTTCGCTGATCGCCTTTCTGTCCTACTTCATGCAGATCCTGATGGCGGTGCTGATGGCGACGTTCATCTTGGTCCTGTTGCCGCGGGCATCGGTGTGCGCCGAACGTATCACCGAGGTGTTGTCCACCGAGCCGGTGATCACCAGCCCGCAACATCCCGTCCGCTCTCCTCGTGTCGACGGTGTGATCAGTCTGCAGGAGGCGATGTTCTGCTACCCGGGCGCCGATCGCCCTGTGCTGCAGGATGTCTCGCTGACCGCGTCGCCCGGCACCACGACCGCGATCGTCGGCTCCACCGGGTCGGGCAAGACGACACTGCTGGCGCTGATCTGCCGGATGTACGACGTGACGGGCGGGTCCGTGCGCGTCGACGACGTCGACGTTCGTGACTACGACATCGAGCAACTGTGGTCGGCGATCGGTCTGGTGCCACAGCGCGGCTATCTGTTCTCCGGGACGGTGGCCGACAACCTGCGCTACGGCAAGGCCGACGCCACCGATGACGAGATGTGGGAGGCGCTGCGGCTGGCTTCGGCGGACGGTTTCGTCCGCGTGCACGCCGACGGGCTGGAGATGCCGGTCGCCCAGGGCGGCATCAACTTCTCCGGCGGTCAGCGGCAGCGGCTGGCAATCGCCCGGGCGGTCATTCGCCGCCCCGCGATCTACCTGTTCGACGACGCGTTCTCGGCGCTGGATGTGCACACTGATGCCAGGGTCCGCGCCGCGCTGCGCGAGGTGTCCGCCGACTCCACGGTCGTCATTGTGGCCCAGCGCATTTCGACGGTGGCCGCCGCGGATCAGATCATCGTCATCGACGACGGCAAGCTGGTCGGCGCCGGGACGCACGAGTCGCTGTTTGCCGACTGCCCGACCTACGCAGAGTTCGCCGATTCGCAGGCGATCGGCGCCGGAGTCGGGGGGCAGCATTGACCGGGCCGATGGGGCGTCCCATCCGCGGGATGGTGCAAGCGCCGACGGAACGGTCCCGCGACTTCAAGGGCTCGGCCGTCCGGCTGGTCAAGCGGCTGACGCCACAGCGCCGGTTCACCGCCGCCGTGATCCTGCTGGGCGTCGGCGGCGTCGCGATCGGCGTGATCGGTCCGCGGATACTCGGGCACGCCACCGACCTGCTGTTCAACGGTGTCATCGGTCGGCAGCTGCCCGCCGGGCTCACCAAGGAGCAGGCCATCGAGGCCGCGCGCGCCCGCGGCGACAACACATTCGCCGACCTGCTGTCGGGCATGAACGTCGTTCCCGGTCGCGGTGTGGATTTCGGCGCCGTCGGGCGGACGCTGTTGCTGGCGCTTGCACTGTATCTGGTTGCCGCGCTGCTGATTTGGCTTCAGGGGCGGCTGCTCAACGTGATAGTGCAGCGGACCATGGTCTCGCTGCGGTCCGACGTCGAGGACAAGGTGCACCGACTGCCGCTGGCGTATTTCGACTCCCGGCAGCGCGGGGAGGTGTTGAGCCGGGTCACCAACGACATCGACAACGTTTCCACGTCGCTGGCGATGACCATCAGTCAGCTGCTCACCTCGGTGCTGACCGTGGTGGCGGTGCTGGTGATGATGTTGACGATCTCGCCGCTGCTCACCTTGCTGACGGTGGTGACGGTGCCGGTGTCGTTGCTCGTGACCCAGGCGATCGCCCGGCGTTCGCAGCGGCTGTTCGTGGCGCAGTGGGCCAACACCGGGCGGCTCAACGCCCACATCGAGGAGACCTACAGCGGATTCACGCTGGTCAAGACGTTCGGTCACCGGGCGCACGCGGAGGATCGGTTCCGCGAGTTCAACGCCGACGTCTACCAGGCCAGCTCCGGGGCGCAGTTCTTTTCGGGGTTGGTGGGGCCAGCCACCACCTTCATCGGCAACCTCAGCTACGTCGCGGTCGCGGTGGTGGGTGGCCTGCAGGTGGCCACCGGTCAGATCACGCTGGGCAGCATCCAGGCGTTCATTCAGTACGTGCGCCAGTTCAACCAGCCGCTGTCCCAGGTGGCCAGCATGTACAACGCGCTGCAGTCCGGCGTGGCAAGCGCGGAGCGGGTTTTCGATCTTCTCGACGCGGACGAAGAGCCGCCGGACAAGCCGGTGCGACTGCCGTCGCCGGACGGTCAACGGGGCCGGGTCGAGTTCGAGCAGGTCAACTTCGCGTACCGACCCGGCACGCCGGTCATCGAGGACCTGTCGCTGATGGCCGAGCCCGGCAGCACGGTCGCGATCGTCGGGCCTACCGGGGCGGGCAAAACCACGCTGGTCAATCTGCTGATGCGGTTTTACGACGTGGACTCGGGGCGAATCCTGGTCGACGGCGTCGACATCGCGTCGGTCAGCCGGGAGTCGCTGCGGTCGCGGATCGGGATGGTGCTACAGGACACCTGGCTGTTCGGCGGCACCGTCTACGACAACATCGCCTACGGCAGGCCCGACGCCGACGAGGACGAGGTGATCGAGGCCGCCAAGGCCGCCTATGCGGATCGGTTCGTGCACACGCTGCCCGACGGATACCAGACGTGGGTCAGCGATGACGGCGGCAACATCAGCGCGGGCGAGAAGCAGCTGATCACCATCGCGCGGGCGTTCCTGGCCCGGCCGCAGCTGCTGATCCTCGACGAAGCGACCAGTTCGGTGGACACCCGTACCGAGCTGCTGATCCAGCACGCGATGGTCGAGCTTCGCCGCGACCGGACCAGCTTCATCATCGCCCACCGGCTTTCCACGGTCCGAGATGCCGACCAGATCCTGGTGATGGAGGCCGGCAGGATCGTCGAGCGCGGCAGCCACGCCGAGCTGCTGGCCCGCCGCGGCGAGTACTGGGCAATGGCCCAGGCTTAAGATCCAGAGATGGCCGCGGTGGACACCAGGACGGTGCACACGTTCTGCCGGTACTGCCTCGCCTCGTGCGGCATCGAGGTGACGGTCGAGGACAACCGCGTCACCAAGATCTCGGCCGACAAGCACAACCCCCACACCTGGCAGGACTTCTGCGCCAAGGGACGGACCGCCCACCAGCTCGTCGAGCATCCGCGCCGGATCCTGAACCCGATGCGCCGGGTGGGCGACACCTACGTGGAGGCCACCTGGGACGAAGCCATCGCCGACATCGCTTCGAAGATGAACGCGCTCATCGACGAAGGCGGACCCGATGCGGTGGGCATCTACTACGGCAACCCGTCGGGTTTCTCGTCGTCCAACATCATCTTCATGAACGGCTGGCTGGACGCCGTCGGCACCCGCAACCGGTATTTCGTCGGCTCGGTCGACCAGAACGCGATGCACGTGGTCGCCGACGCGATGTACGGCTCGATGTTGATGGCGCCGGTGTCCGACATCGACAATTGCGACTACTTCCTGCTCGTCGGCACCAATCCCGCTGTCAGCGCGTGGAATTGGCTGGAGACCGTCCCCGGCGGTTGGCGGCGCGCACTCGATCGACAGAAGCGTGGCGCGACGATCGTCGTCGTCGACCCGTTGCGGACCGAAACCGTGGCGAAGGCCGATGTGCATCTGGCGGTTCGGCCTGGACAAGACTGGGCGCTGCTGTTGGCCATGATAGAAGTGATTCTCGATGAGGGTCTCGAGCACAAGCAGGACTGCACCGAACTCGCCACCGGCGTACCCGAACTGCGCATGCTGGTCGCCGACGCCGATCTCGACGATCTCGCTTCCCGATGCGATGTCCCGCGCGCGCAGATCGAGCGCGTCGCGCGCGATTTCGCCGGCGCCCGTGGGGCAATGGCGGTCACTCGCACCGGAGTCTCCCTTCATCTCGCGGGCACCGTCGCCGAGTGGCTCGGACACGTGCTCAACGTGATCACCGGACGGATGGACCGCCCCGGCGGCCGCAGGTACGAACCCGGATATGTCGATGCGCTGCGCCTCGCCGGAATGACGAAGGCCAACCCGCACAAGAGCCGGCTCCTCGGGCGCGACATGGTCGCGGGTGCACACGCGCTCAGCGAGCTGCCTGACGAGATCACCACGCCGGGACCGGGTCAGATCCGTGCGATGGTGATCAATTGCGGCAACCCGGTGGTATCCGGACCCGACGGAAGCAAGCTCGACGAGGCCTTCGAACAACTGGACCTGCTGGTGGCCATCGACTTCGTGCAGCGGGAAAGCCACCGGCATGCGCACTGGCTGTTGCCGGCCGTGCACTGGCTGGAGCGCGACGACCTGCTGGCGTTCACCAGCAACATGCACGACGAGCCGTACGTGCAGTACGGGGTCAGGGCCGTCGAGCCGCCGCCCGGGGCTCGTCAGGAGTGGCGGATCTTCGTCGACCTCGCGATCGCCATGCGCAAGCCGTTGTTCGGCGCCAAGGGTCTCAACGCTTTCATCAAGGCCACTCGGCGAATCGCGCGCGTCACGCAGAGGCCGGGCCTGGAGTTCGGGCCGCACTGGATCGACCGGCTGCTGGTGGCCACATCGCGAAAGTTCAACGGACACAGGATCAAATGGCGCGACGTCATGGCGCACCCGCACGGATGGGTGTTGGGTCCGCGCGAGTTCGGCCACTTCAGGGCTGCTTTGAGAACCGACGACAAGAGGGTGCACGCCGCGCCTCCCGAATTCGTCGCGCGGACACGGGAACTCCTCGCCGAGCCGCGTCCGGAGGCACCGGCGGGCTACCCATTCCAGCTGGCTAACCGGCGCAACCGCCACGCGATGAACTCGTGGCTGAACGAACTCCCCGGGCTGCATCCGTCCGGCAAGAAGAACGAAGTGGTGATCAATCCGGATGACGCGGCAGCGCTCGGTGTCGGTGATGGCGATTTGGTAAGGGTGTTCTCCCCCACCGGCCAAATCGAACTCAACGCGACCCTCAGTGACCGACCGCGTCGCGGCGTGGTGATCATCGACCACGGTTGGGGCTCACGGATCTTCGACCCGCGCGGCGGCTCGGAGCCGCAGTCCTACGGCGCCAACCGCAATCTGCTCATCGACGGCGGGCCCGTCGACCCGCTGTCGCAGACCGCGGCATTGAGCTCGTCGTACGTGGGCGTCGCGCGCGTTTAGACCTGTGGGCCCTCGGAGCGCAGATCGTCGACGTTCCTCATCGCGTCGCGCAGTTTGGCCAGCCACTCCTCGGTGTGCTCGCCAACGAGCCTGACCGACCAGGCCAGCGCATCGGAACGCGACCGCGCCACGCCAGCGTCGACCAGGGTGTCGAGGACTTGACGCTCCGGTTGCTTCAGCCGTGTCATCACCGGAACGGCGATGTGGGTGAACAGGATTCGCTCAAAGCTATCGTCACCGACCGCCCCGATTTCTATGCCCCAGGAGACCTTGCGGCCATACGTGTCCTGCGCCTCGTCGGCGATCCGCATGCGCTCCGGCCGGGTCTCCTCCCGGAATCGGGAGACGCGGCCCGACGCACGGGCCTCGCTCTGCTCACCTTCCGGCTCGGGCAGCCGGCCGATGACGGTGATCTCTTCGCGGTCGACAACGACCGTGGGGTCGCCGTCGAACCAGTCCTCCGGCAGGCGTCCGGCGAACCACTCGGCGGCATCGCTGGCGTCTGGCTGTTGGGCCTGTTGCCAGCCGCCGGGGCGGCCCGACCGTCGGCCATGTGCGTGATGGTGCCTCATGCTTACATGATTACACTGTTACACGACTGATGGGACGGCTTTCACCCGCAGCGAACAGTCCGGTTTTGTGAACGCCTACTTCCGCTTCATGAGCAGGGCGGCGCCACCGCCGACCACCATTCCCACCAACAGCAGCACGGCCCAGCCCGCACCGAACAACCACCCGACCGCGACCAGCGCGATGATCGCCGGCGACGCGGCGAACAGCACCATTCCGGGGTGCTCCTTGATGACCGCGAGGGCGCTCTGCGCCCGCACCCGGTCGATTTCCTTAGCCATACCACCAGGATGCCAGCGGTTGCCCTAGTTTGGTTGCCATGACAGGAACTGGACCGGGCAGCTGGCAACCGGATCCCGAAGGGCGCTACGAGTATCGGTGGTGGGACGGGCGGCGCTGGACCGATCAGATCTCTCATTGCGGGCAGGTCGGCCGGGCTCCGATGGGCGGCGCGCCACCGGTGCAGGGGCAGCAGCGCGACGGTCCGGCGCAGGCGGCTGCGATCGGCCAGCCTCCCGGCGACGGTTTCGCCGGCATCACCGGCGATCTGGTCGACGGGCGGTTCAGCGAGAAAGAGGCGAAGCCGATTGCGAACCAGAACGCAAAGCTGCTGCGGGTTCGCCTCGGCGAACCCTTCATGGCCCGCCAGGGATCGATGGTCGCCTATCAAGGCAACGTGGACTTCGCCTTCGAGGGCGGCGGCGCCTCGAAGTTCATCAAGAAGGCGCTGACCGGCGAGGGACTGCCGTTGATGCGGTGCCAAGGGCAGGGCGACGTGTTCCTCGCCGAGCGGGGCTACGACGTGCACCTGCTGCACCTGGCGAACTCCGGCCTGTCGATCAGCGGCAAGAACGTCCTCGCGTTCTCCTCCAGCCTCGACTGGAACATCGAGCGGGTGAAGGGCGGCGGCATCGCGACCGGAGGCCTGTTCAACACGACGTTGCGCGGCACGGGCTGGGTGGCGCTCACTACCGACGGCCCGCCGGTAGTGCTCAACGCTGCGGAGGCACCGACCTTCGCCGACACCAACGCGGTGGTGGCGTGGTCGGCGAACCTGCAGACGCAGCTGAAGACGAGCTTCAAGGCCGGAGCGCTGATCGGCCGCGGTTCCGGCGAGGCGATCCAGGTGTCGTTCTACGGCCAGGGATTTGTCATCGTGCAGCCCTCGGAGGGCATCCCCCCGGTGCCGTCGCAGTAGCTCACACCTCCAGTAGCACCGTCACCGGGCCGTCGTTGACGAGCTCGACCTGCATGTGCTCACCGAAGACCCCGGTCTCCACCTGCGCGCCGAGGTGTCGCAGCGCGTCGGCGAACGCGGTCACCAGCGGTTCGGCGACCGCGCCGGCCGCGGCCGCGTTCCATGTTGGGCGCCGACCCTTCGCGGTATTGGCGTACAGCGTGAACTGACTGACCACCAAGATCGGCGCACCGACGTCGGCGGCGGACTGTTCATCGTCGAGAATGCGTAGCTGCCATAGCTTTTCGGCCAGCCGCCGCGCCTTGTCGACATCGTCGTCGTGGGTCACACCGACGAGGGCGACCAGCCCCTGACCATCCGGCCGGATCGCCCCGACCACCTCGCCGTCGACCGAAACCGATGCCGACGAGACCCGTTGCACCAGCACGCGCATAGCGACGACGCTAATACGTAGCCCTAGCCGGATATACCCTACGGGGGTAGCGTAGTGACCATGAAGCTCAACTCCATCGAACGCGCGGCGATGAACAACCCGGTGCGGGCCGCGCACCAACACCGTCGGGAGGCGGCGTGGTTCCGGCGGTTGGCGGGCGGCACGCTGTCCGATCAGCATGTGCTGGAAGTCGGCTGCGGCCGCGGGGTCGGCTCGGAGGTCATCCTGGACCGGTTGGGTGCTGCGCGGGTGACGGCGTTCGACCTGGACGAGTCGATGGTCGAGTTGGCGCGCAAACGACTGCACGGGCGTCGGGTGGAGTTGTCGGTCGGCGATGTCTGCGCGATCGAACAACCGGCGGGCTCGGTCGACACCGTCGTGGATTTCGGCATCATCCATCACGTCCCCGACTGGCAGCAGGCGATCTCCGAGATCGCGCGGGTGCTGCGGCCGGGTGGACTGGTGTTGTTCGAAGAGATCCCGCGGCACGTGCTCGACACCTGGGCGTTCCGCACGTTCACGGTGCATCCACGCGAAAACCGGTTCGACGCCGAGGAGTTCGGCGCCGAACTGGCTCGGCACGGGCTACACGGCTCCGGCCGGATCGAGCATCATTTCGGGGGCATGGTGTTCGTCGGCGCCGGACGGAAGACCTGACGCTACAGCGACGCCACGATGTCCTTCATGGTGTCGATCTCCTGCTGCTGGCTCGTCACGATCGACCGAGCCAGTTCGACCGCCGGCGGGAACTGACCTTCCTCGATTTCGGTCTGCGCCATCGCAATTGCGCCCTCGTGATGCGCGATCATGTCGGTCAGGAACAGCCTGCTCGCCTCGACACCCTGGGCGTTCCTCAGCGCGTTGATCTGCTGTTCGGACATCATCCCCATCGAGCTGTCGGACATCCCCGGCATGTCGTGGCCCGGCATGTTCTCCTGCGCCATCGGCGGCATGGGTGGGTTGCCCCACTGGTTCAGCCAATCCTGCATCTGCTTGATCTCGGGATCCTGAGCGGCCTTGATCTTGGTGGCCAGATCGGTCACCCGGGCATCGATGGCCTGCTTGCCCAGCACGATGTCGCTCATCTCGATCGCCTGCTGGTGATGCGGGATCATGTGCCGGGCGAACGTGACGTCGGAGTCGTTGTGGTCCTGGCTGCTCGGCGCGGCCGTCGTCGGCGAGTCCGTCGCGGTGGCCGATGCGGTATGCCCCGTCGGGTGCTCGGTACCAGCGTCGTTGTTGCCACAGCCGGCCGCAACGACCAGGGCAGCGACCGCGCCGGCACTGATCAGAATTAATCGCTTCCACTTCACGTTGGTGATCCCTTCGTCGTCGTATCCTACCGCCTTTACCTATACCCCCTACGGGTATAAGGTGCAAGTATGACGTCCACCGCCCACACCGACGACCGCAGCGCGATCACCCTCGAAATAGGTGGAATGACCTGCGCTTCGTGTGCGGCTCGAATCGAGAAGAAGCTGAACCGGATCGACGGCGTCACTGCGACCGTCAACTTCGCCACCGAACAGGCGCAGGTCGATCTCCCCGAAGCCGTCACGCCGGCAGAGCTGGTGGCCGCAGTCGAAGATACCGGCTACACCGCCACGCTGCCCGTCCGCGCCGAGGAGTCCGAGGCGCCGGAGCAGCCCGAGGAGGCAGCGTCGTGGCGACGACGACTTCTTGTCTCGGTGACGCTGAGCGTGCCGGTGGTAGGGCTGTCGATGATTCCCGCGCTGCAGTTCGACAACTGGCAATGGCTGGCGCTGGCACTCGCCTCGCCCGTCGTGGCGTGGGGCGCCTGGCCATTCCACCGCGCAGCACTGGCCAATCTGCGCCACCGTGCGGCCACGATGGACACGCTGATCTCGGTCGGCGTGCTCGCGGCCTACCTGTGGTCGGTCTGGGCGCTGTTCTTCACCCACGCCGGCATGCCGGGCATGAAGATGACGTTCGATCTGCTGTCGAAGGGCGACGGCGCGCCGCACCTTTATCTCGAGGTTGCCGCCGCCGTCACCACATTCATCCTCGCCGGGCGCTATTTCGAGGCCCGCGCCAAGCGGCGGTCCGGCGCGGCCCTGCAGGCCCTGCTCGACATGGGGGCGAAGGACGTCTCTGTTGTGCGCGACGGGTCGAACGAAACACGCATCCCCATAGGCCAACTCGCGGTCGGTGACGTCCTCGTGGTGCGGCCCGGTGAGAAGATCGCGACAGACGGTGTGGTGACGTCAGGGACATCGGCGGTCGACGCGTCGATGCTGACCGGCGAACCGGTGCCGGTCGAAGTGGGGCCCGGCGACAGCGTCGTCGGCGCGACCGTCAACGCCGGTGGACGCTTGCACGTACGAGCCACCCGGGTCGGCGCCGACACGCAACTCGCGCAGATGGCTCGGCTGGTGACCGAAGCCCAGAACGGCAAGGCCGAGGTGCAGCGGCTGGCGGATCGGGTGTCGGCGGTCTTCGTTCCGATCGTCATCGGACTGTCGTTGTTGACCCTGGCGACCTGGCTGCTCATCGGCGGATCGGCAAGCGCGGCCTTCACCGCCGCCGTCGCGGTACTCATCATCGCCTGCCCGTGCGCACTGGGCCTGGCCACTCCGACCGCCCTGCTGGTGGGAACCGGCCGCGGCGCGCAATTGGGCATCCTGATCAAGGGTCCGCAGATTCTGGAGTCGACGCGGCGCATCGACACCGTCGTGCTGGAAAAGACGGGCACGGTGACGACGGGGCTGATGTCGGTGGTGTCGGTGCACGCCGTCGATGGCGAATCCGATGCCGAAATGCTGCGGCTGGCAGGCGCTCTCGAACACGCATCGGAACATCCCATCGCACATGCGATTGCCGCCCGTGCCGCCGACGCCGGACCGCTGCCACCGGCAACCGACTTCGAGAACCACGGCGGCAGCGGCGTTACCGGCGTGGTCGAGAATCGCTCGCTCGCCGCCGGCCGCCACGGCTGGCTGCGCGACGAGTTGGGGTTGACGGCTCCCGACGAGCTTCGCGAGGCGGCGGACCGGGCCGAAACCGACGGCAGCACCCCGGTGTGGCTGGCCGTCGATGGCCGGATCCGCGCGGTCATCGTCGTCGCCGACACCATCAAAGACACGTCACGCGCGGCGATTGCCGAACTCCGCGAGCTCGGGCTGACCCCGGTGCTGCTCAGCGGGGATAACCGCGGCGCGACGTCGGCGGTCGCTCGTCAGCTCGACATCGACGAGGCGATCGCCGAAGTCCTGCCCGCCGAAAAGGTAGACCAGATCAAACGGTTACAGGGCCAGGGCAGGGTGGTCGCAATGGTCGGGGACGGGGTGAACGACGCCGCCGCCCTCGCGCAGGCCGATCTCGGCCTGGCGATGGGC
Source organism: Mycobacterium sp. (assembly GCF_050701515.1). GTDB lineage: Bacteria > Actinomycetota > Actinomycetes > Mycobacteriales > Mycobacteriaceae > Mycobacterium. Next base: position 2,801 of record NZ_JBOGDB010000112.1, on the reverse strand, counting down.
ACCGGCACCGACGTCGCGATCGACGCCTCCGACCTGACCCTGGTGCGCGGCGATCTGCGGGCCGCGCCCGACGCGATTCGGTTGTCCCGTGCGACATTGCGCACCATCAAGGGCAACCTGTACTGGGCCTTCGCCTACAACGTCGCCGCGCTGCCGCTGGCCGCCGTCGGCTTGCTGAATCCACTCATTGCCGGCGCCGCCATGGCGTTCAGTTCCGTGTTCGTGGTCAGCAATAGCCTGCGGCTGCGACGGTTCACACCGTCGCGGTAGCAGCGTCAAGTTGCTGCGTCAGAGAGAAGCGCGGTGCGCGCGGAAAAGCTTCACCTCACCGCTGACACCCTTGAGACGTCGCGCTCCCGCCGACGACCACTCGAACCCGCCCCCGTTGCCGACCGCGTCCCGGGTGGACTCCGCGATCAGCACTGTCCCGGGACGAGCCGCGGCCGTCACCCTGCTTGCCACATTGACGGGGCTGCCGAACCAGTCGCCGGCACGGGTAACGGCGCATCCGGACGCCACGCCAATCCGAAGCGGCGGCAAGTCATTTGCCTCGGCCGCATCGACCAGATCGAGCACGGCGCCCACCAACGGTGCCGGGTCGAAGCAGACCAGCATCACCGCGTCGCCGATCGACTTGACGAACCGCACCGGCGCTGGCGACACGTCATGGGCGAGTTCCGCGAGCCGGTTGGCCACCCGCTCGAGGTCCTCGGCCGGAAGTGCCTCACCCAGCCGGGTGAATCCGGCAAGGTCGGCGAAACACACGGTGACCTGACGCGCGCCGGGAAGCGTTCCGGCGGCACGCTCGGCAGCATTCACCGCCTCCGTCTCAAACGAATGCCGCAGCACAAGGCGCAGCAAGTCCTCCATCATCGGCCCGATCATGGGAGCGGCCCGCAGCGCCATCGCCTCCGATGCCTCGGCAAGCTCGATCTCGGTCGCGCCGGGTTTCAGCATCGCCTTGAGCGCGGCCTCACGCATGATCGCCGCAGCGTGACCCAGGCTCTCCATCACCACCCGCATGACGGCCAGCGTGTCCTCGGGATCGAACCCCAGATCGAGAAAGGACTTCGCGTGCGCGGCGGCCTCGCCGTCCGCCCGCAGCAGAACCGCCGCGTCGGGATCCTCGATCGCGGGCAGGCCGATCGCCCGCTGCAGCCGTTGCACCAGCTCCAGGTCGACGCCGGTCGATTCGCATACCTCGCGCGCCGACACATAGTCGCCGTCGTCGCCGAATACCCGATTAGCCGGCAGCATCAGCGGCGCCGCGACCGACGCGCGGATGTGGTCCAGGTCGAAACCTCGGTCAAGCAGCCAGCCAATCAGCTCCGCGCGTTCCTCTCGCGCGTCGCCCTCCAGGCCGTCGAGCAGCCCCAACGCCTCAAAATCGACGTCCGCCGCCATAGCAGCCAACGTACTATTCCGGGCCTGCCGTGCGGGCCCGGAACAGCTTGACCTCACCCTTGACACCCTTGAGGTGCCGCGCACCGGCAAATGACCAGCTGAACTCCTCGGCGGAGCCAATTGCGTCGTGCGCGGATTCGGCGACCAACACCGAGCCCGGGCGGGCCACCCCGGTCACCCGGCTGGCCACGTTCACCGGGCTGCCGAACCAGTCGCCGGCTCGCCGGACGGCACTCCCGGCGGCAATCCCCACGCGAAGCTGTGGAAGGTCCTCCTTCTCGGCGGCGGCCACCAGTTCGAGGGCGGCCCGTAGCAACGCCGCCGGGTCGGTGCTGACGAACATCACCGCATCACCGATTGTCTTGATGAAGCGCACGGGTGGAACCGCGACGTCTCGCGCCAGACCGGACAACCGGTTGGCGAGGTCCTCCAATTCTTCGGGCGGCACCGCCTCGCCCAGCCGGGTGAACCCGACGAGGTCGGCAAAACACACGGTTACCTCGCGGGCGCCAGGCAGGCTGCCGGCGGCACGCTCGGCGACACTGACCGCCTCGGTCTCCAGCGTGTGGCGGAGCTGCAGGAGGAGGACGTCCTCGGCCATCGGCCCGAGCAGCGGCGACACCTTTCGCACCATTTCCCCGTAGGCCTGGGCGATCTGCAGCTCAGTGGCACCGGGCTGGATCACCGCCTCCAGCACCACCTGGCGCATCACTTCGGCGGTCTGGGCCAAGCCCTGTCCCAGTACCCGCGACACCGCGATGACCTGCTCGCGGGTGAAACCGAGGTCGACGAATACCCTTGCGCGGGCAGCGGCCTCGGCGTCGGCCCGTAGCAGGACCGGTGCGTCGGGGTCGTCGACCCGGGGCAGCCCGAGTGCCCGCTGCATGGCCTGCAGCAGCTCCAGATCGATGCCGGTGTCCTCGCAGAGCTGTCGTGCGGACACATATACGCCATCGTTTCCGACGACGCGTCCCGCCGGCAACAACATCGGCGCGAACTCGCCCCGGATCTGCTCGACGGTGAATCCCTCGCCGATCAGCCAGTCGATCAGCTCGGCGCGCTCTGCCCGTGCCACCCCGTCGAGACCGTCCAGCAGTCCCGAGGCTTCGATAGCTCCAGTATCGATGTCATCGGCCACCGCCTCAACGTATACCTGTGGTGATGACCAGACCGCTGTTGCAGGGGCTGCAACCGATCATCGATGACGGCGCCCGGCTGCTGATTCTCGGCAACATGCCGAGCGTGATGTCGCTTTCCGTGCAGCAGTATTACGCCAATCCACGCAACGCGTTCTGGCGAATTACCGGCGGGATCTTCGGGTTCGACGCCTCCGCCGCCTACGAATCCCGCACGGCCGCACTGCGTGCGCGCGGTGTCGCGGTGTGGGATGTGCTGCG
>NZ_JBOGDB010000111.1:0-7627 GCF_050701515.1 Mycobacterium sp. | reverse complement strand
CGTCATCAGGATGGCCGGCAACGCCGTGGTGGGCGGAATCCGATGGGCGATGATGCCCCGACGGACGGACCGCGAATCGGTCGCCTAGCCCGGATTAGGTGGCGTGCACGTTGCGCGCACCGACGGTGTTGCGCAGCCCGCTGCAGTTGTAGCAGCCGATGCAGCCGACACAGTCGGTGCAGGCGGCGCAGCCCAGACAGGCGCGTCAGCGGGTGCAGGCGATGCACGCTATACAGGCCAGACACCCGCGCAGCGCGAAAGACAGTGCCGTCAGCGCGCTCCCGGCGATCCCAGCGCTGCTCGCGGTGCCGATCGATCCGGCCACAGCTTCGCCTCTTATCGGGCCACCCGGGGACGGGCGGGCGGCACGGCTGCCAACAGCGCGCGAGTGTAGTCCTGTCCGGGACTGGCGAAAAGTTCCGTGGCGGCGCGGTATTCGATCATCTCGCCGTCGCGCATCACGAGCACATCATGGCTCATCCGCTCGATCACCGCGAGATCGTGACCGATGAACATGTACGTCAGCCCGAGGTCGCGCTGAAGATCCGCCAGCAGGTCCAGCACCCTGGCCTGGACCGAAACATCCAGCGACGAAGTCGACTCGTCCAGGATCAGCAGGTCTGGCTGGGTGGCCAGTGCACGGGCGATGCTTACCCGCTGCCGCTGCCCCCCGGAGAGCTCGTGTGGGTATCGGGATGCGAACGACACCGGCAGGTCGACCAGTTCGAGCAGTTCACCGACCCGCGCTTCGCGCGCCCGCTTTCCGTTGACCAGCTTGTGCACCACCAACGGTTCGGCGATCGACCTCCCCACCCTCGCGCGAGAGTTCAGTGACGAGTACGGGTCCTGGAACACCAGGCTGATCCGTCTGCGCAGGGCCTTCTCGGCGGCGCCGCGCACGCCGAACACGTCGTCGCCGTCCAGGGTCGCGGTCCCGCCATCCGGCCGCACCAGCCCGGTGAGTGCGGCCGCGACCGTCGACTTGCCCGAACCCGACTCGCCCACCAACCCGAGGGTGGTGCCGCGCCGGATGCGGAACGAAAGATCTTTCACCGCATGGACTGTCGACTTGCCGGCGGGGCTGGACACGTCGAACCGGACATCGAGGCCCTCGACCTTGACAAGCACCGGCGCATCGTCGGAGGCGGGTGGGGGACCCGCGCCGCCGATCAGCGGCCGCGCCTTCAGCAGCTTCTTGGTGTAGTCATGCTGCGGGTTGTCGAAGACGTCGACAATCGATGCCTGCTCAACGGCTTCGCCCTCCTGTAGCACCGTCACGTCATCGGCTACCTGGCCGATGACCCCGAGGTCGTGGCTGATCCACACCACAGCGGTGCCGAAATCACGTTGCAGCGTGCGGACCAGTTCGATGATCTGCGCCTGGGTAGTGACATCGAGCGAGGTCGTCGGCTCGTCGGCGATCAACAGCTCAGGGTCGCACGCCAGTGCGATTGCGATCATCACGCGCTGGCGCTGCCCGCCCGACAACTGATGCGGATAGGAGTGCAGCCGCATCTGCGGGTCCGGCAGCCCGACGGCCTCCAGTAGCTCCAGCGCCCGGTCATTCGCCTGCTGCCGGGTCATATTGCGATGTGCCTCAAGCGATTCGGTGATCTGGCGCTCCAGGGTGAGCAGCGGGTTCAGCGATGTGCCCGGGTCCTGAAACACGAAGCCGATCCGCCCGCCGTGCACGCCACGCAACACCCGCGCCGACGCGCCGATCAGCTCGATCGGTTTGTCGCTCGCCAGGGCGCTCGAGCCGCTGGCGACCGCGCCAGGCGCATCCAGCAGCCCGGTCGCGGCAAGCACCGTCATCGACTTGCCGGACCCAGACTCCCCAACGATCCCGAGCGTCTGCTCGCGCTGCACCTGGAACGAGATGCCGCGCACGATCTCGGTAGGGCCGATCCGCACCCGCAGACCGCCGACGCTCAGCACCGGATGGCTCACTGCTTCCTCCGAGCCTCGATCATGGTGCGCTGCTTGGGATCCAGCACGTCACGCAACCCGTCGCCGAGCAGGTTGAAAGCCAGCACGGTGATGAAAATCGCCGCGCCCGGGAACACCGCCATCCACCAGGCGAGCGTCACGAAGCCCTGCGAGTCGAAGATCATCCGGCCCAGCGACGGCTGCGGCGGCTGAATTCCCAGTCCCAGGAACGACAGTGCCGCCTCGGACAGAATCGCGAACGCGAGCGACAACGACGTCTGCACGATCACTGGTCCGGCGATATTCGGCATGATGTGGCGCAGCAGGATGTAGGTGTGTCCCGTACCAAGCGTGCGCGACAGCTGGACAAACGGCTCGACCCGCACGCTCAGAGCGCTGGCCCTGGCCACCCGGGCGAAGATCGGGGTGTAGACGATGCCGATCGCCAGGATCGTCGTTACGACGCCGGGTCCGAGAATTGCGACGATGGCCAACGCGAGCAGCAGCACCGGGAAGGCGAACATCACGTCCACGACGCGCATGAAGACGGTGTCCAACCAGCCGCCGCGGTAGCCCGAGACCACGCCGATCGTCACACCGACGACGACGGCGAACGCCACGCTGACCACCGCCACCTGCAACGACGCCTGGGTGGCGACGAGGACTCGGGACAACACGTCGCGACCCAGCTCGTCGGTGCCGAACCAGTGTGTGCCGCTGGGCGGTTGCAACGCGTTGGGCACGTCGATGTCGTTGACGCCGAACGGCGCAAGCCAGCTCGCGGTCAACGCGAGGAACATGATCAAGACCAAGATGACCGCGCTGATCACCGTCACCGGATTGCTCAGCAGCAAGCGCCAAGACGACACCCGCGAGCTCACGTCGACCGAATTGTCTGTCATGACAACCGAATCCTCGGATCGACAAAGGCGTAGAGCACGTCGACGATCAGGTTGATCAATAGGAACAGCGCCGCGATCAGCAGGACCGCGCCCTGGATGACGGGGTAGTCGCGGGCGGCGACCGCGTTGTAGACGAGCCGCCCCAGGCCGGGCCAGGCGAACACGACCTCAACGACGATCACGCCGCCGAGAATCGTCGCGAGCTGGATCCCGGTGATCGTCAAGATGGGAATAAGCGCGTTGCGGACCGTGTGCCGCAGCGTAACCACCTGCGGCGGAAGCCCTTTGGAACGCGCGGTCCGGACGTACCCCATAGCCGCCACCTCGAGCACCGCCGAGCGGATGTAGCGCGTCATGATCGCCGCTGCGACGAACCCGACGGTCAGGCCCGGCAGGATGATGTGGCGCAGCCAGCCGCCCGGATCCTCCATCAGTGGGCGATACCCGGATGTGGGGAGCCAGCCGAGTGTGGTGGCGAACAGCGCGATCAACAGGATGCCCATCCAGAAGTCCGGGATCGACACACCGAACTGGCTGGTGACACGCACGATGGCGTCGCTGAGCTTGCCTTCGCGCAGCGCGGACCAGATGCCGGCGGGCAGGGCGATCGCCAGCGCGATCAGGATCCCGACGACGCCAAGCGACACCGTGGCGGGCAGCCGGTCGAGCAGGGTCACCGTTACCGGATCACCATTACGGAAGCTGACCCCGAGATCACCGGTCAGCGCGGAACCGACGTAACCGAAGAATTGCAAGATCAACGGGCGGTCGAGACCGCTCGCGGAGCGCAGTGCGTCGTACGCCTGCGGTGTGTAGCGGGTTCCGAGTGCGATGCGCACCGGGTCGCCGGGGACCAGGTGGACCAGCGCGAACACCACGATCAACACGCCCAGCAGCACCACCAGTGAGTACAGCAATCTGCGTGCGAGGAAGCGCACCACCGGATGGGTGAAGACCGCCGTCACGAGGAGCCCATCGGCGCGAGCGACGCGGTGCGGAAGCGGATGGCGCCGTCGCGGCGCGCGTCGTAACCCGAAAGGTTGGTGCTCCAGGCCTGAATCACCGACGGGTTGTAGAGGTAGATGTAGCTGCACTGGTCGGCGATGATGGTGGCCGCTTTGGCGTAAACCGCCGCGCGCGCTTGCCGATTCGTCTCGACACGGCCGGCGTCCAGCAGCCGGTCCACCTCGGGGTTGGAGAACTTCTGGGCGTTGCTCGTCCCGTTGGTGTGGTGTTGGGCGTAGTAGAAGTCGTCGGGGTCGATGTTGCCGAGCCAGCCCATCATCAGCATGTCGAAGTGACCGCTGTTCTGCTCGTCGAGCCACGTCGCGAAATCGACCGTGCGGATGTTCACCGTGATGCCCAGCGGTGCAAGGTTATCGGCGATGATCTGCGCCGCCGTAACGGTCTCGGGGTATTCGCTGGTCACCAGCATGTCCAGGTTCTGCTGGGAGACACCGGCTTCGGCCAGCAATCCCTGGGCCTTGTCGATGTCGTAGTCGTACTTGTCGTATTCCGTGTACCAGGGGTTGCCCTTCGGAATCGCCAGCTGATTCGCGACGGCGGTGCCATAGCTGGTGGCCTGCACGATGGCGCCACGGTCGATCCCATACGCGATCGCCTGGCGTACCCGCACGTCGTTCCACGGCTCGCGGGCCAAGTTGAGTGCCAGATACCAATAGTCATTGCTCGGTATCACCGCGAGCGTGATCGAGTCGTCGTCTTTCAGCTGCGCGACGCGTTGGGTGGGAACCGAATCGGTCCAATCGATTTCGCCCGCCTGCAACGCCGACAACGCGGTGGAGGGCTGGGAGATGAACCGGAACGTGACCCCCGAGACCTGAGGCGGAGGACCCCAGTAGTTCGAATTGGTCTTCAGCGTGATCGAGTCTCCACTCTTCTGAGTCTGGAAGGCGAACGCTCCGGTGCCGATCGGATGCGTTGCGATCTCGCCGCTTTCGACGTTCTTGCGCTGCACGATCGCCATCCCCTTGAAGCCGCCGAGATTCGTCAACAGGTTGGGCGTGGGTTGCTTGACCCTGATCGTGACGGTGTTCCTGTCCGGCGCGGCAACGTCGGTGACGGCGCTGAACTTGTCGACGTTGGCCAGCTGCTCGTCCATGATGCGCCGGTACGAGTAGACGACGTCGTCGGCCGTCAACGGGCTGCCGTCGTGGAACGTGACGCTACGACGCAGATGGAACGTCCAGGTCAGCTGGTCGGGGCTGACTTCCCAGCGCTCGGCGAGCGCGGGCCGCATCTCCAGGTTGGCGTCGGGCTCCACGAGCGTGTCGAAGATGTTCTCGAGTACCTCGAACGAGAAGTACGCGGTGGTCTTGTGCGGGTCGAGTTGGTCGGGCTCGCCGGCGATCGCCGCGATTAGGTTGCCCGACGCCTCGTCGCCGAGGTCGACCCGCTTACCCGTCGAGCACCCGGCCACCCCGAGCACCAGCGCAACGACCGCCGCGGCGGCGCGCACACCCGCTGGTCTCTTCGTCACGACCTCTCCACGACTGTTGCCCGGGTTCGTCGCAGGCCCTCCGGCGTCTACCCGCATGGGGACGATACCGAAACCCCGACGATAGTCCCGTTGAACGTGAGGAGGCGCCTACCATCAGCCCATGCGGGGCAACAAGATCCTGATCACTGGTCCGAGCGGTCAGGTCGCCGCTCCCATCGCCCGGGCGCTCGCGGCCGACAACGAGGTCTGGGGCATTGCCCGCTTCACCGACGCCGCGGCGCGGGAGAGCCTCCAGAAGGCGGGGGTTCGGTGCGAGACCGTCAACCTGGCCGCTGGGGAGTTCGGCGGGCTCCCGTCCGACTTCGATTACGTGCTCAACTTGGCGGTGGCCAAGAGCGGCAAGTGGGATAAGGATCTTGGCGCCAACGCTGAGTCGGTCGGCCTGCTGATGGCCCACTGCCGCGGCGCGAAGGCATTTCTGCATTGCTCGTCGGCGGCCGTCTACGACCCGCCGGACGACGAACCCCGGACCGAGGGTGCCGCCCTGGGCGACAACCACAAGGCGTTGTTCCCCACCTATTCCATCTCCAAGATCGCGGGCGAGGTCGTCGCTCGGTCGATGGCGCGCGCGCTCGGCGTGCCCACCACCATCGCCCGCCTCAACGTCCCGTACGGCGACAACGGTGGATGGCCGTTCTACCACATGGAGATGATGCTCGGCGGCATCCCGATCGCGGTCCCGCCTGGCGGACCGGCCCGCTACAACCCGATCCACGAGGACGACATCATCGCGACCATCCCGAAGCTGCTCGAGGCTGCGTCGGTCCCGACGACGACGGTCAACTGGTGCGGAGAACAGACCGTCAGCCTCCAGGAGTGGTGCACCTACCTGGGCTCACTGGTCGGCAGGGAGCCGGTCTTCGAGGAGAGCGCGCAGGCGCTGCGCGGCAATCCCACCGACATGACCCGGATGCGCGAGCTCATCGGCGGCACCACGGTGGACTGGCACGACGGGATGCGCCGGATGGCGGCCAAGTTTCATCCGGAGCTGGTCGGCGCGGCGCGACCTATTCCTTGGGCGCGTAGCTGAAGTCGATGTTGTCGCCCTCGACGCCCGTGACCGTGAGGGTGTAGACCTGCTCGTCCGATCCATCGGTGACTGTGCAATCGATGGTGTTGTCCTCTTCACCCACGAGGTCGTCGTCGCATGTTGCGGAGTCGGGACGGTGCCCGATCTTTTGCTCCAGGATGTCCAGCAGCCCGGTGGCGATTTCGTTCTTGGTGTAGACCGGGACGAAACTGAGATCCATCAGCAGGCCGTCGACGTCGGTGATCTCCACGTTGCGTCGGAACGTGCCCTTGGGCGCCTCGGTGTCGCAGTAGGTGATGGCGCCCTTCTTGCCATCCAGCCCGGATTCGCAGGACACCGATTCCACCCGCAGCCCGGCATCGGAGTCGCGGGCTGAGATGTACTTTTCCAACTGCTCTTTGGATATCGCGGGGTTGATGTCGTAACTGACCATCGTGCCGTCGACTTTCGTCACGGTGATGACGGGCTGAAAGCTGTTGGTCCGGCTGATCACCACGTCACAACGGGTGGTCTTACCTACCTCGCCTATCAAACTGCCGTCGCAGGTCACCGACTGCGGCTTCTCGCCGGCCTTCGACAACCGATCGGCGATGTCGTTCTGCAGGGCATCCTGCGACACCGTGGGTGTGCTCGTCGTGCCGAACTCGAACGAGCACCCCGACAGCGCCGCGCAACCGACCGCAACCCCGCCGAAAGCCGAAACCAGTGTTCGCATGCGACCTCCTGAGAGGTTTGCCGGGAGGAGCGTTTCGCCACGTCCGCAGAAAATATACCAAGTCGTCAATAACGATCGGGGTTAACTGGAAAACTGCTCAAGGGACGTTTTCGGGCTTCTCGATGCCCGCATCAGTGCTCGGCCGCGTTCTCCAGAATCTGCCTGGCGATCGTTTCCGCATCGTCGTTGGCGTCGTCGTCGCAGGAAAACCCTTCGACGATCACGTTGGACACCACCCCGAGCGCGTGCTGGCACACCCCCTCGAATGTGCCGCCGACGTTTGCGCTCTGCGTGATCATCCTGTCGCTGACTTGCTGAACATCGTCGGCGTCCCACGGGGAGTCCTCGACCAGGGTGTCCGTAGATTCCGCGCAGTCGCGCCATATGTCGCGAGATTGCTCGAAGAACTCGACGGCCGCTTCGGCGGTGTCGAACAGAACGACTGTCTGCTCGATGATGTGTGAGTCGTCCTCGCCAGCGGCATCGATGAGCAACTCGTCGCGAGCCGCCGTCCAGTCACTGTCGACGTG
>NZ_JBOGDB010000110.1:0-16544 GCF_050701515.1 Mycobacterium sp. | reverse complement strand
GCGCCGACCTCGCCGGTGCGGTCATCGCCGCCGACGACGCGGCGGCGGTCGCCCTCGACAAGACCACCCAGCAGCTCGACGTGCTCGCCGCCGCCGGGGTGGTCGACGCCGGCGGCCGCGGACTGCTGGTGCTGCTCGACGCGCTCACCGCCACACTCACCGGTCACGCGCCGACCCGCCAGGAGTACGTGCCGTCCCCGCCGGAGGTTGAAATCAGCGCCGCCGCACCCGCACCACCGCGGTTCGAGGTGATGTATCTGCTGAGCGGCTGCGAAGCCGACGGGGTGGAAAAGCTGCGCCAACGGCTCGACGAGCTGGGCGACTCGGTTGCCATCGCGGCGTCCTCGGAGGGCACCGGCCACTACTCGGTGCACGTGCACTCCGATGACGCCGGCGGCGCCGTCGAGGCGGCGCTGCCGTTCGGTACCCCGGGCCGGATCCAGATCACCGCGCTCACCGCGGCCATCGGCACGCACGCGCCCGGCGGCTGGACCCGGGAACGTGCGGTGCTCGCCGTTGTCGACGGTGACGGGGCGGCCGAGCTGTTCGCCGGCGAAGGTGCCCACGTGCTGCGACCGGACCCGACCTCCGCGGTGACTGCCAAGCACCTGCTGCGAGGCCTGGTCGACACGGGCGCCGCGCAGATCATGGTGTTGCCCAACGGTTATGTCGCCGCCGAGGAACTGGTCGCCGGCTGCACTGCCGCGATCGGCTGGGGCATCGACGTGGTGCCGGTACCCGCCGGGTCGATGGTGCAGGGGCTGGCCGCGCTGGCGGTGCACGATGCCGACCGGCAAGCCGTCGACGACGGCTACACGATGGCCCGCGCCGCCGCGGGCGCCCGGCACGGCTCGGTGCGGGTCGCCACCCAGGAGGCGTTGACCTGGGCCGGGGCCTGTCAACCGGGCGACGGGCTGGGCATCGCGGGCGACGAGGTGCTGATCGTCGCGGCGGACATCACCGCCGCCGCCGCGGGCCTGATTGACCTGCTGCTGGTTGCGGGGGGAGAGCTCGTCACGGTTCTCAGCGGCGCCGACGTTGATCCGAGCGTTGGCGAGGCCCTGGTGGAGCACGTGCATCGCCGGCACCTGGGCGCCGAGCTGGTGACCTACCACACCGGCCACAGCGGCGACGCGCTGCTGATCGGGGTCGAGTAGCTGTGGCAACGCTGACCGACCGGCTCGACAACGTTATCGGCAAGTCTTCGGCGCAGAAGCTCGAGAAACACTTCGGAATTCGCACCGTCAACGACCTGCTGCGGCATTACCCGCGCACGTACAGCGAGGGCATGACCGTGCTCGGCGAGGACCGTGAGCCCCCCGAGGAAGGCGAGCACATCACCTTCGTCGACACGATCACCAAGGCCGACGTTCGCTGGACAAACCGAAAACCGAAGCGGGAATACCTCGTCGTGACCCTTGGGGAACGCAGACCCAAGGTGACCGCCACCTTCTTCAACGCCAGATTCCTGAAGAAGAGTTTGGTTCAGGGCACACGCGTGATGCTGTCGGGCGAGGTCGGCTACTACAAGGGCACAATGCAATTGACGCATCCCGCCTTCTTGATCCTCGACCCGACGGGCCGCAGAAGGGGTACCAAGTCGCTAGCCAAGATCGCTGAAGCATCGCAGGCCGGCACGGATGATGAACTGCTGTCGGCATTCGAGCGCGACTTCTTCCCGATCTACCCGGCCAGCGCCAAGGTGCAGAGCTGGGACCTCTACGCGTGTGTGCGCCAAGTCCTCGACGTACTCGACCCGATAGCGGACCCGCTGCCGGAATCGGTGCTGCGGCAGCGAAATCTTATATCCGAAGACGAGGCGCTCCGGGCGATCCACCTCGCCGAGAACGCGGCCGAACGTGAGCGCGCCAGTGACCGGCTGACATTCGACGAGGCCGCGGGGCTGCAATGGGCTCTGGTCGCTCGACGGTACGGCGATCTGTCCGAGACCGGTCCTGCCGCGCCGCGCACCCCCGGCGGTCTGATGGCCGCGCTGACCGACCGGCTGCCTTTCGAATTGACAAGCGGCCAGCGCGAAGTCCTCGACACGCTGTCGACCGAGATCACCGCGACCCGTCCGATGAACCGAATGCTGCAAGGCGAAGTCGGTTCGGGCAAGACCATTGTCTCGGTGCTGGCCATGCTGCAGCTGATCGACGCCGGCTATCAGTGCGCGCTGCTGGCACCCACCGAAGTCCTTGCCGCCCAACACGCCCGGTCGATCCGCGACGTGCTGGGTCCGCTGGCGATGGGCGGTCAGCTGGGCGGTGCGGAAGGTGCGACGCGCGTGGCGCTGCTCACCGGATCGATGTCATCCCAACAGAAACGGCAGGTGCGCGACGAGGTCGCGTCCGGTGAGGCGGGCATCGTGATCGGCACGCACGCCCTGCTGCAGGATGCTGTGGACTTCAAGCGACTTGGCATGGTGGTGGTCGACGAGCAGCACCGATTCGGCGTTGAACAACGAGATCGGCTGCGCGCCAAGGCTCCCGAAGGCGTGACGCCCCATCTGCTGGTGATGACGGCCACTCCGATCCCGAGAACGGTAGCGCTGACGGTGTTCGGCGACCTTGAGACGGCAACACTGCGCGAACTGCCGCGGGGTCGCCAGCCCATCGCGACGAACACGATATTCGTCAAGGAGAAACCGCAGTGGCTCAACCGTGCCTGGCAGCGGATCATCGAGGAGGTTCGCGACGGGTGCCAGGCCTATGTGGTGGCGCCGCGCATCGACGAGTCGGACGAGGGTGGCAAGGGAGACGGGCCGCCGTCCACCACGGTGGTCGAGCTGTTCGAGCATCTTCGGCACGGACCGCTGTCGGGTCTGCGGCTCGGTTTGATGCACGGGCGGTTGCCGGCCGACGACAAGGACGCGGTGATGGCCGCGTTCCGGGACGGGCAGATCGATGTTCTGATCTGTACGACGGTCATCGAGGTGGGCGTCGACGTGCCGAACGCGACAGTGATGTTGGTGATGGACGCCGACCGGTTCGGCGTCAGCCAGCTGCATCAGTTGCGCGGCCGCATCGGCCGCGGCGAACACGCCAGCCTGTGCCTGCTGACAACTCGACTGCCGGAGGGTTCCAAAGCGGGACAGCGGTTGAAGGCGGTAGCGGGCACGCTGGATGGTTTCGAACTCGCCGACCTGGATCTGCGAGAGCGCCGGGAGGGAGACGTGTTGGGGCACAGTCAATCCGGTCGACCCATCACACTGCGGTTCTTGTCACTGTCCGACCATCGAGAAGTCATCGAGGCCGCGCGAGAGTTCTGCGAGTCACGCTACCAGGAGAATCCTGAAGACCGCGGAATGTGGGTATTGGCAGCACAATTCAGTGACACCGACCGTGTCGAGTACCTGGACAAGGCATGAGCCGCAAACGTCTGGTCTGGCTGGCCGCGGCGGTCGCACTTGCGGTGCTGGTGGCCTACCAGGCGATGGCGTCGGCGGATCAACGCGCGGCATGGTTCGTCGCGCAGGCCGACATTCCCACCGTCGCACCGGGTGTCGACGTGCTGTCGGCAGTAGCGGAGGTGCCAGTGCGGATCCACGGCTACGACTACCGCAGGGCCGCGTTCGGCGACGCGTGGGCCGACGATAACAATGCGCCCGGCGGGCATAACGGCTGCGACACCCGCAACGACATCCTTGATCGGGATCTGGTCGACAAAACCTATGTGTCGATCAAGCGGTGTCCCAACGCGGTAGCCACCGGCACACTGCACGACCCGTACACCAACGACACCATCGCGTTCATGCGCGGCGAGAAGACCGGCGCGGCCGTGCAAATCGAGCACATCGTGCCGTTGGCGTACGCATGGGACATGGGTGCACGGAACTGGACCGACCAGATGCGCGTACGTTTCGCCAACGACCCGGCCAACCTGCTGGCGGTAGAGGGCCAGGCCAATCAGGACAAGGGCGATAAGGAGCCCGCGCACTGGATGCCGCCCAACGCTGCTTTCCACTGCCAGTACGCGATGCAGTTCATCGCGGTGCTGCGTGGCTACGGACTTCCAGTCGACGCACCATCGGTGCCCGTGCTACGCCAAGCGACAGCGACATGCCCTAGTGGTTAGGCCTGGGCTGCGACTGGATACCGACTCTCAAGGCACCTCCAGATCGACACATTCTTCAGACGACCGATGGTCACATACGTGGCGACAATCGGGTCTCGGAACCTGCGCGTAGCACGCGGTCGATTGTGTCAAGTCGAAGCGGCCCCAGCGCGACGGTGTGAATTGGCCAGTCACGCCAGGTTTGCGCCCCGCGGAGTGGTGTAAGTCGAGCGCTGTTTCACCTGAGGCTCTGCGGGTTTCAACCATGCCGTGGTGGCGCCGAGTGTGCAAAAGGGTTCGTGGAATTGAATGAACTATCCCGGGATACTCGCGCGGGTTGGTTCGCTGGTTTTGATGGGTGGAAACCAGGGCGTTCCCCGCAGCGGGCGGTAGTCGGCGACGGCGAAGGCGGTTGCAGCTGCTGAGATCAGCGCGCCGAAGACGCCGGGCTGACGGGTGGCGTGTTCGGGAAAGTCAAAGGGAATCAGCCAGGCGAGCAGCAACATTGAGGTGGTGTTGAGTAAGTCGGTTGCGGCGATAAGCGATAGATCAGGGCGGCCCACGCCGTATTGCCCGCCGGTGATCGCCGTGGCGATCCCGAACACGCCAGCGACCAGGAACAGCACGGCGGCCACTGTGTTGAACTGCCAACCGGTGCGGTTGATGCCCTCAACGCCCGCCCAGGGCAGAAAGAGCGCCAATATCAAGGATGCGCCGCCGGCGCCGGCGATCAGCCGTCGGTATACGGGCGTTTTAGCAGCCATGTCGGTCCTCCGGGTGATTGGGGCGGGTGGCCCGCTTACGTTGCTATAACAATTGTTATTCCTAGTCAGGAACATAACGCTTGTTATAGCATCATGTCAATGATGCCGTCGACCGACACCTCGTTGAGCGCCCGAGACCGCCTCGTGGCCGCCGCTTTGGCCGTGCTCGAGAGAGACGGACCGGCGGCGATCCAAGCGCGAACACTGGCGGGCGAGATCGGCGCGTCCACGATGGCGGTGTACACGCACTTCGGGGGCATGCCCACGCTGATCGAAGCGGTGATGCGTGAAGGGCTTGCGCGCTTCGCCGAGCACACTCGCGGGGTGCCCCACACCGACGACCCGATGGCTGATCTCATCGCTGGCGGACTGGCCTACGGCGAGTTCGCGATGCAAAACCCGCAGCTGTACCGGTTGCTGTTTGGTCTCAGCGACCTTGGCGGAGTCCACAAGCTCTCAGCCGATGGGGCCACGCCTTGGGATCTCGCCGAAGGAGTCGACGCACTGTCGGTGCTGGTCACTGCGGTCGAGCGGGTCATCGAAGCCGGGCGGATCCGACCGCAGGAGCCGACCCCTGCGGCCACCCAGATCTTGAGTGCCACCCACGGATTCGTGCTGCTGGCGATGAGCGGACTCATCGACTCCCAAGGACTGCAAGACGTGATGGCCCCGATGGCGATCAACTTGATGGTGGGTCTCGGCGACACGCGCCGGCGCGCGGAACGCTCCCTGGCCGCTGCGATCAAAGCGCGCGCTTCTCAGCGACGAAACCAATCACGCCGCGGGGTCGTGTGACTCAAGCGGGTATTTCGCCTGAGGACTCTGCGGTTTTCCGCTATGCCGTGAGCTCCGGGGGAGCTGCGACCGTCTGCTGGGGTTGGTCGCCGGGATTGAGCAAGGCCAGGGTGGCCTCGGAGAGGTAGCGATTGTCGGCGACCTGCCATTCGTCGTGGGCTTCGACGAGCACCACGCCGGCAAGCCGCAGCAGGGCGGCCGGGTTAGGCGATGACGGCCATGTAGCGCAAGCGAGGAGCCCAGAGTTTCTGGATTGGGTTCGTCACATATCTGTTGAACCGAGCGATGATCCGCATCACCCGCGGGCCAAGGACTGACGAGATTCGCGCCGCAACCGCCGCGACCGAGTTTGCGACTTGATTTGCCATGTTCACGCCAAAAGCCAAAACCTACACTTCGATCCGAAAGGCCGTCAGTCCGCCGGCTCGGCTCAACTCCGCAGCCCAGCGGACGACGTCGCGGATCGGGTAGGCCCGGTGATCATCGGCAGGAGGTAGTCGCGCACATATGCACGCGTGTCGTCGATGGTGGCCAGATTGATGCAGGTGTGTCGGGTGACGATGAAGGACAGCGTCAGGCGGGTCTGTAGTTCTGCGACGGTTCGCAGGTGGCGCTCTTGGGCCGGTGTTGTGGACGTCGCGCCGTAGAGATCGGCCCGCAACTGCACAACAGCGTGCTCGGTGGCGAAATCGACGATGGCGCCGGCATCGACGGTCAGGCTTGGCAGGATCGTTTCGGGCTCGGTGCGGAGCAATTTCTTGAGCAGCTGATGCTCTCGCAGAAACGTCACGGTGAAGACGGTGCCGTAGACCAGGCGGTCTTCGAGAGTGGTGGCGCGCGAGCGGGCCAGCGCGCTGCCCTCGAGGTAGCGGCGCACTTCGGCGAGGACCACGGCGTCGATGAGCGCTGTCTTGGTGGGGAAGCGCCGGTAGAGGGTGGCACGCCCGACGCCGCTGCGGCGGGCGACATCTTCCATGGTGGTGCGACGGATTCCGATGAGTTCGGCCTGCTCGAGTGTGGCGCTCAGGATCCGGGTGGTGATCTCGTCCGGGTGGTCGATCTGAGCCAGAACCGCAGGATCGGGAGCGGTAAGTCGCTGCACGAATTCCGCCGTCCGCGTCGACGTCACTGGATTCCTTGCTCCTTCGTTGAGGTGGCCGTATCGTAGCGATTGAACCACAAGAGACATTGAGTGTCTCATTATCTCGCACGTCTCATTGTAGCGGTGTGCCTTCGCGGGGGAGGGATCGATTATGCGTGTCGGCCTCTGGGCCCGGTGGGCGGCAATGCACGGTGTACCTCGGGCGTTCTTCGCGGTTCAGGCGTGGAAGGGCGACCCGTTGGCCCGGCTGATGGCCAATCACGGACGCGGCCAGGATCCCTATCCGCTGATGGAAGAGATCCGGGTGCGCGGTTCAGTGGTGCGCACACCGTTTGTGTGGGTGAGCGTCGATCTTCAAGTCTGTCGAGAAATCCTGCGAGACAAGAGATTCGGGGTCACAGCCCCGACAGACATGGACTTGCCGCGACCGCTGCGCAGGCTGATCTCAAGGACCGACCCCGGCGTGGCCAACCCAGTGGAGCCGCCCGCCATGGTCATTGTGAATCCACCCGATCACACCCGCTACAGGCAACTGGTCGCTCACAGCTTCACCCCGCGCGCGATCGACACGCTCAGCACCCGAGTCGCCGAAGTGACCAACGAACTTATCGACAGGATCGCTGCCACACCGCAACCCGATCTGATCGCTGATTTCGCCGCCCAACTGCCCGTCGCAATCATCGCCGAGATCCTCGATCTTCCCGCCGACACCCACCCGCGCATGTTGGGGTGGGGTCACAGCGGCGCCCCGCTGCTGGACATCGGCATCGGCTGGAAGACCTACCGCCGCGCCATCGACGGCATGCGCGACGTCGATGTTTACCTACGCGAGCACTTCCGCCAACTGTGCGCCGCTGAGCCCGGCGACAATCCGTTCAGCCGCCTGGCCGCCGATGGCACCCTGTCCGACCGCGAACTCACCGCCAACGCCGCGCTGATCATCGGTGCGGGCTTTGAGACCACGGTGAATCTGATCGGCAACGGCATCGTCCTGCTGCTGCAGCACCCCGAGCAGCTGGCACTGTTGCGCGATGACCCCGACCTGTGGCCCGCCGCCATCGAGGAGATCCTGCGGATCGACAGCCCCGTCCAGATGACCGCACGCACACCGGATTGCGACGTCGAAATCGCCGGACAGCACATCGCCGCCGGCGACATGGTCGCGCTGCTTCTCGGCGGCGCCAACCGCGACCCACGCGTATTCCCCGACCCCCACCGCTTCGATATCACCCGGACCAATGCACGAGAGCACCTGGCCTTCGGCTCCGGCGTGCACGCCTGCATGGGCGCTGCGCTGGCCCGAATACAGGGTGCCATCGCCTTGCGCGCACTGTTCGAAACGTTTCCCGATCTGCGCCTCACCGCACCCCCGCAACGCCGGCACCTGGTCAACTTGTACGGATTCAGCCGACTGCCAGCGCAACTCGGCAACAGGCGGCCAACATCCGCAGAACTACGCGCATGAGCCCACCGCTTACCTACCTGGCATCGTCAAGTCGAGTGGCCCGGGTCGCGGTTAGGTGCCGGAATAGGTATCGGGATTCGGCCGAAACCGCGTGCCGTCGTCCAGGCCGTTCAGCGTGGTCATCTCGTCCTCGGTCAGCTCGAAGTCGAACACGTCGAGGTTTTCCTTGATGCGGTCCGGCGACGACGAGCGGGGGATGACGACGTTGCCGAGCTGAATGCTCCACCGGATCAACACCTGCGCGGGTGACTTGCCGTGCGCTTGCGCGATCGAGGCGACCGCCGGGTTGTCCAGCAGCTGGCCGATGCCCAACGGGCTATAGGCCTCGGTGACGATGCCGTGTTCGCCGTGGGTGGCGCGCAGCTCGGCCTGATTGAGCCGCGGGTGCAGCTCGACCTGGTTGACCGCCGGAACGAAGAACGACAGGTCGATGATCATCGACAGGTGCTCGGCGCTGAAGTTGGACACCCCGATCGAGCGGGCGTGGCCGCCCCCGAAGGACTTCATGATGCCGCCCCAGCTGTCGACGTACGCGCCGCGCTCTTCGGCGGGCCAATGAATGAGGTAGAGATCCACGTAGTCGAGGCCGAGCCGGTCCAGGCTCGCCTTGCAGGCGTCCTGAGACGACTGGAAACCCTGATCACCGGTGGCCAGCTTGGTGGTGACGAACAACTCGGAGCGCGGCACGCCCGAGGCGGCGATGGCGCGACCCACGGCGGGCTCGTTACCGTACGCGGCGGCGGTGTCGATCAACCGGTAGCCGGCGTCCAACGCCGCCGATACCGCCCGTTCGGTTTCGTCGTCCGACAGATCCGCGACGCCGAGACCGATCACCGGAATCGTGTGTTCGTCGTTGAGAGTGACGGTGGGAATCGCAGCCGCCGACGTCATGTCACCTACCCTGTGAAATTGAAGCTTCGTGGATCGGGACCCAGCCGCGTTCCGTCGTCGAGCGCAGAAATCGCGCCCATGTCGTTCTCGCTCAGCTCGAAGTCGAACACGTCGAAGTTACTCACAATCCGCTCGGGGGTCACCGACTTGGGGATGACGATATTACCGAGTTGGATATGCCACCTAATCAGTACCTGCGCCGGGGTTTTCCCCGCGGCCTTCGCAACCTCGGTGATGACCGGGTTCCCCAACAGCGATCCCCGCCCCAGCGGGCTCCATGCCTCGGTGGCAATGCCCAGTTGAGCATGCATTTCGCGCAATTGGAGCTGCGGGAGCAGCGGATGCAGCTCCACCTGGTTGACCGTCGGCACGATCCCGGTTGCGTCGATCAAAATCCGCAGGTGCTCGGGCTCGAAGTTGCTCACCCCGATCGAGGAGATCAGGCCCTGGTCGCGCAGGTGGGCGAAGGCCTTGAAGGTGTCGACGAACGTGTTGCCCGCCGGCATCGGCCAGTGGATGAGATAGAGGTCGAGGCGGTCGACACCGAGCCGTCGAAGGCTGGCGTCGAACGCGGCCAGCGTGTCGTCGTATCCCTGGTCGGCGTTCCACAGCTTGGTGACCACGAAGACGTCGTCACGGGGAATCCCGGAGTTGGCGACCGCTCGGCCGGTCTGCACCTCGTTGCCGTACGCTGCGGCCGTGTCGATATGCCGGTAACCGGCGTCCAGCGCAGTCGCCACCGCCCGTTCGGTGGCCTCCGGTGGCGTCAGGTAAACGCCCAGCCCGACCTGGGGTATCGCATTACCGTCGTTCAGGGTTATTGAGGGAGGAGCCATGGCTCAAAGTCTGCCAGCCCAGACCACCTCGCCTGCCGGCTCGACGGTGAAGCCCAGTGCCCGTGACGCCGTGCTGAACGCCGCGGCCGGCGTCACACTGCGCACCATGCCGCGGATACCCGACCGCCTCAAGCGGCTGTTCATGGGTGGCCGCTCGGTCACCGTGGACGGCAACACCCTGGACACCGTGCTGCAGCTGATGCTCACCGCTGAGCACGCCTCCGGTGTCGGCAAGCTGGTGGCCAGCGAGAATGTGGCGATCGCGCGGAGGCAGGCGAGCATTCTGGCCGCGGAGCTCCCCCATGTGGATATCGACGTCGCGGAGACCGATTTGTCGATTCCGGGCCCGGCGGGGGAGATGCGCGCGCGCCACTACCGCCCGGACGAGGCCGAGGCGCCGATGCTGGTCTTTTACCACGGCGGTGGCTTCGTCATCGGCGGCATCGACACCCACGACAACTTGTGCCAGCTCATCTGCCGCGACGCCGGAGTGCACGTGTTGTCGGTCGACTATCGACTGGCACCCGAGCACAAGGCGCCGGCCGCCGCCGACGACGCCTTCGCGGCCTATCGGTGGGCCCTCGAGCACGCCGCCGAACTCGGCGCCGACCCACATCGCGTGGCCGTCGGGGGAGACAGCGCCGGCGGCAACCTCGCCGCCGTGGTCTCACAACGCGCCCGTGACGAGGGCGTTCGGCTGCCGGCCCTGCAGCTGCTGCTCTACCCGGTCACCAACCACGCCAACGACACCCGGTCGCGGAACCTCTTCGCCGATGGATATTGGCTCACCAAGCGCAACATGGACTGGTTCACCGAGAACTACCTGGGCGGTTCCGGCCTCGACCCGGCCGATCCGCGGGTGTCGCCGCTGTTGAGCGATGATCTGTCCGGCCTGCCGCCGGCGCTGGTGCTGACGGGAGGCTTCGATCCGCTCCGCGACGAAGGCAATCAGTACGCCGATGCCTTGCGCGCGGCGGGCAATGCCGTGGACGCCCGCCAGTTCGGTTCGCTCATACATGGCTTCGCCAACTTCATTGCGCTCGGAGGCGGCAGCGCGACGGCAATCGCCGAGATGGCGTCGGCCTTGCGGGCACATCTCAGCCGCGGCTGACAGCGCCCCAAGACGCCGCCGGTACCCTTGACCCGTGGCCAAACCCAAGAAGAACGCCCGCTACGACTTGAAGGCGCAAGACCGCAGGCGCAACCTGGCGATCCAGATCGGCCTGACCGCGACGGTAGTGGTGATCGCCGTTGTGTTGTTCTACGTCATCGTGGCGTCCGGCGATAAGAAGCCCTCGTCCGGCGACGCCAAGTCCGTCCGGGTGACGTCGAGCAACCTCATCACCAAGGAAGGCAGCACCGAACCCAAGGCCGTGCTGTCGCTCTACGAGGACTTCCTGTGCCCACACTGCGGCCAGTTCGAGCAGCAGTTCGGGCCCACGGTGAGCAAGCTCATCGACACCGGAGCGATCGCCGCGGACTACTACATGGTGGCCATCCTGGACTCGCCGCAGACCAAGAACTATTCCTCCCGGGCCGCCGGTGCCGCCTACTGCGTGGCCGACGAAAACAAGGACGCGTTCCGGCGCTTCCACGCCGCGTTGTACGCCCAGCAGCCGGGCGAGCGCTCGTCGACATATCCGACCGATGCGCAGCTGATCGAGATCGCGCGGCAGGCCGGGGCGGGCGGCTCCGTGCCGGACTGCATCAATAAGGGCCGGTACGTCGAGATGGTGAAGGGCCTGGCGCAGGCGACCGACATCAGTTCGACTCCGACGGTGCGCATCAACGGCGAGGACTACAAATACAGCACGCCCGACGAGCTGGTGGCCAAGGTCAAGGAGATCGTCGGTGACGTGCCGGGTCTGATGCCGGCGCCGCCCGCCCCGGAGCCAGCCCCGGTGGGACCGTGACCGTTACCGCCGACAGTCCCGCGCCGCCCGCGACGGCCGAGGGCCGGCCGGGCGTCTCGGTGCGGACCGCCAGCGCGGTGTGGGTGCTGATCGCCGGCGCGCTCGGGCTGGCCGCCGCGGCCACGCTCGCCGTGGAGAAGGTGCGCATCCTGGAGAACCCCGACTACGTGCCGTCCTGCAGCATCAACCCGGTGCTGTCGTGCGGCTCGGTGATGGTCACCCCGCAGGCCGAAGCCTTCGGCTTCCCGAATCCGCTGATCGGCATCGTCTCCTTCACCGTCGTCGTGGTGACCGGGGTGCTGGCGATCGGCAAGGTCGCGCTGCCCCGCTGGTACTGGGCGGGCCTGGCGACCGGGACATTGCTCGGCACCGCGTTCGTGCATTGGCTGATCTTCCAGAGCCTGTACCGGATCGGCGCGCTGTGCCCGTATTGCATGGTGGTCTGGGCTGTCACCATTCCGCTGCTGGTGGTGGTGTCATCCATCGCGCTGCAACCGTCCCCCGACAACGGCGTGGCCGGCGTGCTCTATCAGTGGCGGTGGTCGTTGGTCACGTTGTGGTTCACCGCGCTGGTTCTGCTGATCCTGGTGCGGTTCTGGGACTACTGGTCGACGCTTATCTAGTCGGACCGCAGCACATCGGCGTTAAGGTACGCGGGTGATTTCCAAAATCCTGGTTGCCAACCGCGGGGAAATCGCGATCCGCGCCTTTCGCGCCGCCTACGAGATGGGCATCGCGACGGTCGCGGTCTACCCACACGAGGACCGCAACTCGCTGCACCGGCTCAAGGCCGACGAGTCGTATCAGATCGGCGAGGAGGGCCACCCCGTCCGGGCCTACCTGTCGGTCGAGGAGATCATCCGGGTCGCGCAGCACGCCGGCGCCGACGCGGTCTATCCGGGATACGGATTCCTCTCGGAGAATCCGGACCTGGCTGCCGCCTGCTCCGCGGCGGGCATCACCTTCGTCGGGCCCACCGCCGACGTGCTCGAGCTGACCGGCAACAAGGCGCGCGCGATCGAGGCCGCCCGGGCGGCGGGCCTTCCGGTGCTGACGTCCTCGGCGCCGTCGGCGTCGGTCGAAGAATTGGTGGAAGCCGCGGCAACCATGCAATTCCCGTTGTTCGTCAAGGCGGTGTCCGGCGGGGGCGGCCGCGGGATGCGCCGGGTGACCGAGCCCGTGGCGCTGCCGGAAGCCATCGAGGCGGCCAGTCGCGAGGCCGAGTCGGCGTTCGGCGACCCGATGGTCTACCTGGAGCAGGCCGTGCTCAACCCGCGCCACATCGAGGTGCAGATCCTCGCCGACACCCACGGCAACGTGATGCACCTCTTCGAGCGCGACTGCAGTGTGCAGCGCCGCCACCAGAAAGTCATCGAGCTGGCCCCCGCGCCGAACCTGCCGGCCGAGCTGCGGCAGACCATCTGCGACAACGCGGTGGCGTTCGCCCGCCAGATCAACTACTCCTACGCCGGCACCGTCGAGTTTCTTCTGGACGAACGCGGGCAGGCCGTGTTCATCGAAATGAACCCGCGGATCCAGGTCGAGCACACGGTCACCGAGGAGATCACCGACGTCGATCTGGTCGCCAGCCAGATGCGCATCGCCGACGGGGAGACGCTCGAGCAGATGGGTCTGCGGCAGGACACGCTGGCGGTGCACGGGGCCGCTTTGCAGTGCCGAATCACCACCGAGGATCCCGCCAATGGTTTTCGGCCCGACACCGGTCGCATCACCGGTTACCGGACACCGGGCGGCGCAGGCATCCGGCTCGACGGCGGCTCCCATCTCGGCGCCGAGATCAGCGCCCACTTCGACTCGATGCTGGTCAAGCTCACCTGTCGCGGACGGGATTTCTCCGCGGCGATCGCCCGCGCCCGCCGGGCACTGGCCGAGTTCCGGATCCGGGGCGTGTCGACGAACATCCCGTTCCTGCAGGCGGTTGTCGGAGACTCGGATTTTCGGGCCGGACGGATCAACACCTCGTTCATTGACGAGCGTCCGTACCTGCTGACCGCCCGCACGCCGGCCGACCGCGGCACCAAGATTCTCAACTACCTCGCCGAGGTCACGGTGAACCAGCCGCACGGTCCGCGGCCGTCGACGGTCTACCCCCAGGACAAGCTGCCGGAGATCGACCTCGAGGCGTGGCCGCCCCGTGGCAGCAAGCAGCTGCTGACCGAGGTGGGGCCGGAGGGTTTCGCGCGATGGCTCCGTGAATCCAAGTCCGTCGGTGTCACCGACACGACGTTCCGTGATGCGCATCAGTCGCTGCTGGCGACCCGGCTGCGCACCACCGGATTGCTGATGATCGCGCCCTACATCGCGCGGATGACTCCGCAGCTGTTGTCGATCGAGTGTTGGGGCGGGGCGACTTACGATGTGGCGCTTCGGTTCTTGAAGGAAGATCCGTGGGAGCGGCTAGCGGCGATCCGCCAGGCGGTACCCAACATCTGCCTGCAGATGCTGCTGCGTGGCCGCAATACCGTCGGCTACACCCCTTATCCGGAGAGTGTCACGAGGGCATTCATCGACGAGGCGACGGCCACCGGGATCGACATCTACCGGATCTTCGACGCGCTGAACAATGTCGAGTCGATGCGGCCGGCGATCGACGCGGTGCGCGAAACCGGCACGGCGGTAGCCGAAGTCGCGATGAGCTACACGGGTGACCTGTCCGACCCAGGCGAGAACCTGTACACGCTGGACTATTACCTCAAGCTGGCCGAGCAGATCGTCGATGCCGGCGCGCACGTGCTGGCGATCAAGGACATGGCCGGGCTGTTGCGGCCGCAGGCCGCCACCGCACTGATCGGCGCGCTGCGCGGCCGGTTCGACCTTCCGGTGCACGTGCACACCCACGACACCCCGGGCGGTCAGCTGGCCACCTACCTGTCCGCCTGGCAGGCCGGCGCCAGCGCCGTCGACGGGGCCGCCGCGCCGCTGGCGGGCACCACCAGCCAACCCGCATTGTCGTCGATCGTTGCCGCCGCCGCGCACACCGAGTACGACACCGGCCTGTCGTTGACGTCAGTCTGCGACCTCGAGCCGTACTGGGAAGCGCTGCGAAAGGTGTACGCCCCCTTCGATGTTGCAGCATCCGGGCTGCCTGCCCCGACCGGACGGGTTTATCACCACGAGATCCCGGGTGGTCAGTTGTCGAATCTGCGGCAGCAGGCCATCGCTCTCGGCTTCGGCGATCGCTTCGAGGAGATCGAAGAGAACTATGCCGCCGCCGACCGGGTGCTGGGCAGGCTGGTGAAGGTGACGCCCTCGTCGAAGGTGGTCGGTGACCTCGCCCTTGCGCTGCTCGGCGCCGGCGTCAGCGCCGATGAATTCGCGTCGGATCCAGCACGATTCGACATTCCCGATTCAGTCATCGAATTCCTCCGCGGCGAGTTGGGTGACCCGCCTGGCGGCTGGCCAGAGCCGTTGCGCACCAAAGCATTAGCCGGACGGTCGCCGGCGAAGCCCACCCGAGAGCTCACCGCGGATGACGAGGCGGCGCTCGCGCTGGCCGGCCCCAAGCGCCAGGCCGAACTGAATCGCCTGCTATTCCCGGGTCCGACAAAGGAATTCGAAGCCCACCGCGATCTGTACGGCGACACTTCGAGTCTTTCAGCCAACCAGTTCTTCTACGGGTTGCGGAGCGGCGAAGAACATCGGGTGAAGCTGGAGCGTGGCGTCGAGCTCCTGATCGGGCTGGAGGCGATCTCTGACCCGGACGAGCGGGGCATGCGCACGGTGATGTGCATCCTCAACGGGCAATTGCGTCCGGTGGTGGTGCGCGATCACAGCATCGCCAGCGACGTGCCCGTCGCGGAGAAGGCCGACCGGTCCAACCCCGACCATGTCGCGGCGCCGTTCGCCGGGGTGGTCACCGTCGCCGTTGCGTCCGGCGACGAGGTCAGCGCCGGGCAGACCATCGCCACCATCGAGGCGATGAAGATGGAGGCCGCCATCACCGCGCCCAAGGCCGGCACCGTGAGCCGGGTCGCGGTTTCGCAGACAGCGCAGGTCGAGGGCGGTGACCTGCTGGTGGTGGTCAGCTGACCCGCATCATCGCCGGCAGGCTGGGCGGGCGGCGCATCGCGGTGCCGCGGCGCGGCACCCGCCCGACCACGGACCGGGTACGCGAATCGCTGTTCAACGTGCTGGCCGCCAGGATGGACCTCACCGGTGCCGCGGTGCTCGATTTGTACGCCGGCTCCGGGGCGCTCGGGCTGGAGGCGGTGTCACGGGGCGCGGCGTCGGCGATATTCGTGGAGTCCGATCAGCGAGCCGCGGCGGTAATCGAACAGAACATCGCGGCGCTGGGCATCGAAGGGGTGGCGAGCCTACGCCGGTCCGCGGTCGCCGCCGCGCTGGCGGCGTGCAGCGACCGGCCCGTCGACCTGGTGCTCGCCGACCCGCCATATGAGGTGGACGCCGTCGAGATCGAGGACATTATCACCGCTCTGACCGCGACGGGATGGGCCGGGCCCGGCACCGTCGCGGCGGTGGAGCGCGCCGCAGCGCGCCCGCAGCTGCGTTGGCCGGCCGGGTGGGCGGTGTGGCCGGAACGGAAATACGGCGACACCCGCCTGGAGATGGCGCAGCTGAATCGCTGACCTGTACGGTCATCGACCATGAGCGGCGCGGTATGTCCCGGATCGTTCGACCCGGTGACCCTCGG
Organism: Mycobacterium sp.; assembly: GCF_050701515.1. Classification (GTDB taxonomy): domain Bacteria; phylum Actinomycetota; class Actinomycetes; order Mycobacteriales; family Mycobacteriaceae; genus Mycobacterium. The sequence goes on along the minus strand of NZ_JBOGDB010000110.1, from coordinate 50 downwards.
CCACATCGACATCTTCGAGCGTGCGGCCGCCCAGTTCGACGAGGTCGTGG